>NZ_JBHWIQ010000010.1:69634-267071 GCF_042732055.1 Streptomyces sp. NPDC059816
GTGACCGGCACGGTTGCGTCGGATGCCACGGGCATCACCAACACCGCCAAGGTGACGGGCAAGGAGGACGACCCCGACCCGGGCAACAACACCAGCACGAAGACCACGGACGTGGTCGCTCCCGAGGCGGACCTTGCGGTGGTGAAGACCGGCCCGGCCACGGTGACCGCCGGTGGGCAGGTGACGTACTCGATCACGGTGACGAACAACGGTCCGCAGGATTCGACGGGTTGGACGTTGACCGACTCGATTCCGGCGGGGTTGACGGGTGTCACCACGGATTCGTCGGGTTGTGGCATCGGTGGTGGGGTGTTGACCTGCACCGGTGGTGCTCTGGCCAACGGTGACAGTGTGACGATCGAGGTGACCGGCACGGTCGCTTCGGATGCCACGAGCATCACCAACACCGCCAAGGTGACGGGCAAGGAGGACGACCCCGACCCGGGCAACAACACCAGCACCACCACGACCACCGTCGGCTCGGTGGAGGTCGTCAAGAAGCAGAACGGCCCCGCCACCGTCCGCCCCGGTGACACGGTGTCCTACACCGTCACCGTCAAGAACACCGGAGGCTCCACCACCGAGGCGTCCTTCACGGACGACCTCAGCGGTCTGCTCGACGACGCCGACTACGACGGCGACGCCACTGCCTCCACGGGAACCGTCACCTACGACGAACCCGTTCTGAGCTGGGAGGGCCAGCTCGACCCGGACGAGACCGCGACCATCACGTTCTCGGTCACGGTCCACGACCGTCCGTTCGGCGACCTGAAGCTCGACAACACGGTCGTGTCCCCGACGCCGGGCAGCAACTGCCCGGCGGACAGCACCGATCCGCGCTGCACGACGCACGGAACGGTCACCGTCAAGGACAAGGACAAGCGCGCGGCCTGACCGCTCGCCCACGAGAACGGCTCCCCCCGGCGCAACGCCGGGGGGAGCCGTTCTCGTACCCGGCGCACGCCGCCCGGGCGCTCGGCTCAGCTGTCGCGTGCACCCCAGACCCGTACGGTGTCCCCGATCCGTAGGGCCCGCCACAGCCGTTGGGCGTCCGCGTAGCGCAGGTTCACGCAACCCTGGGACCCGGGCTCCTCCCAGATGCCGCGGTAACTCCCGTGGAGGGCCTGCCCGCCGCTGAAGTACTGACTGAACGGCATCGGCGAGTCGTACAGGTCGGACCACTCCTCCTCGACCCGCTCGTAGATCGCGAACCGCCCGGTCCGCGTCGCGTACCCGCGCACGCCCGATCGCGCCGGCACCGGACCGTAGACCACTCGCCCGCCGTTCGTGACCCAGAGGATCTGGCGGGTGAGGTCGACGCAGACCACCACCCCCTTCTCCGGTGCGCAGCCCTTCAGGCTCGACGGGTCCGCGGCGGCCCGCTCGAACTGGATCATCCGCCACGTCTCCGGCCCGGCGAAGCCGTTGGCCGTCTCCATGCCGTTGCTGAACTGGAAGTGCTGGATCCCGGCGCAGTCGGCGGCCGACTGGAGGCCGTCGCGGGGGAGCCCGAGGTGTTCCTCGGCCTCCTCTTGGTACGGTCCCGCGCGCAGGTCGCACTCGACGAGCCGGACCGACGGGCCGGGCGTGCGCCCCAGCTGCCGGGGCGCGGCGGAGGCCGGACCGGCGAGCAGGGCCAGCGCGGACAGCGCCGACACCACGGACAGGACGCCGCACGCGGTCGCCACCGAGCCCGCGCGCCCGTCGACGGGACCGACGGGTGAACGCCTCCGCCATCCCGGACCACGCCGTGGACGCCTACGCAGGTGGTGCTGGGACATCGGCACAGGTCCTCTCCTCGGGCCCCGACGTACGATCCAGCGACTGCGCGTCGGGCCCGCAGCGGGCCCGACGCCTTCCCCAGCCTCCGTGCCCACCGCCGACCACGCACCTGCCGTTACGCCATGCGAGCGACCCCGGGGTCCCTCCAGGGTTCCGCGGACGAGTGCCCCCACGCCTTCGGGGAGGGCCAACCTTCCTGGCCGAAAAGCCAGTTGATGCGGACGCCGGCCGGACGCGTACGCGGAAAATGCAGTCGATCCGTGTGCGGCCGTCCGCATACCGTCGTCGCATGGCCGACCAAGACTTCGATGCCGCCGCCCTGTACGACGAGGACTACCTGCACTTCTACGCCGGACCCGGAATCCCGGCGGAACACGAACGTCAGGTCGGTGACGACCGCAGCGAAGCCGACGCGGACCTCATCGTCCGGCTCCTGGAACTCCGCCCCGGCGCCCGGGTCCTCGACCTGGCGTGCGGGCACGGCCGCATCGCCAACCGCCTCGCGGCCCGGGGCCACGCCGTCACCGGAACCGACTCCTCGCCGGCCTTCCTCACCCGGGCCCGCGCCGACGCGTCCGCACGGGGCGTCCACGTCGACTACCGGCAGGGTGACATGCGCGACCTGCCGTGGGACGGGGAGTTCGACGCGGTCGTCAACTGGTTCACCGCGTACGGGTACTTCGACGACGACACCAACCGCGCGGTGCTGCGGGGCGTCGCCCGGGCGCTGCGCCCGGGCGGCCGGGTGATCCTGGAGCTGAACAACCTCACCTCCGCCCTACGCGGACACCGGCCCGCCCGGGTCGCCGTCCACGACGACGGAGACCTGTTCGCGGACCGGCACCACCTCGATCCGCTCACCTCCCGTCTGCACGCGGAACGGACCGTGGTGCGCGACGGTCGGGCCCGCACGTTCTCCTTCCACGTACGACTGTTCGCCTTCCCCGAACTGCGGGACTGGCTCCACACCGCCGGGTTCACCGACGTCAGCGGACACGGCGAGGACGGCGGGCCGCTGCGCGCCGACCACGACCGCATGGTCGTCGTCGCCCGCCGGGCCTGACCGCGGCTCCCCGCCGGGCGGGTCCGCTCCCGACGGAACGGGTCCGCCCGGTTCGATGAAGTCCCGGTGCGCCCCGGCTCACCGTCGTACCATCACCGTCATGGCCCTTCGCCACGGACACTCGGAACCGGCCCGCTGCGCCCGCCCCGCGCACGGCTGTTGTTGACCCGAGCCCCACGCCGACCCCGAGCCCCAGGCCGACCCCGCGCGCCGCCCGCATCCGCCCGACCGGGTCACCGTCCCGCACCGGAACGGTCCGCGCGCCGCTCCGTCCGCCTCCCGTTCCGTTCCGTTCCGTCCGTGAGGGAACCGCCGTGCCCGTCACCCCCGAACACCGCTATGACCGGCTCAGACTGCGCCAGTGGCTCGACGGTCGGGCCCGCGCCGACGGCGTCGCCCGGCGGGACCTGTTCCGCCTGCTCGGCGCCAGCGCCGCCCTGAGCGCCCTGCCCACCGCACTCCAGGCCGCCCTGCCGGGTGCCGCGGCCCCGGCGCACGCCGCCGCCGGCATCCGCAAACCGCTGCCGCCCGAGTGGTTCACCGTGCGCGGCACCAACGCCGAGACGAAGTTCGACGCACTGGCGGGCACCGGCTACCACACCCCCAACGAGCGGTTCTTCGTCCGCAACCACACCAGCACGCCCGCGCTCGACCCGGACGACTGGACCCTGACCGTGTGGGGCAGCGGACTCCGCGGCGACCCGGCCGTCTTCGGACTGGACGACCTACGGGCCCTGCCCACCGTCACCCGCAGTGCGGTCGTCGAGTGCGCGGGCAACGGGCGCAGCCTGTTCGCGAGCCAGCAGGGGCAGCCCGTCTCCGGCACCGCCTGGACGCTGGGCGCGATCGGTGCCGCCCGGTGGCGCGGGGTACGGCTGGCGGACGTCCTGCGCCGGGCCGGAATCCGAGGCGACGCCGTGGACGTGATGCCCCGGGGCCTCGACGCCGAGTACGTCACGCCCGACGGGGCGTCCCTGGGCCGGGTGCGCCGCCCGTTGCCCGCCGCCAAGGCCCTGGACGACGTCATCCTCGCGTACGAGATGAACGGCGAACCCCTCCCGCCCGACCACGGCAGCCCGGTGCGCGTCGTCGTTCCTTCGTGGGTCGGCATCGCCTCCATCAAGTGGGTCGGTGACGTCGAGGTCTCCGCCGAGCCGCTCTACTCGCCCTGGAACACCGCCTTCTACCGGCTCTGGGGCCCCACCCACCCGGCCGAGGGCAGCCCGCCGCTCACCCGGCAGACCCTCAAGACGGCCATCGAACTGCCCTGGAACGCCAGCCTCCCGGCGGGGGAGCGGCACCGGGTGACGGGCCGTTCCTGGTCCGGCGCCGGTGGGGTCGTCCGGGTCGAGACCAGCGTCGACGGAGGCCACCACTGGCGGCCCGCGCGGCTCCTCGACCCGCCCCGGCGCGCCGGATGGGCCCGCTGGCACACCGACTGGCGTCCCGCGGTGCCCGGGCCCGCCGTGTTGCTGGCCCGCGCCACCGACACCACCGGCCGCACCCAGCCGCTCAGCACCGCGCACAACACCCAGGGCTATCTGTTCGACGCGGTGGTCCGCCACCCGGTCACGGTGACCTGACCGACGTCCCCCTCGACGCCCGCGGGCTCGACGTCCCCGACGACGAGCAGGGTCTTGCCCACGGTGGCCCGGGCTTCGATGGCGGCGTGTGCTGCTGCCGCCGAAGCGAGGGGGAAGGTCTGGCCGATCACGGGCCGCAGGGTGCCGTGCACCGCGAGCCGCAGGGCGTCGCCGATCAGGGCACGGGTCTCGGCGGGCGTCGGAGCCGCGGACAGGACGAGGGGTCGGACGCCCCGGGCGGCGAGCGCCGCCTCGTCCGGCTCGGCGTCCGCGCCGCTCGCCATGCCGTACCGGCTGATCCGGCCACCGGGGCGCAGCACGTCGGTCGCCTCGGTGCCGATCCTGCCGCCCACCCCGTCGAAGACGAGGTCGACAGCGCCGTCGGCCGCTTCCCGGACCCGGTCGAGCCAGCCGTCCTCGGAGTAGTCGACGGGGCGGGCGCCGAGCGAGGCGATGAGCTCGGCCTTCCGGGCGCCGCGCGCCGCACCCACCACGCGCGCCCCGGCGTGCACCGCCAACTGCACCAGGAGGCTGCCCACGCCGCCCGCGGCGGCCTCCACCAGGACCTTCTCGCCCGGCTCGACGGCCGCCTGGCGGTGGAGCAGCAGCGCCGTGCGGCCGTCCGCGAGGAGCGCGACCGCATCGCGCAGATCGAGGCCCGGGGGGACCGGCACCACGTCGTCGGCCCGGGCCAGGGCGCGTTCGGCGTACCCTCCGGTGCCACCCGTCGTGGTGACGACGGTCGCGTCCCGCAGGGCGGGATCCACTCCCGGGCCGACGGCGGTGACGCGTCCGCCCACGCCGTTGCCCGGCACCCGGGGCAGCGGCGGCCGACCGAAGGGACCGGTGCCGGAACGCACCTGGGTCTCGACGAACGTGACGCTCGCGTAGGCCACGTCGACGCGTACCTGACCGGGACCCGGCTCCGGCTCCGCGACCTCTCGCGCCTCCAGGACCTGTGGCGCTCCGAACTCCTGCATCACCACGGCCAGCACGGCAACCCTCCAGACGCATCCAAACGGATAACTTCGCTTCGTTTGGAAACGTATAACGGAGTGATTCGCTTCGCAAGCCGCTAGAGTGAGGCCATGGCCCGACGAGCTCCCCGGTACGCAGAAGCCGAACGCAACGACCGTGCGCTGCTGGAGGCGGCCAAGAAGGTCCTCGCGGTGGACGGCGCCCACGCCTCCGTGGCGACGATCGCGGCCCGCGCCGGAGTGGGGATCGCCAGCCTGTACCGCCGCTACCGCACCAAGGAGGAGCTGTTCCAACACCTGTGCACGCTCTCGCTCGGTCAGTGGATCGAAGCCGCGGAACACGGGCTGGAACACGAGGACCCCTGGGCGGGGCTCGTCCACTACGTGAGCGCCGCCGTCGAGTTCAGCGGCGGCGCGCTCGGGTCGCTGGCCGGCACGATCTCCGTCACCGACGAGATGGCGGAGCGGTTCACCCGGTCCGAGGAGCTGATGCTGGCCCTGGTGGCGCGTGCCCACGAGGCCGGGGTGCTGCGGGCCGACGCCACCGCGGTGGACGTCGCGCTGCTCATCGAACAGCTCGGGAAGTCCTCCCTGGTCGAGCAGTTCGAGCAGCAGGAGCGGGCGGACCTCCTCGAAGCGGCCGTCAGTGCCCGTCAGCGCACCCTCGCGATCGCCCTGGACGGACTGCGGGCGGGGCACCCCCCGCTGCCGGGTCGGCCGCCCGGCCCGGACCTGCTCACCGAGCGTTGGTGACCCGTCGGGGCGGCTCACTCGTACGGCCCACGGAGAGGGTGACTCCGTGTGGCCCCTGTGTGATAATCGCGAACGATCACGTCATCCAGCACTGACCGACGGCGGAGACCCCCTTCGCGCAAGGGCCCGGAACGGGCTTCCGTCGTGCACAGGGAGAGGACCGGCCGCCATGGCGACCGAGCACGGGCCGGAGCCTGCGGAGTCGGCCCCGTCGGGTCGTGCGAGCGGGCCCGCCTCCGCTGCGGACGAGCCCGTCGCCCCGGCCGGTGGCGCCACGGTGCAGATCGTGGACCACGCCCTGGCCGTCCTCAAGGCGATCGCCGAGGCCGACCGGCCCCGCGGGGTGCGCGAGTTGAGTCGCGATCTGGCCATCAGCAAGAGTTCGACGCAGCGCATCCTCGTCTCCCTGGAGCGCGTGGGCCTGGCGGTCCTGGAGGAGCACTCCCGCAAGTACGTCATCGGCCCGGCCGCGCTCACTCTCGCCTGGAAGCACGCCGCGAACAGCGACCTGGTGGGCGCGGCGGCGGAGGCCACCACCCGGATCGCCGCGGTCACCGGGGAGACGGCGTGCGTGTCCACCGTGGTCGACGGTCGACGCGTGACCGTCTTCGAGGCGGAGAGTTCGCAACCGCTGCGGTTGATCACCGGCGTCGGGCGGCCCTACTCCCTGTTCTCCGGCGCCACCGGCCGGGTGCTGCTCGCGATGGTGCCCGAGGCGGAGTTGGAACGGCTGGTGCGCGCCCGCGAGTCGGGAGACGGCGGCCCGCCCGCCGACTCCCGGGAGGTCGTCGAGCGCATCGCCGACGCCCGACGGCGCGGCTACGCGTTGAGTCGAGGAGAGTGGATCACCGGTGGTTGCGGGGTCGCCGTCCCCATCGGCACCCAGGGGAGCATCACCGCCGCGCTGAGCATCTACGGGCCCGAGGCGCGGCTCAGCGACGAGCGCATGACGGACCTGGTCCCGGCGCTGCGGTCGGCCGCCGCGCAGATCGCCGACCGGTGGCGCCTGCCCGCGTAGCCCACCGGGGGGCGCCCGCGCGGGACCACCGTCGCCCCGCCCCCGCGCCGTTCCTGTGAACCAGCCGCACCGAGTACTCGGTGCGGCTTCTTCGTGCCCGTGGTGTTCTTCGCGCTCGTCACGTTCTTCGTGCGCCCGGTGGCCTAAGTGTTCGTTTTTCGCCTGTGCGCACCCCATTGACCTGGCTTGAAGCCGTCGGTACGTTGTGCCGAACGAGGATCTGGTCCACTGTCCCAGATCATCGGTGGCCGTTCTGGGGGCGGCCGGATTCCCCCGTGTCGTTCCCTCCCGGGCCCGTAGCCCGGGTCCCTCCGTACCCCGGGGCCTCGGGCGAAACCCGACCCGGAGTCACGACCGTTCCCCACACCGTCAGTTGTTGAGGAGAAGTCGCATATGTTGCTCGGTTGGCGTGCACGAATAGGTCAGATCCGTCCGGCCACGGCCATCGAAGGCGCCGAGGAGTGGCGCTCCGTGGCCCCCACGGGCGTCGCGTTCGCCGATGCGCGGACCATCGTCCCCCGCGTGGACGCGGAAGGGCTCAAGGAGATGATGAGCCAGGTACTGGAAGCCTCGCGGCAGCTGGCGACCGCCAAGGTCGACCTGATCGTGCAGTGCGGCGCCCCGGGCACCTTCATCCCGGGACCCGGCACCGACGAGAAGGTCACCGACGAGATCACGGCCGAGACCGGCATCCCCGCCATCACCATGATGCAGGCGACCGTGGACGCCCTGCGGGCGGTCGGCGCCACCTCCGTCGCCGTCGGCAGCATCTACACCGACGAGGTCAACGACGCCCTACGGGACTACCTCACCGCGCTCGGCTTCGAGGTGCCGGTGATGGAGGGCCTCCAGATGACCGACCCCTACGAGGCCAGCGTGCACGACGCGGACAGCGCCTACCGGTTGGGCCGACGCCTGCACCGGGCGGCCCCCGACGCGGACGCCCTGCTGATCTCCTGCGGCACCTACCGCACCTTCGACGTCCTGCCCTACCTGGAGATGGACACCGGTCTGCCGGTGGTGACCAGCAACCAGGCATCGCTGTGGAAGGCGCTGCGCCACCTCGGGCTGCGCGACGAGATCGCGACCCTGGGCCGACTCGGCCGGCTCTGAACCGATCCCGTTCCCCCCTGCCAGACCAGTAGAGGAAGTCAACCGTGCTCGTAGACGCACTCCAGTTCGTCAAGCCCTCCCGCGAACGCTTCGAGGAGTGGCACGCCGCCCGGATCACCGCGGTCCACGCCACCGTGGCGATCTGGGAGGACTCCACCGAGACCCTGCGGGAGGTCGGCCGCTGGCAGCGACTGCTCGCCGAGAACGCCGATCTGCTCGGTGAGGGCCGCTCCGGCGACGACCTCCGGGCGGCCGAGCGGGACGGGCGCACCGCGGTCGTCCTCGGGTTCCAGAACAGCAGCCCGTTCGAGGACGACCTCGACCTCGTCGGCGCCTTCCACCAGGCCGGCGTGCGCATCGCCCAGTTGACGTACAACACCCAGAACTCCGCGGGAGCGGGCTGCTGGGAGGGCGACGACGCCGGGCTCTCCCGGACGTACGGCGTCAATCTGGTCCGCGAGATGAACCAGGTCGGCATGCTGATCGACATCTCCCACTGCAACGAGCGGACGTCACTCGAAGCCCTGGAGGCATCGGAACGTCCGGTCGCCGTCACCCACGCCAACCCCCGCGAATTCGTCGGCGAAAACGTGGAACTGCGTTTCCGCAACAAGTCGGACACGGTCCTGAAGAAGGCCGCCGAGAAGGGCGGTGTGGTGGGCCTGAGCATGTATCCCCGCATCGCCCCCAACGGAGTCGACTGCACCGTCGAGGAATTCTGCGACATGATCGCCTACACCGTCGAACTGATCGGCGTCGACCACGTCGGACTCGGTTCCGACTACTACGCGGGGCAGGGCGACGAGGAACTCCACTGGTGGCGGCAGGGTCGCTGGAGCCGCAAGCCGATGGTCCCCATTTCCGGACCGGTCGAATTCCCCGAATGGTTCGCCGCGGGCCGTGGCTACGCCCAGGTCCTGGAACGGTTGCGCACCCGCGGATTCAGCGCCGCGGAGGTCGAGAAGATCTCCGGCGGGAATTGGCTCCGGATGTTCGACGACGGATTCTCGGCCGTCCCGCAGAACTGACCCGCACGGCGAAATACACGAACACGACGAACACGAAGGGGCTGGGCGAGTCATGAACCGGTTTGACGCGGTGGTCGTCGGAGGCGGTCACAACGGGCTGGTGACGGCGGCCTATCTGGGCCGGGCCGGACTCAGCGTCGCCGTGGTCGAATCCCGCCCGGCGCTCGGCGGGCCCTGCGGCGGCTACGAGTTCCTGCCGGGACGCCGACTCGCCTTCACCAACTCACCCGGCTCCCTCGATCCCGCCGTGGTGCACGAACTGGCGCTCGCCGAGCACGGCCTGAGGTTCGTCAGGGCGGACCCCACGGTCGTCCAACAATTCGACGGCCGCTGCTTCCTCGGCTGGCGCGACCCGACCCTGGTCGACCGTCAGCTCGACGGGTTCGCCCCGGGCGAGGCCCGCCGCTACCGGGGACTGATCCGTTCCCTGGAACGACTCGGCGCGCGCCTCGGAGTCCGACTGGACGAGCCGCCGCCGACCCTGGACGCACTGCGGGGACGACTGACCGACCGCGACGAACGGGAGTTGTTCGCCGCCGTCTTCGACGGCAGCCTCACCGAGCTGCTCCATGCGCACCTGCGGTCCGACCAGGCCAAGGCGCTGCTCGGGATGCTCGCCCTGAACGCGCACCTCGTCCCGCCCTCGGCCCCCGGCACGGCCGTCGGACTGATGATGCGCCCGTTCGCCCTCGCCGCCACCGCGGCGGGCGGGCACCCGGGCCAGGCGGCCGAGCGGGTGGCGCTGCGCGGCTCCACCGGACTGCCCGTGGGGTCCATGAGTGCGATCGTCGACGCCCTGGAGGGCAGCTGCCGCCGCCACGGCGTGGAGATCCGCACCGGAACACCGGTGGCGCGCATCCTCCACGACGGGGAGTCCGCCCGCGGCGTGGTCACCGCCACCGGCGAGGAGATCACCGCCGACCGGGTGGTGGCGGCCGTCAACCCGGTCCACCTCTTCCGCGACCTGCTCGACGACGCGGCGATGGGGGCGTCCGTCCGGTCCGCCGTGACCGGGACCGAGATGCGGGGCTCCGCGTTCAAACTGGTCCTCGAAGTCGACGCGCTGCCCGCCTACGCCGGACTCGACCCCGAGGTCGACCCCGACCGGGTGCGGGCCTGTCAGTTCCGGGTCGGCTCCTCCCTGGGCCAGATCGAGGAGTCCGTCCGCGAAGCCCGCGCCGGACACCCCTCGCCCCGGCCCCTGATGTGGGGACTGATACCCACCCTCACCTCCCCCGGACTCACCCCCGGGAACACCCACCTCCTCAGCGTCAACGCCTGGCACGCCCCCTACCGCCCGCACGACGGGGACTGGGACGCCCGGCGGACCGAGGAGTTCGGCAGGACCTGCATCGAAGAGCTCTCGCAGCTGATGCCGGGCCTGGCGGACCGCATCGTCGACCACCGGCTGATGAACCCGGTGGAGATCGAAAGCGAACTGGGGCTCGTCGAAAGCAACATCACCCACGGCGACATGCTCCCCCACAGCCTCTTCGGCAATCGCCCCCATCCGGCCCTGGCGGGCTACCGCACCCCGCTCGACGGCTTCTACGTCACCGGTGCGGGGACCTGGCCCGGCGGTTACGTCACCGGAACACCCGGCAGGAACGCGGCCACCGCGATCCTCCACGACCTCTCCGACGAACGAAGGCGACCAGCATGAGGCTTTCGCACCGCAGAGTGCGCGCGCACCCACGAAGAAGAAGGCTGCGTACCGGAATCGGCTGTGCGGTCGCCGCCGTGCTCCTCACCGGATGCAGCACCAACCCCGGATTCGGCCGCGACGCCCACACCGTGGTCATCGGAGCCGAGGGCGAGATACCCGCCCTGGACCCGCACCGACTCTCCGGGACCGTGGGCCTGCGCCTGGTGGACGCGCTGTTCGACCCCCTCATCCGGGAGGAGCTGGGCACCAAGACCGACCGGGCACCCGCCCTGCGCCCCGCCCTGGCCGAGTCCTGGAAGGTCTCCCCGGACGCCCGTACCTACACCTTCGCCCTCCGCAAGGGCGTGGCGTTCGCCGACGGAGCGGCCTTCGACGCGACCGCCGTCAAGGTCAACTTCGACCGCATCACGGACGAGACGGCGGACGTCTACGACGCGACGGCCAGCGGGAACATGAAGTTCCTGACCCGCTGGATCGAATCCGTCCGGGTGGTGGACGCACACACCCTGTCCCTGAGGCTCACCCAACCTTACGCCGGACTCCCGCGCTTGCTCACCGACCGCCGGATGTCCATCGTCAGCCCCCGGGCGCTGCGCGAGCACCGCCCCGACGACATCGGACTCCACCCCGTCGGTACCGGCCCCTTCGCCCAGCAGGAGGCCGACCACGGCAAACGGATCAAGATGAAGCGCAACACCGCCTACTGGGGCGGCGCGCCCGCGGCCCCCTCCCTCATCGTGGAGTCGGTCACCGACCCCACCACCCTGGCCATCGCCGCCCAGACCGGTGAAGTGGACGCCATCCTGAGCGCCGGGGCCCAACAGGTCCAACAGCTCACCCACGACGACGTCATGTCCGTCCAGTACCCGGAACCGGCGAACCAGTACTTCCTCCGGCTGAACACCAAGATCGCGCCCACCGACAACACGACCTTCCGGCAGGCCCTGAACCACGCCGTGGACCGCGCGGCCATCGCCACCCTCACCGGCGGCCAGGTGTCCCCGTCCACGGGCCCCCTGCCGCGCGGCAACGAGGCGTACACCGACGACCGGACCCGAGCCGCCGGCGGGAACGCCGCGTACGCTCACGATCCGGACCGGGCCCGGCAGCTCCTGCGCGAGAGCGGGGTGAAGACGCCGGTGCGGCTGAAACTGCTCGCCCCGGACAGCGGACCGGGATTCTCCCAGGCCACCGAGATCATGTCCCTGGTCCAACAGGACCTCAAGGCGGTTGGCGTCCAACTCGACCTCCAGTACATGGAGTTCGCCTCCTTGGTCGCCGTGGAGGGCAAGGGGTACGACGACCGCACCCACGGCTCCTTCAACGGTTGGACCACCGGCGCCGACGCCGCGGACTTCCTCGAACGCATGTTCAGTGGCGCCCTGCATCCCCCCGACGGGGTGAACCGCGGCTGGTACCGCAACCCGGACGTCGACGCGCTCTTCGACCGGGCCCGCGGCGAACGGGACGACCGCCGCCGCATGGCGCTCTACCAGGACGCCGCGACCACCATCGCCTCCGACGCCCCCTGGCTCTTCCTGTACCAGGACCGACTGCCGCGGGTCCTCAGCCACCAGGTCCGGGGCGTCACCCCCGCCGCGTCGGTCTACGTCGACTACACCACCATCCGCCGCCGGTAGGGAGGCAACAGACATGCACACCACTGCGGCACCCGACACCGCCCCGGCCCCGCGCCCCCGCTGGCGCGCCCGACTGCGCCCCCTCGCCGGCGGCAACACCACCGCCGTCATCGGGGGCGCGATCGTCGCCGCCACCGTCCTCGTAGCGGTCCTGGCACCGGTCATCGCCCCCTACGACCCGCTCGCCACCAACCCCTCGTCCGTCGGGCTCGGCCCGCTCAGCGAAGGCCATCTGCTCGGCACCGACGAGGTCGGCCGCGACATCCTCAGCCGGCTGATGCACGGAGCCCGCCTCGCCCTCCTCGTCGCGGTCCTGCCCACCCTGCTCGCCCTGGTGGTCGGCGGCTGTCTGGGACTGCTCTCCGGCTACGTCGGCGGCTGGCTCGACAGCACCCTGATGCGGATCTTCGACGTGATGTTCTCGTTCCCGGGCATCCTGCTCGCGCTCGGCATCAGCGTGGCGCTCGGCCCCGGCACCACCTCGATGATCATCGCCATGGTGGTGGTGACGGTCCCCGAATTCGGCCGGATCGTCCGCGGATACGTCGTCTCCCTGCGGCAGGAACAGTACGTGGAGGCCGCCGGCGCACTCGGGTACGGCCACCTGCGCATCGCGTTCCGCCACATCGCCCCCAACCTGCTCGGCGGCCTGACGGTCTTCGCCACCCTCCAGACCGGCCGCAACGTCATCCTCAGCTCCAGCCTCGCCTTCCTCGGCCTGGGCGCCCAACCGCCCGCCCCCGACTGGGGCCAGATGCTCAGCGGCGGGCGCGCCCTGCTGGTGACGGCGCAGCACGTCGCCACCATCCCCGGGCTCGCGATCGTGGTGCTCGCCGTCGGCTTCAACCTGCTGGGCGACGGCATCCGCGACCGCCTCGACCCGCGCACCCGGCAGTCACGCGCCGCCCGCGGTGCCCGGGGGCCCGCCAAGACCACGCTACGGACCCGGTGGAGCCGGTCATGAACAGTCCTGGAGAAACGGCATGCTGACCTTCACCCTGCGCCGCGCCCTACAGATGCTCCCGGTCATCCTCGGGGTGACCGTCGCCACCTTCGGCCTCGGCCAGATCATCCCCGGCGACCAGGCCAGCGCGCTGCTGGGCCCGACCTCGTCGGAGGAGGACCGCCAGGCCCTGCGCGAGGACCTGGGCCTGGACGAACCCGCCCTCGCCCGCTACTTCAGCTATCTGGGCAACCTCCTCGGCGGGGACCTGGGCCGCTCGCTCTCCTTCGGCCGACCGGTCTCCGAAGTCCTGTCCGAACGGCTGCTCAACACGGTGCTGCTCTCCGGCACCGCCATCGTGGTGGCCGCCGTCGTCGGGGTGGCGATCGGGACCTGGGCCGCGCAGAAACCGGGTTCGGCCCGTGACCGCGGACTGACGGTGGGCGTCCTGTTCTTCAACTCCGTGCCCTCGTTCTGGTTCGGACTGGTGCTGATCGTCGTCTTCTCGCTCCAACTGCGCGTGCTGCCCGCGACCGGGATGACCTCCATCGGCGGCGGAGGCGCCCTGGACGTCGCCGCGCACATGGTGCTCCCGGTGACCACGCTCGCCGCCTGGTCGCTCGCCGTGATCGCCCGGATGACCCGCTCCTCGGTGCTGGAAGTCATCGGCAACGACTACGTGCGCACCGCACGCTCGCGCGGCGTCAGCGAGTTCCGCGTGATCGTCCGCCACGTACTGCCCAATGCGATGCCGTCGGTCGTCACGGTGATCGGCCTCCAGGCGGGCTTCCTGCTGAGCGGGGCGGTCCTCACCGAAACGGTCTTCTCCTGGCCGGGCATCGGACTCGCCCTCCACCAGGCCATCTCCACCCGGGACATCCCCCTCGTCCAGGGCGGAATCCTGGTGATCGCCATCGCCTTCGTACTGATCAACTTCCTGGTGGACGTGGTCCAGGCGTACTTCAACCCCAAGATCAAACTGGCTTAGCGGGAGGGAACCACCATGACCATCCTGGACGTAGCACACCTCAAGGTCGCCCACCGGGGCCGGAACGCGGGCCACGGCGAGCCCCTGGAGACCGTCCGCGACGTCTCGTTCAGCGTCGCGGCGGGCGAATCGCTGGGCGTCGTCGGCGAATCGGGGTGCGGAAAGAGCCAGACCATGCTCGCGGTCCTGCGGATGCTGGGCGACAGCGGGGTCGACATCTCGGGCCGGGTGGACTTCGACGGCAAGGACCTCACCCGGCTCACCCCCCGACAGATGCGCACCGTCCGCGGCTCCGGCATCGGCCTGATCTCCCAGGACGCGCTGTCCGCACTCAACCCCGCCATGACGGTGGGCGCGCAGATGGCCGAACCCCTGATCCACTACGACGGTTTGAGCCGGCGCGCCGCCGCCGACCGGTGCGCCGAACTCCTCGACCTCGTCGGACTCCCCTCGGCCCGGGAACGCCTGCGCAACCATCCGCACGAACTGTCCGGCGGCATGCGCCAACGCGTCCTCATCGCCATGGCGATCAGCCGCGACCCCCAGGTCCTCATCGCCGACGAACCCACCACCGCACTCGACGTCACCATCCAGTCGCAGGTGCTCCAGCTCATCGACCGGCTCCGCAAGGAACTCCGGATGGCACTGATCCTGATCACCCACGACCTGGGCGTGGTCGCCGGCATCACCGACCGCATCGCGGTCATGTACGCGGGACGGATCGTGGAGACGGCGCCCACCACCGCACTGTTCGACGCGCCCGGACACCCCTACACCCGCGCCCTGATGGAGTCGATCCCCCGGATGGACCGGGACCGCGTGGACCGACTGCCCGCCATCCCCGGTTTCCCGCCCGACCCCGCCGCACCACCACCGGGCTGCGCCTTCCAACCCCGGTGCACCACCGCCCACGCGCAGTGCGAGCGTTCCGTTCCGGACCTGATCCCCGTGACCGCGAACGACCCCGGGCACCTCGTCCGCTGCCCGTTCACCATCCCGACCGGTGACCGCGCCGCGGCGTCGACCGGCGGCCGTGCGACGGGAGACGGCGCATGAGCGTCGAAGCAGCAGCAGCCACCGGGACCGCAGCACCCGACGCCGTGGTCGTCGACGACCTCGCCGTCCGCTTCCCGATCCGCAGCGGCGTGCTGCGCTGGGTGACCGGCACCGCGCACGCCGTCGACGGGGTCTCCTTCACGGTGCCGGCCCGCAGCATCGTGACCATCGTCGGCGAGAGCGGCAGCGGCAAGACGACCACGGGCCGGGCCCTCGTCGGACTCTCGCCCGTCGCCTCCGGAAGCGTCCGGGTCCAGGGTGGTGAACTGGACCGACTCCGACGGGACGGACACCTGCCACGGCTCGCCCAGATCGTCTACCAGGACCCCTACGCGAGCCTCAACCCCCGGATGACCATCCGGGCGACGATCCGCGAGGTCGTCACCGTGCACCGGACCGTGCCCCGCGAACAGGCCGCGGAGCGGGTCGAGGAACTGCTCGGCCAGGTCGGGCTCCGCCCGGAGCTCGCCGACCGGTACCCGCACGAGCTCTCCGGCGGCCAGCGCCAGCGAGCGGCGATCGCCCGCGCCCTCGCGGTGGAACCCCGCTTCATCGTCTGCGACGAGATCGTCTCGGCCCTCGACGTCAGCATCCAGGGCCAGATCGTCAACCTCCTGAAGGACCTGCGCCGCGACCGCGACGTGAGCTTCCTCTTCATCTCCCACGACATGAGCGTGGTGCGCCACCTCTCCGACCGGGTGATCGTGATGTACGGCGGGAAGATCATGGAAACCGCCCCGTGCGAGGAGCTGTTCGCCGCGCCGCGCCACCCCTACACCCACGCCCTGCTCAGTGCCGTCCCCGTGCCGGACCCCAGGGCGCCGGGGCCGGGCAGCGCCGTGCGCACCCGGGCCGAACCACCCGACCCGGCGGCCCCGTTGCCGGGCTGCCGCTTCCAACGCTCCTGCCCCTTCGCCACGCAGGTGTGCCGGGAGGGCGACGCACCACCCCAGACACCCACCGGAACCGAAGGACACACCGTGGCCTGCCACCACTTCGACACCCCCGCCGTGCGCGACGCCCTGTCCGCGGAAAGGACCCAGGCCCCATGAACCCCTCACCCACGGCCGAAGACTTCACCTCCCACACCGGGGGCCGTCGCCGGGCACCCGCCGGTACGCCGGTGCCCCTGGTCGACCCGGCCACCGGGCGGACCTGGGCCCGGGCGCACCTGGACCCGGACGCGGTGGAGGACGCCGTGCGCGGCGCCCGTGCCGCCTTCCTCGACCCGACCTGGGCCGGGCTGCCCGCGCACGCCCGCGCCGATCTGCTGTACCGGCTCGGGGACGCCCTGGTCGCCCACACCGAGGAACTCGCCGCGTGGGAGACGCTGGCGAACGGCAAGCCGCTCACGGCCACCCGGGGGGAGGTGGCGGCCCTGGCCCGCTGGTACCGCTACTTCGCAGCGGTGGCCGAAACGCTGGAGAGTCGCTCCCGTGCGCTGAGCGGCACCGCGGACGCCCTGGTCACCCGGGAACCGCTGGGCGTGGTCGCCGCGTTGACCCCCTTCAACGGGGCGCTCTCGCTGGGCTCGTGGAAACTCGCGCCGGCCCTGGCCGCCGGCAACACGGTGATCCTCAAACCACCGCCGCAGGCCCCCGCGTCCTCCGTCCGCCTCGCGGAACTGGCCATCGAGGTGGGGTTCCCGCCCGGAGTGGTCAGCGTGCTGATCGGCGGCGCCGAGGAGGGCCAACGGCTGGTGGAGCACCCGGATGTCGCCATGGTGACCTTCACCGGGAGCACCACGGTCGCCCGGGCCCTCGGAGCCAGGGCCGCAGCACAGATGAAACGTTACGTCTGTGAGGCGGGCGGCAAGTCCGCGCACCTCGTCTTCGCCGACGGGGACCTCGACGCGGCCGTCAGCGCCGCCCGCCAGGGCGCCTTCTCGGCCGCCGGACAGACCTGTGTCGCCGGCTCCCGGATCCTCGTCCAACGCGAGGTGTACGCCGAGTTCGTCGACCGGTACGCGAGCGCGGTGCGCGCACTGCGCGTCGGTGACCCCCGCGATCCGCGCACCCACATCGGCCCGGTGGCCTCCGCCACCGCGCTCGCCCGCATCGAGTCCTTCGTGGACGACGCGCGCGGCCACGGCGCGAAGGCCGTGACGGGCGGTCGGCGCGCGCAGGTCGCCGGCGCCGAGCACGGCTTCTGGTACGAGCCGACGGTGCTGGTCGACGCCGACGTCGACCTCGCGGTCTGCCGCGAGGAGGTGTTCGGCCCCGTGGTCACCGTCCACCCCTTCGACACCGAGGACGAAGCGGTGGAACGCGCGAACTCCCTGGAGTTCGGCCTGGCCGCCGGCTTCTGGACCCGCGACGGCGCCCGCGCCCACCGGGTGGCCCGCCGCCTCCAGGCCGGCGTGGTCTGGGTGAACACGTACCGGCTGCTGCACTGGAGCGTTCCGTTCGGCGGCTACAAGCAGTCCGGCAGCGGACGGGAGAACGGCGTCGAGGCGGTCGCCGAGTTCCTCCAGACCAAGTCGATCGTCACCGAGCACGGCACCCCGGCCGACCCCTTCGCCCACTGACCTCGCTGTTCCGCCGCGCGTCCACGCACGACGCGCACCACCCCAAGGAAGACCGTGGAATTCCTCGTCAACATCCAGATCTCATGGCCCGAGGGCATGGACCCCGACCGCAAGGAGGCCGTATCCGAAGCGGAACGCCTGCGCGCGGCCGACCTCGTCGCCTCCGGTCACCTCGTCCGCATGTGGCGCGTACCCGGCCGCACCGAGAACTGGGGCCTGTGGCGGGCCGCCGACCCCACCGAGATGCACACCATCATCTCCTCGCTACCGGTGTGGCCCTGGATGGACGTCACCGTCCACGCCATGGCCAGCCACCCGGTCGACCCCGGCCCCGGCACGCCACCGGCCCGCCGCGAGTCCGACGGGGCCTGAGGAGTCCGGCGCCCGGGCGGCGTCACCGCCCGGGCCGCGGACGCTCCGGGGCCGTCGCGCCGGTCGCCCCCGCATGCAGGTGTTCGAGGGCGTCCAGGACGGTGGTGCGTCGGTACCACGACAGCCAACGCCCCACGGCGGTACCGGTCTCCTGGAGGGCACCGAGCTGCCCGGGGGACGGACCGGTCAACGGCCGGGAGTGGTGCGAGGAGACCATGCCCACGAGCGCGCCGAGCGGGCTCACCAGCGGGACGCTGTGACAGGCACGACTCCCGGCCCGCAGGATGACCCGCCGGGAGTGCTCGTCGAACAGCTCCTCCGTGCCCACCTCGCGGACGGTGACCTGTCGCCGCTCCCGGGCCGCGTGCGCACAGGAGGTGGTGGGGCCCTCCACGAAGGCGAAGTAATCGGTGAACTGCTGGTCCAGACCGGTGTGCGCCGCCATCCTGAGGACGCCGCCCTCCGCCAACTGGACGTTCCCCATGTCCGTGCCCGTGATCTCCAGGACGCGGTGCAGCGCACCCTTGAGGACGGTGGGCAGCTTCACCTGACCGTCCCGGTCGATCCGCCAGGGCAGCGGCGGCGGGACGTTGCGCGCCCGGCCGGGGAACCACACCCGCGCCCCGGGAGCGGGCCCGGGCACGCGCACCACGGCGTCGGCGAGGGTGTGCAGCTTGACGTTGTGGTGCTGCGACGCCGCGCGCAGCAACGCGAACGCCTCCTGCGGCGAGGCGAGACGATAGCGCTCCAGCAGGACGTCCTCGGCCGCCGCCACCGCGCCGCGCGCCAGGACGCGGTTCCGCAGCTCGGCACGCTGCTCCTCGGAGGGGACGGTTCCGTTCCGCCGGTCTCCGGCGCGCTCGTGCGGGGGTTCCCGGTCCGGTCTCTTCGGGGCTTCCTGGTGCATCGCTCGTCACTCCACGGGAGGCTGGGTTTGCGAGGGTGGTGCGGGGGCAGGTGCGCAGCAGGTGCTTCGGAAAGCAGGCACAACCGTGGGGCCCGGGGTCCACCCGGTGCGTGGGTGAGCCCTCGTTCGCGATCGGCCCCCCACGATACCGCCCCAGCCCTGTGGTTCCGTGTGCCTGGAGTTGGCCCATGAGTACGTCGTCCGCTGTGAGCCCCACCCGTCCCCACCAGGGGAAACGGCAGATCCGGGGCCGGTGCCCCGCACCGGTCGCGGCCGGCGGGCCCGCCCTGCCACTGGCCCCCGTCCAACCGCTGCGACCCACACCGGCCCCGGCGTGAGCGGGAACCCGGCCTTCGTGCACCGCACGACCTTCGCCCCGGGGCCGGCGTCGGACCCGGTGTGGGCCACCCTTCGCATCGGGGGCGAGTTGGACGTCGAATCGGGTCCCGAGTTCGACCTCGTGGTCGAGCTCGTCCTGGCGTGCGGGCCGGCCGGCATCCGCATCGACCTGACCGACCTCCAACTCCTCGACTGCGCAGGCCTGCGACACCTGGAGGGGGCGGCCGTCACGGCGGCCCGCCGCAAGGTGGCCTTCTCCCTCTGCGGAAGCCGTCAGCCCCTCGTCGACCGGCTGCTCCGTCTCACGGGGTCCCCGCTGCTGCCTCCGTCGCCGGGCACCAGGGGCATCGACGGGGGCCCGGGCCTGACCGGCACCCTGTACGGCTACTGGGAACGCGTCCTGAAGCGGCCCGTGCTCACCCTCGCCGGTGGCACGGTCCTCGGCTCGCTCCTCGTGGCGGCGCTGGTCCAGGCGGACTGAGGGGGACCGGGCGCGCCGAAGTGCCGTGGACCGCGGGCGCGGCGGGTGGACGACGGATGCCGCTGATCGGCTCGTCCCGGCGGACGCGGGCCGCAACCGGAACCGGCCGCCCGGCCGCTGGCGGGACCGGCCGGGCGACCTCCCGCGACCCCGTGTCGCGGTGGGTCCCGCCCACACCCAGTGCGGGACCTCGCGCACGCACGGGCCGCGGCGCCCCGGGCTCAGCGGGGCGCGTGGAAGACGACCTCCGGGTTCGCCCGGGTGGGGCCGTCCAGGACGGGCCGGTGCGCGGCCTTGAGGTGCCGGTCGAGGAAGGCCGCGACATAGGTACGGGTGATCTCCGCAGCCCGGTGGCCCGGGAGGGCGCCGGGCACGACGGGCCACCCGGGGATCTGAGCGGCGAGCACGGGCTCGTCGCTGAAGGTCGAGTGCTGGGTGCCGGTCACGGTGAGCCACCGCTTCCAGCCGTCCAGCCGCTGCCACGCCTCGTCCCAACTGGCGTCACCGCTGCCCGGCCCGGAGCTCTCGGCGCCCAGCAGCAGGAACGGCCGGCCGCCCAGCCCCTCGCGGGGGAGCGGCGTGAAGAACGTGCCGTCCATGTTCGCACCGGCGTCCACCCTCGGGTCCTGGGCCATGGTGCTCGCGGCCGAGGCCCCGCCGATGGAGTGCCCGACCATGCCGATCCTCGAAGCGTCGATCATCGCCGCGTACTTCCGGACGGCGGTCGGGCCGGTGAGCCGGTCGAGGACGAACGAGACGTCGCGGGCGCGCCCTGCGGTCACCGACGCGTGGGGGACCTCCCCGCTCTCCGTCTTCTGGCAGGCGACGCACGGCAGCAGGCCCCGGCGGGGGAACTCGGTGGCCACCGACTCGTACGCGTGGTCCACGGAAGCCACGACGTACCCCCGGGAGGCAAGGTCCTCGGCGAGCATCGTCTGGGTCTTGCGCGTCGTTCCGAAGCCGGGGGAGAGGACCACGAGGGGGAACCGCCCCTTGGCCGGCTGCGCGTCCTGACGCGCCCAGCCGCGGGTCCCGGCCAGCAGGTCCGCGCTGCCCGTCGGCAGGCTGCCGCCCTCGGCCAGCGCCTGCGCCTCGGCGGTGCTCAGATACCGCTCCGCCCGGCCGCCGGTGTGCGCGCGGGCGGGGTGGTGCACGGACACCAGCAACTCCCGTGCCCCGGCCCCCGGCACCCACGGGTCGGTACGGGACGGGTCGGTCAGGTGCAGGGTCGACACGCCCACGGAGTGGGGACCGGTGGGTCGGGAGAGCGTGACGGGCGCGGCCTTGCGGGCCGCGGCCGAGACCGCGGTGGTGTCGGCGCCGGGCGGTGCGGCGGCCGTGGCCGCCTGGACGAGGGGCAGGGTCATGGACAGGGCGAGCAGCGCGGCCACCGCACCGCGTCGGGTTCTGGTCATGCGGTCGACGCTAGACGGGAGCGGGGTGAGTGATCGTCAACTCCACAGCTGAAGCATGGTCGTTCACAGGTCGGGCCCTGAACCCTGCCGCCCTCCTCCCTGGGGCCCACCCCCGGTCCACCTCCAGGCTGACCCGGCGGCACCGCCGGACGCCGGCCCGGCGGTGCGCACCACGCGCCACCGGAGTCGCCCGGGTGGCGCGGAGCGGGTGCCGGTCCCGTTCGCGTTGCGGTCGCCCCACCACAGGTGACAATGAGGATCCGGGCGGAGTCCCCCGGGCGGACCGTACGGCCCGGTCGCGCCGGGTGCCGCCCCGCGGTAGCCCCGGGTGCCGCTCCTGCGCGGCCCCGCCCCTGGAGGTCCCGATGAGCTTCTTCCTACCCGATCGCGAGGCCGTGCTGACGGCCTGCCGGGGGCTGGCACTGTCCCACCCCGGGATCGGGGTGTGCCCGGACCCGCTGTACCTCCTGGCGACGCGACCGGACCCGCAACGCAGGGTGGCACTGGTCGCCGGGGGCGGAGCCGGACACGAGCCGCTCGACGTGGGGCTGTTGGGACGCGGCGGGCTGGACGCCGTGGTGCCGGGCCCGGTGTTCACGTCCCCGACGGGCGCTCAGGTGCAGGCGGCGGCCCGGGCCGCCACCGAACTCGGCGGACGGGACCGTGTACGGGACGGCGTACGGGACGGGGTCCTGCTGATCGTGAAGAACTACACCGGGGACCGGATCAACTTCGCCCTCGCGGCGGAGCGGCTCCGGGCCGCCGGGACCGGGGTCGCCGAAGTGGTGGTGGACGACGACCTCGCCACCGCGGGCACGGCCGAGGGGCGGCGCGGAACGGCCGGCGTCCTGGTCGTGGAGAAGATGCTGGGGGCGATGGCCGACCGGGGCGCCGGCCCTCGGGCACTGGCCGACCTCGGTGCCCGGGTGGTCGCGGCCACGCGCAGTCTCGCGGTCTGCGCCCGCGCCCACACCTCCCCGGCGCTCGGATCGCCCGCGTTCGCCCTGCCGCCGGGCACCCTGGACTACGGCGTCGGCATCCACGGCGAGCGGGCGGCCCGCACCGCCCCGGCGTCCCGGCCCGTTGCGGACACCGTCCGTCACATGCTCGACGAACTGCTGGCCGGCCTCCCGCACCCCGGGACCGGGCCCGCGGAAGGAGTGATCGCGGTGGTGTCGGGGCTGGGCGGCACCGGTGAGCTGGAACTGCGGGCGGTCAGCGCGCTGGTCCACGAGGACCTGACCGCCCGCGGCGTACGGGTGCGCTCCCTGGCCGCGGGCGTCTACGCCACCGCGCTGGACATGGCCGGGTTCAGCATCACCCTCACCCGGCTGGCCCCCGGGTGGCTGGAACTGTGGACGGCGCCCACGGACACACCGCTGCGCCTGCCCGGCGCGGTGGACCCCGGGAACATCCTGCTCACGCCCCCGACGGAGTTCCGCGGTGCCCCGCTCGACGCGCCGCCCGCCGGCGCACCCCGGGCCGTGGGCGCCTTCCTGGAGGAACTGCACCGGATGTGCCGGGCGGCGCACGCCGACCTCACCGCCCTCGACCAGGCATCGGGGGACGGCGACTTCGGCGACAACTTCTGCGGTGGTGTCACGGCCGCCGCACGCCGGGCCCGGGAGCACCGGCTCGCGGGGACGGCCGCGCTCGCCGACACGTTCCGTGACCGGGTGGGGGGCTCCAGCGGCCCGCTGTTCGGCGTCCTGTTCACCGCCCTGGAGCCCGTCGCCGACCGCACACCGCCCGACGTCCGCCAGCTGGCCGCCGCCCTTCGCCAGGCGCTCACCCGGATCAGCGCCGTCGGCGGCGCCGTGCCCGGTGACCGCACCCTGCTCGACGCCCTCGCCCCGGCCGTGCGGTGCCTCGCCGCCGCGCCACCGAACACCCACGACCGGGCGGTGACCGCTGCGGCGCGGGCCGCCGTCGACGGCGCCCTCGCCAGCGCCGCGCTTCCCGCCCGCCGGGGCAGGGCCAGTTACACCGGCGAACACGGCACCGGCCTGCCCGATCCCGGCGCGGTGGCGGTCGCCCTGGTCCTCATCGCACTGGCACGCGTCCACGAACCGGGTCCGGCCGCCCTGCTGCCCGACCCCGCCCGGGTCACCCGTGCCGAGGTCCCGGGCTGACCCGCCGCCCTCCCGCACCGAAGCGGGACCTCCGACGCCCCGGGTGTGCGCTGCCCGCCCGTGTCCGCCCGCCCGAGGTGGCGGGGTCCGGTCCCGCGCCGCACCATCGGAGGGACGCCCGGGGTGAACGCCGACCCGAGGAGGGCCCATGGCGCTGAAGGCCGACCCCGACGTCCTGCGCGAGCTGGTGGACCGCTACGACCGGCTCCGGAGCCTCGACGCCCTCATGGACTTCACGGCCCGCCCCGGGATCGAGGGCACCGTCTACACGCTCTGCGTCCTGACCGGTGTCCGCGACGAGACGAAGGCCCTGGCCACCGCTCGCCGTCTGCTCACCCACCCGGACCCGTCCCGCTCCGCACGTGCCCCCCGCGGCCCCGGCCCGCGCTAGGGCCTGTCTGATAATTGATCTTGTGGTTGGTCGTGGTGAGTTGACGGATGCGGCGTGGGACCGGATGGCGCCGTTGTTGCCGGGTGTGGACGGGCGGGGGCGTCCGTGGCGGGATCACCGGCAGGTGATCAACGGAGTGCTGTGGCGGTTGCGGACAGGGGCTCCGTGGCGTGACCTGCCCGAACGTCATGGGCCTTGGCAGACGGTCTATGAGCGGTTCGCCCGTTGGGAGACGGACGGGACCTGGGCTCGCTTGCTTGAACAGGTCCAGGTCCGCGACGACTCCGTCGTGGCTGTGGAGTGGACCGTTTCGGTTGACTCCACAGTCAGCCGGGCTCATCAGCACGCTGCCGGTGCCCTCAAAAGGGGGCGGCCGACGGGACCGGCAACCGTGCCCTGGCCGCGGCACGCGCACCCGTCCAACGTTGCGTTGCCCGCCTGAAGTCCTGGCGGATCTTCCGCAGGTCCCGATGCAGCCCTAACCGTCAATCGCCAAGGCGGTCCTCACGCCGGAGCTGCAACGCTGAAGAAGCTCAGTGCAGCGGAAACACTCGTGACGGCATCCGATCGGCGAGATCAGTCCGGCAGCGAATCCCACCTGTCCTGAATCGCCTCCCCTACGTTTCTATAGAACCTCAATCAAATCCCCTGAATAAATCCCAACAATCCACAAATATCGCGATCAATCCAACGCCTGACGTGTATGCCCCGATCAACTTGACGCCATTCTCCATCCACAACGCCGGGACCGGAGCATGCGACCTGAAATCATCTTCCTCAACCACCGATCCGCCTGACTAAGCTACGAACATCGGCGCAATTAGCGCGGGTGGGAATTTCCACCTGAATGGGAAGGGCACGGAACTCTATGGGTTTACCGATCGATGCGACTTCAAAAAGGCGGGGAAGGCGTAGTCGACTTGCTGCCGTCACCGCTTTGACGGTGATCGTCGAACTCTGCCTCGTCGGCGCTGGCGAAGCCGCAGTTCTCGATCCAGAGCCTGGTCGGGCCGCGCTCAAGAAGCCGACCGGGTCCTCCCCTCCCACAGCGGGCATGGGACCCCGAACTGGCGCGAAGAAGGCGCCTCGGCATCCCGAGGGCTCGAAAGCATGGGCCGTCAGGGAGGCGAAGAAGACCGGGAAGAAGGTGGCGATCCAGGACGAGACGACGGCGACCTCCTACACCGTCGCCAATCCAGACGGCACCCTCACCACAGAACTGACCCCCGGGCCCGAACGGGTGTGGCGGGCCGGAAAATGGCGCAAGGTCGATGCCACCTTAACCCAGTCCAGCGACGGTACCATCAAG
The DNA here is from genome assembly GCF_042732055.1 of Streptomyces sp. NPDC059816. NCBI lineage: Bacteria > Bacillati > Actinomycetota > Actinomycetes > Kitasatosporales > Streptomycetaceae > Streptomyces > Streptomyces sp. NPDC059816. The sequence goes on from NZ_JBHWIQ010000010.1 coordinate 95,118, forward strand.
GCCAAAGAACACTCGCACGGTCTCCGACTTGCAGGAAATGGCGGCTCGATACCCCGGTCGCTGGCCGACGCCCGGGACGCCGCGCCCCGCGATCTCGTCACACTGGGCACCGGTGACCAGGCAGTGACACTGCAGTGGAAAGGCGGCCTCCCCAAGCCGGAGTTGAACGGCACTTCGGCCCGCTACCGGGATGCCATTCCTGGCGCAGACGTCATTGTTGAAGCGACCCGGACCGGCTTCGAGCAGTACGTGGAAATCAGCAAGAAGCCTTCCGGCGCCTACTCCTACACCTTGCCGGTCAAGGCCAAGGGACTGAAGGCCAAGGCGAACAGGGACGGTTCGGTGACATTCACCGACGCCGAGACCGGCGAGCGGCGAGCAGCGATGCCCGCTCCGGTCATGTGGGACGCCTCCGTGGACAGACGGTCCGGCGAGCACACCCACCGGGCCCGCGTCGGCATGAAGGTCGTGGAAAGGGGCACCGACCGGATCGACTTGGTCGTCACGCCCAGCGCGGACTTCCTCTCCGACCCCAAGACCCAGTACCCGGTCACGGTCGACCCCTCGACATCTGGCCTCGCATCGACCTTCGACACCTACGTCCAGCGCGGCGAGACGGTTGACTGGTCGGCTGACACCGAACTCGACTTCGGTAACCCTGGCACCACCAACGCGGACGGTACAACCCGTGTCGCCCGCTCCTTCATCCACTGGAACACGACGCCCCTCCAGGACGCGTTGATCATCGACACGAACCTGGCACTGTGGAACTTCCACTCGGGCAACACAGACTGCAGCAACCAGCAGTGGACGGTCTGGGACACCACCCAGGCATCCACCACCAGCAGGTGGACCAGTCAGCCTACGTGGAATCAGCAATACCACGCTTCGGCCCAGACTCGGGGCAACTCCGGCTGCGCCGCGACCCAGCCCGCCGGTTGGATCAACGCCGACATCGACGCCCTTGTCCAGACCTGGGCATCGGCGAGGACGACCCGCGGCTACCTGGGACTGCGTGCTGCCGAAGACCACGCTCGCGGCTGGAAGCGCGTCAACTCTGGCAACGCGACCACGAACCAGCCGAAGTTGACGGTGACGCACAACTACCGGCCCTCCGACGGAACGGCACAACAGGCAGGCCCGCCGTTCCGAACCCACCAGAATGTCTGGGGCGTGAACACCCTCACTCCGACACTGCGGGACAAGTTCACGGACGCGAACGGTGACAAGGTCAACGGCACCTTCCAGGTCTATGACGCGGAAACCAACACGCCCATCACCACGCCGGCCGGAGACGGCGCGATCGTCTCCGGCTTCGTCACTCCCGGCGAGTGGGCAACCGTCCAGGTTCCAGCAGGACAGCTCGTGGACGGCAAGATGTACAAGTTTCGGACCAACGCCTACGACGGCACCCACTACAACCTGGGCTGGTCTCCTTGGCGGACGTTCGGGGTGGAAACGGCAGCAGCCGGTGTTCCCACCTCCCTTCAACCCGGCAACACCTACACGATCAATGACCCCGCTCTGATCGCCAACCCCGCCCATGTCGAGCAGGTGCTCACCAGGGACGGCAATCTAGAAGCACTGGGCATCAAACCGCGCACAGGCCCAGCCGCTGGCCAGCCCGCATCCGGCCCTGTACCGACACCGTCAGTCGGTCCGAAGGCGGTCTGGGAGCGTACCTACACCGTTCCCAGCCACCGGTTCAACCGGGGGCGCAAGCCCGAGAACAACGGCCAGCACCCGTACGAATACATCGCGAGTACAAGCGAATGCCGCAACGCGGACGACGCGGACAACGCATCGGGGTGGATAAAGAACCGGTTCTCCTACTGCCAGGAAAGTATGACGGTCATGCCAGCGATCAGGTGCGGCTGGTGGCCCCCCGGCTGCTACCTACAAGGCACGTTCATCTCCACCAACACCCTGATCGGCCGTGGAAAGATCGGAGGCATGGACGGAAGCACTTTCACTCGATTCGCCGAATTCGACTTCAATGTCGATGTCGCCCTATCGACCGGGGACTTCAACAAGGCCGGCACCACGCTGGAAGCACGTCTAGAATGCAAGGGCGACTGGGCCATCGGGGTGCCCGGAAACCCAACAGCACATGACGCCTGCCAGGCCGGCCTCCACGTGGGTCGTACGGACTCCCCCAACCAGTGGAAACAAAACGGCGACACCAAATTTGACCTGTGGTCGCTTGCACCCAAGCTACCCGATGTCACCCATGGCGATCAGATCGCCACAGGCCAGTTCAAGCCCGTTCTCAAGTTCACCATCCCCGGCTACTCACAAGTCATACCCGCGAACGGCGAGCAGGGGGAAATACGATTCGACAGCGCTGCCTACAATCAACGGGCGCAAGCCGGTTCCGTTTTCCCCGATGCCACACCCGCCCTCCGCTACGACCGAAGTGACAAGTCCGTTCCCACTGCTCCCAACGAGCCGTACCACGGAGTGGCAGCTGTGGCGGAGCACATAGGGGATGCCCTTGGTAATCCGGGCAGCACGTTTCCCACGAAGAGCAACAAGAAGATTCCTGGTGGGAGTGCCCTGGACCCGATGCACCGACTAGTGCCCGGGTCCAGCGCGAACGCAAAGACGCGTTACGACCAAAATCGCTCCACCGTCACCTCCACCTGCAACGACCCCGCCACCCCAGGTATCCCCGGAGGGCAGCGCGACTGCGATGAGTTCCCCTTCGCCTCAAGCTACCAAGGAGCCGCACGCCATCTGTACGAAGGCGCTCCGTACCTCAACGACTTCTCCGTCCGCTACATAGACCCCACCGAGAATCAGGAAGCCGGAGGACGCCTCGGGGCGTGGTACGACAATGACCGCATCCTGAGCTACGACCCGTTCATCATCAAGATCGGCAACTGACCGACAACTGCCGTCTGGATCATGCCAGGGGGAGGGGGCGGCCCATGGGAACCGCCCCCTCCGTCACCCCGTTTCCCCACTAGCAGCGATACGCCAGATCTGGACAAGGCAATACTGATCCGCACCGTTCAGTTCCTCCTCTCTCTCAGGAACTGTGAGAAGAGGTTCCCTGGGGCCTTCCAGCGGAGAGGTGAATGGGCCCCTCCCAGGATTAAAGACCCAATGCCATCGCATTCCGTATAATCCAGCCGAAGGAAGAATGAGAGGGACACCCCTCTGGCCTCCATCGATAGTGCGCCATGCAAGCTCCCCGCTGGGAAGTTCAACCTCCACGTCTGCCTCCCCGGACCACTTGGCACTGTTCCGAGGTGGTGCAGTCGACCAACTCTCCAACCGTACGGACGCCTGGATAACCTGTGGCGGCACCTGAAGATAAACCATACCCGGAGCAAAGAGGAGCCAGTTGGAGCGATCCGTATTCGGCAAATAAGCGTCCACACTCGCGTCCACCAGGCCAAAAATTCGATAACTCGGCGAAACTTCGACCTCGCAGGAATCAAGCATTCTCTTCAAGGGAACCTCACACGTCGACGACTGAGTCACCAGCAGCATAGTTCGCCTGCGTGCGCGCACGGGCAAGAAAGCGAGAACCATACTCGGCTTCGATCCGCCGCGTGACGGTCGGGGGTTCCGGAGGAATAAGGCCGGAGAAGTGTCCGCGGACCTGGGGTGACGGGAGTTACCCGTTTCGATCATCCCGAGACGGCGAAAAACCCCGATATCGGCCGAAGTGACCCCGCTGCTGCCCGCCGAAGCGCTGGTCGGGGCACATGGTGCGGGGGCATCGACGGATATCCTCGACTGAGCTTCTTCAGCGTTGCAGCTCCAGCGTGAGGACCTGCACGTTCACCCCAGGGCGCCGGTGTTTGCGGGAGTAGTCGGCCCGGCTGTCGCCGACCCGGTCGCACTCGGCGAGAGTCCCGGCGAGTAGGACGAAATCGGGATCATGCTCGCGCAGAGTCTTGAGCAGGCCCGGTGCACGAGCGGCAAGCAGGCCGACGACCGCGCTGGGCTAGGCGTGGGCGGTGGACTCGCTGATTCCGAACCCGGCGGCAATCTTCGCCAGAGTGATGTCTTCGCGCAAGTACACCAGTGCCGCCATCGCGCGCTGAGACGGCCGGAGCTTGCAGCGTCGGTCGCCCTCACGGGTGACGATCAGCATGGTGACCCACTCCACCAGTGCATGTCGAGGACCACAGTGACGGACGGCGGCGGCACGGTGAGCGGCATGGCGGTGGGGTGGTCAGCCAAGGCGGCTGAAAGCCCAGCGCAGCAGCTCCTGGTCCACGCGGGGGCGGCCGGTGCGTGCCAGGGCGGTGCGGGTGTGGGCGGTCAGCTGGGCCTAGAAGGCTGATGAAGATGTTGGGTTTTGGCCTCGTCGCGTCAGCGGCGGGGCCAAACTCGTTGTTGTGGTGCAAGGGGAGTGGGTCGGGGAGACGGTCGGACCGGATGTGTGGGAGACCTGCCGGGAGTTGATCCCGGCCGGGAGTGTGTTCGCGTTCCTGGCCGAGCACCGTGGCCGGTTGTTCCCCGCGGCGATGTTCGCGGACATGTATCCGTCGGCGAACGGGTGGCCGTCCATGCCCCCGCAAATCCTGGCCGCGGCGATCACCGTGCAGGCCCTACGGCCTGTCGGACTTTGAGACGGTCCAGGAACTGCGGTGTGACCTGCGATGGAAGGCCGCCTGCGGGCTCGGACTGCACGACATGGCGTTCGACCCGTCGCTGCTGGCCTACTTCCGGCGCCGGCTGGCCCGCTCCGCCCGCCCGAACCGGGTCTTCGAGGCGGTCCGCGAGGTCGTGAAGGTCACCAGTGTCCTCAAAGGCAAGCACCGGCGGGCGCTGGACTCCACCGTTTTAGACGACGCGGTCGCCATCCAGGACACCGTCACCCAGATCATCGCCGTCATCCGAGCCGTGATCCGTGAGGTCCCCGGCGGCGCCGAAGCGGCCGGGGTGCGGTGCTCCGCCCACGACTACACCGACCCGGGTAGACCCCGCATCGCCTGGAACGACGAACAGGCCCGCGCCCCGCTCGTGGACGCCCTGGTCACGGACGCACTCAGGTTGCTGGGGCATCTACCCGAACAGGAACTCGGCGAGAAGGCCGCCAACGCGGTGGGCATCCTGGCCCTGGTCGCGGGCCAGGACGTCGAACCGGACGAGGACTCCGACGGCCGCGACGGACGCTGGCGCATCACCCAAGGGACCGCCCCCGACCGGATGATCTCCACCGTCGACCCCGCCTCCCGGCACATCCACAAGACCCGCTCCCACCAGCAAGACGGATACAAGGCCCACCTCGCCATCGAGCCGGAGACCGGGATACTCACCGCCGTCGGCCTCGACCTCCTCGCCAGCGAGGACGAGCCGGTGGAGGCCTTCGGCGACACCGCCTACTCCACCGGCGACGCCCGCCAGGCCCTCGAATGCCGGACACCGGCTGTTCCTCAAGCCCGCCCCGCTACGGCCCGCCGTCCCCGACGGTTTCACCCTCGACGACTTCACCATCGACACCACCGCCAACGCGGTGACCTGCCCCCAAGGACACACCGTCACCCTGTCCGATCCCCGCGGCCGACACCACCAGCGCCGAGCCGTGTTCAAAGACCTATGCACCCGATGCCCACTGCGTGAGCAGTGCACCAAGGCCAAGGCCGGACGCGTCCTGACCATCCGCCCACACCACGACCTCCAAGCCACGGCCCGCCGCCAAGCCACCACCGACCCCGCCTGGCAGGCCGACCACCGCCGATGGCGACCACCCGTCGAACGCGCCGTCGCCTGGCTCGTCCACCACGGCAACCGCCGACTCCGCTACCGAGGCACCACCAAGAACGACACCTGGCTCCACACCCGAGCACCCGCCCTCAACCTCCACCGACCGATCAACCTCGGACTCACCCACACAGACGGCACCTGGCTCCTCGCCCCGGCCAACACATAACCCAGAGAAGCCGACCGGCCTGAAGCCGAACAGCCCCTCAACAAGACCTTCATCAGCCTTCTAGGAAGCCCGGCCCCCCGAGCCGCCGCCACCCTCCACGGGCCCACGGCCGAGCCCGCCGGTTCCGGGCTCGATGCCCGGGGCAGGCGCCGGAGCCGATAGGTTCGACTCGGCGATGTACGAGATTGTGAGAGACGAGAGGGGGTAGCGGGTGAGTGTGACACCGACGAACTCCCTGCAATACCGCGTGGACGGGCCGGACGACGCACCAACCCTGGTGATCGGCCCCTCCCTCGGTACGACATGGCACATGTGGGATCGCCAGGTGCCGGAGCTCTCCGGTCAACTGCGGGTGCTCCGCTTCGACCTGCCCGGACACGGAGGCGCGCCCGCCCGCCCCGCCGGCTCGGTGGGTGAGTTGTCCGACCGGCTGCTCGCCCTCCTCGACGAACTGGGTGTCCAGCGCTTCGGGTTCGCCGGCTGTGCGTTCGCCGGCGCGGTCGGCCTCGACCTCGCGCTGCGCCACCCGCACCGGGTGGCCTCGCTGGCGCTGATCGCCTCGTCCCCGCGGTTCGGCACCCCCGACGAGTTCCGCCAGCGCGGTGTCGTCGTCCGGACGAACGGCCTGGACCCGATCGCGCGTTCCTCGCCCGACCGCTGGTTCACCCCCGGATTCGCGGCGGCGCAGCCCGCGATCACCGAGTGGGCCGTGCAGATGGTCCGCACCACCGACCCCGGCTGCTACATCGCCGCGTGCGAGGCGCTGGCCACGTTCGACGTGCGGGCGGCCCTCAGCCGGATAGGGGTGCCCACCCTGGTCCTCGTGGGCTCCGAGGACAAGGTCACCGGCCCCGCCGAGGCCCGGACCCTGGTCGCCGGGATCCCGGACGCCCGACTCGCCGTCGTCCCCGGCGCCTCGCACCTCGCACCGGTCGAGCAGCCCGCGGCGGTCACCGACCTGTTGGTGCGGCACTTCGCCACCCCCTGGGGCGCCGCCACCGACGCGACCGGTCAGCACCGCGTCGTCAGCCAGGCCGCGCCCCCGCTCACGGTCCCGCCGCCCGCCGCCGCACCGGTCGCCGCCATAGCTCCCGCTGCGGAACAGTCCGGTGGCCACCGGCTCGGCGACCGCTACGACGTGGGCCTGAAGGTGCGTCGGGAAGTGCTCGGCGACGCCCATGTGGACCGGACGCTCGCCGCCGCCGACGAGTTCTCCGAGGACTTCCAGCGCTTCGTGACCCGGTACGCATGGGGCGACGTCTGGGACCGCCCGGGCCTCGACCGCAGGATGCGCAGCACGGTCGCGTTGACGGCCCTGGTGGCGGGGGGCCACCCCGACGAACTCGGCACCCACATCCGGGCCGCCCTGCGCAACGGACTCACCCCCCGGGAGATCAAGGAGGTCCTCCTCCAGACCGCCGTCTACTGCGGGGTGCCCGCCGCCAACCGGGCCTTCAGGGTGGCGCAGGGGGTCATCCGGGAGGAGACCACGCCCCAGGAGTGAGCGGGCGCAGCGGCCACGGTGCCCGGGGCTGGGCCAGGATGATCCCCATGAAGCTCACCAAGCAGACGCATTCCTGCGTTCGGCTCGACAAGGACGGCCAGCGCCTCGTCATCGACCCGGGCGGGTTCACCGAGGCGGACGCGGCGGTCGGTGCCACGGCGATCCTGGTCACGCACGAACACCCCGACCACTTCAGCGAGGAGCACCTCCGGGCCGCCCTGGACGCCGACCCGGCCACCACCGTGTGGACGCTGCGGTCGGTCGCCGACCAGCTCACCGGGGCCTATCCGGGGCGGATCCGCACGGTCGGGCACGGTGACGCCTTCACGGCCGCCGGCTTCGACGTCCAGGTGCACGGGGAGTGGCACGCGGTGATCCACCCGGACATCCCGCGGGTCACCAACATCGGGTTCCTGGTCGACGGTGCGCTGTTCCACCCGGGGGACGCACTGACGGTGCCCGACCGGCCGGTGGACACGCTGATGCTTCCGGTGCACGCCCCCTGGAACAAGATCTCCGAGGTCATCGACTACGTCCGGGAGGTCGGTCCGCGCCGCGCGTACGACATCCACGACGCCCTGCTCACCGAGCTGGCCCGCCCCATCTACGACCGTCAGATCGGCGCGCTCGGGGGCGCCGAACACCTGCGGCTGGCGCCCGGCGGCACGGTGGAGCTGTAGCGCGCGGCGACGGGGCGGCCGGTCGGTGTGAGCGGCCGGTCGGGGAAGCGGCGCTGTCACACCCGCCCGGTAGGTTGGGGGTCATGCGCATCGCCACCTGGAACGTGAACTCGATCACCGCACGGACCCCCCGCCTGCTGGCCTGGCTGGAGAGCACGGGGACGGACGTGCTGTGCCTCCAGGAGGCCAAGACCACCGAGGAGCAGTTCCCGACGGCCCCGCTGCGCGAGCTGGGCTACGAGGCGGCGGTCCACGCCACCGGCCGCTGGAACGGCGTCGCGGTGATCTCCCGGGTGGGCCTGACGGACGTGGTCAAGGGCCTCCCCGGCGATCCGGGGTACGAGGGCGTCCAGGAGCCCCGCGCCGTCGCGGCGACCTGCGGCCCGGTCCGCGTCTGGTCGGTGTACGTGCCCAACGGCCGTGAGGTCGACCACGCCCACTACGCCTACAAGATCCAGTGGTTCGAGGCGCTGAAGGCGGCCGTCGCGGGGGACGCCGCGGGCAGCCGCCCGTTCGCCGTCCTCGGTGACTACAACGTCGCCCCGGCCGATGAGGACGTCTGGGACATCGGCGCCTTCGAGGGGGCCACCCATGTGACCCCCGCCGAGCGCGCCGCCCTCGCCGCGCTGCGCGGGACGGGCCTGTCCGACGTGGTCCCGCGCCCCCTGAAGTACGACCACCCGTACACGTACTGGGACTACCGCCAGCTCTCGTTCCCGAAGAACAAGGGCATGCGCATCGACCTGGTGTACGGGAACGAGCCCTTCGCGAAGGCCGTCTCCGACGCCTACGTCGACCGTGAGGAGCGCAAGGGCAAGGGCGCGTCCGACCACGCCCCCGTCGTCGTGGACCTCGACCTCTGACGGCGACCTGACCGCGGCCCGAGCGCTGCTCCGGCAGCGGTCCGGGCTCAGGGGCTCAGCGTCCTCAGGTCCACGGAGTCCGCCATCGCGACCAGCCCCGGATCGTTGGGGTGCAGATGGTCCCCGCTGTCGTACGCGGGGAGCAGGCGCTCCGGGTGCTCGGGGTCCCGCAGCACCCGGTCGAGGTCGAGCAGCGCGTCGAAGCGTCCCGGGTCGGCGCGCAGCGCCGCGTTGGCGGCCCGGCGCCGGGTGTCGACGGCGGGGGTGCAACGGTCCTCGCCGCCGCACGGCGCCATCGTCGACACGACCGTCCGCAACCCCCGCTCCCGGGCCCGCGCGGCGATCTCCCACAGCCCGGCGACGACCTCGTCCGCCGTGGCTCCCCACCGCAGGTCGTTGACCCCCTGGAAGACGAGCACGGTGCGCGCCGAGGTCTGGGCGAAGGCGTCCCGGTCCAGTCGGTTGAGGACACTCACCCCCGAGGAGTCGCGTGACTCCCCGTCCCCCGGATAGCGGTCGGAGACCACACGGTTGGCGGAGATCGCCTGGTTGAGCACGCCGTACCGGGGGACCGCGCGCTGGCGCTGCAACCGCGCGGAGAGCAGGTCCGTCCAGCGGCGGTGGGTGTCCCGGGTCCGTCGGGAGCCGTCGGTGACCGAGTCCCCGATCACGACCACCGACCCGGGGCCGCCGCTCACGTCGACCCCGGTCAGCAGCGGCCAGAACGTGATCGTCTTCGGGTACGCGGTCCCTCCTGCCTCACGGGTGCGGTCACCGGGTTCGCTGACGTAGGAGGTCTGTGCGGCCTCCCGGTGCAGGGGTGCCGCGCGGACCGTGCCGGGCAGGTGGAAGCTGACCAGCAGCTCGGTCTGCGGCCGGACGTCGAGCTCCACGGGGTCGCTGAAGACCTGCGCCCCGGCCGGCACTTCGACCCCGCCGCGCCCGCCGAAGGTCACCGGCACCGGCCGCCCCCGCGCCGCTGCACCGGTCGCCCGCGGGGCCACGCTCGCCGCTCCGATCCGGACCGGTGCCCGGGCGAAGGTGTTGTCGAACCGCAGGCGGAGCCGGGGCCCGCCCGCCGTGGTCCGCGTCACCAGCCGCAGGGTGCGGTCGGTCCAGGGGCCCACCGGGGCGTAGGTGCCGGTGGCGGCCGACCAACTGCCGGTCCAGCCGCCCGCGGTGGGTCGCACCCCGAGGGCGAACACATGCAGATCGGGTCCGGACGGATCGTCGCGCGGCAGTGTCACCGAGGCGAGTTCGTGGCCGCTGCGGAGCGGAACGCTGACGGCGTACAGCCGGGACCGCTCCTCGACCCGCCCGGCCGGCTTGTTCACGTGGGGGAGTGCCAGGGCCTTCGCCGCGAGGGGCCCGCGCCGCCAGTCGGGTGCGCCCAGCCGGAAGGGGGCGCTCACCCCGTCCCGGTAGTGCACGGTGCCGGTGCCCGTCGCGGTGCCCCGGGTGCCGGCGACCAGCAGGACCAGCGCCTCGCCCGCCCCGTCGACCAGCACCGACTGCCCGTTGGCCCGTACGTTGTCGAAGCCCTCCGCGGTGGGGCGCGGCCAGGTCAGCGGGGCGCCCGCCAGGGTCAGGGTCCGTCCCGGGGTCCACCCCGCGGCTGCCAGGTCGCCGGCGGACAGGGAGGAGCCGGAGCCGTCGAAGTCGGCGTACTGGCGGCGTGCGTCGTGGCTGACGCCCCGGTTGTCGAGCAGTCGCCCGAGGGGGAGCGGTGCCCCGGCGGCGCGGGTGCCCGGTGTGCCGCCCGCCGAGGCCGCGGCCCCCGGTCCCGGTACGGTGCCCACCACGGCGGGCGTCATCGCCGACGCGACGGCGAAGAACACGGTCGCCGTGCGCATCGGCCACCGTCTGGCGGTGCCGGGGTGGGTGGACCACACGAGGGGGCGGGCTCCTTGACTCTCGACGGCGTCGGGAAGCCGCAGGTGAACGCCGCACCCGGGCCCGCCACGGTCCCGTTGACGCTAGGCAGCCCGCTCCGATGCGTCAACTTGCGACGCGCCGTCACCCGGTGAACACGTGATGACACGGTCGTGCGCGCCTGTGGTGCGATAGACGGAACGAATGTCAGGCTGTGGGTATGAAAATTCACTTCCTGGACAAATGGCGCACCCGGCGGCCCGATCGGTCGACCGCCGTGCTCGCGTCCGCGTTCGAGAGTGACCCCGAAGGGGTGGGGGAGCTGTTCGGGGAATGCGATCTGCTGCGCTCCCAGGCGGACGCCGCGGGCCTCGAACTCGACGACACGGTGGCGTCGTTGAGCGGCCTCGACCAGCTCCTGCCGCGCTGGCGGGACGATCCCGAGCTGCTGCCCTGGCTCGGCAACGACGCCGGCCTCTACCTCGGCACGGTCGTCGTCCGGACGGTGTCGGGTGCCTCCTGGCGACTGCGGTCGGACGGGGTGCCGCTGGTGCGGCTGGCGTCGGGTCGGGAGATCCCCGTGGTGCAGGCGGGGTTGGACTGGGCGGCGAACGGTGCGCCCGGCCTGTCCCAGGTGTACGCGGAGGCGGCGGAGGATTGACGGAACGGGCCCGATCGTCAGCCGGGTCGCTTGGCTTCAAATACGGTTAATGCCCATACGTGCGTGTCGTCTGTTAAGTCCCGTATTGCCGTGGATAGTTTGCGCGGACCGAGACCGCCGAGAGTGGGCAGGGCAGGGCATGGCCGTCGATCCGTTGATCGAACTGCGTGACGTGAACAAGTACTACGGAAAGCTGCATGTCCTCCAGGACATCAACCTCACCGTCGGCAAGGGGGAGGTGGTCGTCGTCATCGGCCCTTCGGGGTCCGGCAAGTCCACGCTGTGCCGCACCATCAACCGACTGGAGACGGTCGAGTCCGGTGCGATCTTCCTCGACGGACAGCCGCTGCCCGAGGAGGGCAAGGCCCTGGCGAAACTCCGGGCCGAGGTCGGCATGGTCTTCCAGTCGTTCAACCTCTTCGCCCACAAGACCGTCCTCCAGAACATCTCCCTCGCCCAGGTCAAGGTCAGACGGCGGGGCAAGGCGGAAGCGGAGCAGCGCGCCCGGGAGCTCCTCGACCGGGTCGGACTCGTCGGGCAGGCCGACAAGTTCCCCGCCCAGCTCTCCGGCGGTCAGCAACAGCGCGTCGCCATCGCCCGCGCCCTCGCCATGGACCCCAAGGCCCTGCTCTTCGACGAGCCCACCTCGGCCCTCGACCCGGAGATGATCAACGAGGTCCTGGAGGTCATGCGCCAACTCGCCCGGGACGGCATGACCATGGTCGTCGTCACCCACGAGATGGGCTTCGCCCGCTCCGCTGCCAACCGCGTGGTCTTCATGGCCGACGGCCGGGTCGTCGAGGACCGCACGCCCGAGGACTTCTTCACCCACCCGGAGAGCGAACGCGCCAAGGACTTCCTCTCCAAGATCCTCAAGCACTGAGGGGTGACCGCATGATCCGCAGCCTGCCCCGGCGGACCCCCGCTCCGCGGCTGACCACCGCCCTCCTGCTGGTCGCCCTCGCCCTCCTCGGCTCCGCCTGCGGCAAGGACGGCAGCCCGCCCGTCAAGGGCCCCGCCGCGGGCGCACTGCCGCAGTACGCGGTGAACGAGGGCTTCCAACTCCCCGACTCGCCCACCTGGGAACGCGCCGAACGCCGCGGCCACCTCACCGTCGGCGCCAAGGAGGACCAGCCCTACCTCGGCGAGAAGGACCCGGCGACCGGCGCGTACTCCGGGTTCGACATCGAGATCGCCCGGATGATGGCCGCCTCCCTCGGATTCGAGCCCGACACCATTCACTTCCGCACCATCGCCTCCGCCAACCGCGAGACCGCCCTCCAGAACGGTCAGATCGACTACTACGTCGGCACCTACACCATCAACGCCAACCGCAAGAAGCTCGTCGGCTTCGCGGGCCCCTACTACCTCGCCGGGCAGGGCCTGCTGGTCCGCACCGACGAGAACGACATCAAGGGCCCCCAGGACCTCGCGGGCAAACGCGTCTGTTCCGCGGCGGGCTCCACCCCCTACCAGCGCATCCAGCGGGACTACCCCAAGGCCACGCTCGTCGCGTACGACACCTACTCGGTGTGCGTGGACAACCTGCTGACGTACCAGGTCGACGCCGTCACCACCGACGACGCCATCCTCATCGGATACGCCGCCAAGGTCCCGGAGGAACTGAAGGTGGTCGGCAAGCCCTTCTCCGAGGAGCCCTACGGCATCGGCGTCCCCCGGAGCGACAACGCCCTGCGCTTCGCCCTCGACGACGCGCTCGCGGCCCGCGAGAAGGACGGCGACTGGAAGAAGGCGTACGAGGCGACCCTCGGCCTGTCCGGGGTCCCCGCGCCGAACCCGCCCGCCATCGACCGCTATCCGGCGAGCTGAACGAGGCCCCCTTGAACGTACTGATCGACAACTTCGACACCTACGCCCAGGGATTCCTCGGCACCGTCGAACTCACCGTGTACTCCTCCGTGCTCGCCCTGGTGCTCGGCTTCGTCATGGCGTCCTTCCGGGTGGCACCCATCGGCTCGCTGCGGATGTTCGGCACCGCCTGGGTGACCATCCTTCGCAACACCCCGCTGACCCTGCTGTTCTTCGCGGTCCTCCTCGGACTGCCCCGCTTCGGGCTGGTGCTGCCGTTCGAGGTCTTCGCGGTCCTCGCGCTCGGCTGCTACACCTCCGCGTTCATCTGCGAGGCGCTGCGCTCCGGCATCAACACCGTGCCCAAGGGCCAGGGCGAGGCCGCCCGCAGCCTCGGCATGACCTTCGGGCAGTCACTGTCCCTGGTGGTGCTGCCGCAGGCGTTCCGCTCGGTCATCCCGCCGGTCGGTTCCACGCTCATCGCGCTCGCCAAGAACTCCGCGATCGCCGGCGCCTTCAGCGTCACCGAACTGCTCGGCACCTACAAGACCCTCAGCGAACTCGGCTACAACATCATCTGGACGTTCGTCTGGATCGCGGTCGGCTACCTCATCATCACCCTGAGCATCAGCGCCCTCTTCCACCTGATGGAACGCCACTGGGGGGTGGCCCGATGACCACGGCGTCCCCGGTCGTGCACACCGCCTCCGCCGAGGAGTCGACCGCCCTCTACGACATCCCCGGCCCCAAGGCCCGCCGCCGCCACCGCACCTACGGCCTGATCGCCACCGGACTCCTCCTCGCCCTGTTCGGCTGGATCCTGTACCTCCTCTTCGACACCGACCAGTTCACCGCCACCAAGTGGACGCCCTTCGAGTACAAGGGCATCCAGGAACTCCTGCTGAAGGGCCTCGCCAACACCCTCAAGGCCTTCGGGATGGCCGCCGTGCTGTCCCTGGTGCTCGGCGCGCTCCTCGCCACCGGCCGGCTCTCCGACCACGCACCGGTGCGCTGGGTCTCCACCCTGATCGTGGAGTTCTTCCGCGCGATGCCGGTCCTGGTCATGATCTTCTTCATCTTCGTGGCGCTGAAGGTGCAGCCGCTGCCCGCACTGGTCGCCGGACTCACCCTCTACAACGGCAGCGTCCTCGCCGAGGTCTTCCGCTCCGGGGTCAACGCCGTCGAACGCGGTCAGCACGAGGCGGCGTTCGCGCTCGGCATGCGCAAGACCCAGGTGATGACGTACGTGCTCGTACCGCAGGCCGCGCGGGCGATGCTGCCCGCCATCATCAGCCAACTCGTGGTGGCCCTCAAGGACACCTCGCTCGGATACCTGATCACCTACGAGGAGTTCCTGCACGCCGGGAAACTGATCGCGTCGAACCTCGACTACGATCTGCCTTTCATCCCCGTCGTGATGGTGATCTCACCGATCTACATCGGGATGTGCATGCTGCTGTCGTGGTTCGCCCATTGGGTGGCCCGTCGCCAGCGCCGCAATCCCAGGACGGAGGCCGTCGAAATCGCACCGGCCGAACCAGGGACGCTGCTGCCGGGCGGGGGACCCCCCGCGGCCCCGAGGCGGTAAACGGGGGGCAGCGGCTCACCGGGCCATGCTCGACCGGCGGCGGCCGGAGATCACTGCCCGTGCGGCGGTACGGCACACGACGTGTGTCGCACCCCGGGCGGGACGAAGGTCAGCCGTGCGCCGGACGGGTCCGCTCCGAGCGGAACGGCCGTGCCGTGGACCAGGGCGTCACCGCGCCCCAGGGACGCGGCGCCGCCGGACCGCAGCCGAAACCGGGCGGCCCGCGGGGTGGAACCCACCCCGCAGGCCGCCCGGTTTCGTACCCGGACCCCACGCCACCGCCCGGACCGCCGCTACGCCTCGGCGGCGGCCTCTGCCGGGTCCTCGGCCGGCTTGCGCACCGAACACACCAGCGAGTCGTTGACGACATCGGCGACGACCGTGTCACCCGGGTCCGCCTCCCCGCTGAGCAACAGCGACGCCAACCGGTTGTCCAACTCGGACTGGATCGTCCGACGCAACGGCCGCGCCCCGAACTCCGGCTTCGTCCCGTGCGCCACCAACAGGCGCTTCGCCGCGTCCGTGACCTCCAGATGCAGCCCCTGGGCCCGCACCCGACGCTCGCTGCGGTCCAACAACAGGTCCAGGATGCGCGTCAGGTCGTCCGGGCCCAGACCGTGGAACACGATGATCTCGTCGATCCGGTTCAGGAACTCCGGCAGGAAACGCTCCCGCAGGTCCTCCATCAGCTCGTCCTTCAACTGACCGCTCAGCACCCCGCTGCCGTCGTCCACCTCCCCGCGCCGGGCCAGGATGCGCTGGGCGCCGATGTTGCTGGTCATGATGACCACCGTGTGCCGGAAGTCCACCGTCCGGCCCCGCGCGTCCGTCAGCCGCCCGTCGTCCAACACCTGGAGCAGCGCGTTGAAGACGTCCCGGTGCGCCTTCTCGATCTCGTCGAAGAGCAGCACGCTGTACGGCTGTCTGCGCACCTTCTCGGTGAGCTGACCCGCGTCCTCGTGACCCACGTAACCGGGCGGCGCCCCGACCAGCCGCGACACCGTGTGCCGCTCCTGGAACTCGCTCATGTCGAACCGCGTCATCCGGCTCTCGTCCCCGAACAGCAACTCGGCCAGCGCCTTCGCCAACTCCGTCTTGCCCACCCCCGTAGGACCGAGGAACAGGAACGAGCCGACCGGCCGGTCCGGATCGCCCATGCCCGCCCGGTTGCGGCGCACCGCCTCCGCGACCGCGACCACCGCCTCGTCCTGCCCCACCACCCGCGAGTGCAGGGCGTCCTCCAGCTTCAGCAGCTTCTCCTTCTCGCTCTGCGTCAGCTGCGAGACCGGGATGCCGGTACGCCGGGACAGCACGTCCGCGATGTCGTCCTCGGTGACCCGCATCACCCCCTCACGGCGCTCCGCGACACCCGCGATCTCGTCATGCGTCGCCGCGATCCGCCGCTTCACCTCGGACGCCCGCTCGAAGTCCTCCGCCGCGATCGCCTGGTCCTTCTCCCGCTGGAGCCGGGCGATCAGGTCCTCCCGCTCCACCACCTCCGTCGAGCGGCCCAGGGAACGCAACCGGACCCTCGCCCCCGCCGTGTCCATCAGGTCGATCGCCTTGTCCGGCAGGAACCGGTCGGTGAGGTAACGGTCGGACAGCTCGGCGGCGGCCACCAACGCCTCGTCGGTGAAGCGGACCTGATGGTGCGCCTCGTAGGAGTCACGTAGCCCCTGGAGGATCTCCACGGTCTCGGCCACCGTCGGCTCCGGCACGGTCACCGGCTGGAAGCGGCGCTCCAACGCCGCGTCCTTCTCGATGTGCTTGCGGTACTCGTCGATCGTCGTCGCCCCCACGACGTGCAGCTCACCGCGGGCGAGCGCCGGCTTGAGGATGTTGCCCGCGTCCATCGCCCCCTCGCCGCCCGAACCCGCCCCCACCACCGTGTGCAACTCGTCGATGAACAACACCGTCGACTCCGAGGCGCCCCGCACCTCGTCGATCACGTTCTTCAGCCGTTCCTCGAACTCGCCCCGGTACTTCGAACCCGCCACCAGCCCCGACAGGTCCAGGGCCACCACCCGGCGGTCCTTGAGGGTGTCCGGAACCTCCCCGGCGACGATCCGCTGCGCCAACCCCTCCACGATCGCCGTCTTGCCCACACCGGGGTCACCGATCAGCACGGGGTTGTTCTTCGTCCGACGCGAGAGCACCTCGACGGTCTGCTCGATCTCGTCGGCGCGGCCCACCACCGGGTCCAGCCGGCCCGCCCGCGCCTCCTCGGTGAGGTCATGGCCGTACTCGTCCAGGGTGGGGGTGCCGCTCTCCTGCTCGGGTGCGGAGCCCCGGCGGGCCGGCGCGTCCGCGGCCCGCCGCAACCGGGCGGCGTCCGGGACGTGACGGGCCAGGGCCCGGGCGGCGCCGGAGCTCCGGTCGTCCAGCAGCGCCCCGAGGACGTGCTCCGGGCCGATGTACGAGGAGCCCGCCGCCTGCGACCGGGTGTGCGCACCGATCAGCACCCGTTTGGCGGCGGGCGTCAGCCCCGGCTCGGCGGAGGGCGAGGCCGACTCGCCCGGCAGGGCGTCGGCGATCTCCTGCCCCAGCTCGTCCGGATCGGCGCCCGCCTGGGCGATCAGCGCACGGGTGGGCTCCGTCCGGGTGGCCGCCCAGAGCAGGTGCTCGGTGTCCAGGTCGGCGCTGCCGTCCTTCTCGGCCCGGGCCGAGGCGGTGGCCAACAGTTCCCGTGCCGACTCGCTGAGCAGCCGCCCGATCGGCACCCGCTGCACGGCTGGCGGCGCCGTCCCCGGGGACATCCCGAAGAACCGGTTCAACAGTTCGGAGAACGGGTCCGGGCCGCCGGGCGACCCGAAGGAGGACAGCGACATGGCACGCTCCGAAGGTGTGCGTAGGGGAACACACCCACACAAACACCGCGTGACCCGCCTCGCAATCGGGCTCCGCACCCGGAGCCCGACCGCGCGTCCCGCATCCTTCCGACGACCGGATCAGCGCAGCGCGCTCCGCTGCTGCCAGTCGGCCCACGACAGGTTCCACTCGCCGTACCCGTTGCCCGGCGCGGGAACGCCCTTGTGCCCCTCACCGGTGACCTCGAAGGGGTCGCCGGCGCGGACCTGCCCGTACAGCCAGCCGGCATTGGCGTCGCTCATGCCGATGCACCCCGAGCTGCGGTTGGCGTTGCCGAAGTACGCCGCGTTCCACGGAGCGGCGTGCGCGTACATCCCCGACCAGGTCAGCCGCATCGAGTAGTCGACCATCTTGTCGTAGGCGTCGCCGAGGCCCACGGTCTCGGAGTTCATCCGGATGGTGCCCTCCTTCGACATCAGCACGGTCGTGCCGCCCCACGACCGCTTCTTGCCGCCGGGCGTGCCCGCCGACATCGGCAGGGTCCGCACCGTCTTGCCGTCCCGCTCCAGCCGCAGCTGCTTGGTGTTGAGGTCCACCTTGACGATCTGCGCCGCGCCGATGGTGAAGGAGGTGTCGTAGTCCCGGACGAAGAAGCCGCCCGCGGTGCCCGAGTCGACGCCGTTGAGGTTCGCCCGCAGCTGCACCTTGGTGCCCGGCTTCCAGTACTCCTCGGGCCGCCAGTCGATGCGGTCCTTCCCGTCGTAGTGCTCGATCCAGCCCCAGGACCCGGTGGTGTCGTTGGAGGTGGTGACCTTCAGCGCGCGCTCGACGGCCGCCTTGTTCTTGACCGGGTGGTCGAAGGTGATCGAGAGGGGCTGGGCGATGCCCACGGTGGTGCCCTTGCCGGGGGCGAGGGTCAGCTTGTTGACCTTGTCGGCGGCGACCGTCGTGAACGCGGCCGTCGCCGAGCCGCCCTCCTTGGTCGTCGCGCGCACCTGGTACGCGGTGCCCGGCGCGGCGACCCGCTCCGAGGTCCAGGTGCGGCCGTCCGCGGAGACCTTGCCCGTCAGCGGGGCGCCCGCCTTCGCGTCCTTCTTCGAGGTGACCGTCACCCCGCGCAGCTCCCCTTCGGCGAGGCGCACCGTCACGGGCTTGCCCGCGGCAGCACGCTCGCCCTTCAGGTTCACCGATATCTCGGCCCGCGCGGGGGCGCCGGCCGCGGTGCTCCCGCCGCCCTTGCCGTCGTCGTCCGATCCGCCGGAGCAGGCGGTGAGCAGGACGGTGAGTCCGAGGGCCCCGGCCCCGACGGTCAGGTGTCGTCCGCGGCGGCCACGGACGGGCGCCACGCCGGCCTGCGTGCTCGGACGCGGTGCGGACGGGAGCGGTGAACTGAACATGGGGTCGTACCTCCGTGCGATCGGAATCGACCGGAGAGAGGGTGCGTACGGCCGCGGGGTTCCTGCGGAACGGCCCCGTTCCACCGTTGTCACAGAATCGGGACATACGTCTTGGGACGGACACATTCCGAAGGGCCCGCGCCCCGGCCCGTGCGCTCAGGCCCGCGCCCGGGTCCGGCAGGTGCACGGGCAGGGCCGCGGGCGGTTGCGGAGGCTCAGCTTCAGCGTCGCCCGCCGGCGGTGGACCTGGTGGGTGCCCGGGGCCCACATGCGGCAGTCGTGTTCGTCCGTGCCGAAGATGCGGGCCTTGACGCACGGCGCGCAGGGAGCTGTCTCGGGGAGGCAGCGGCGGTGGAGGTGCACGGTGGTGCCGGGCCCGGACGGGGAGAAGCGCAGCTTGGTGATCTGACGTTGCCACCACCGGATGGGTTCGCTGCAGCGTGCGCAGTATGCGCGGGCGGTACGGGTGTGGGTACGGGGCATCGGTGTCCTCGTGGAGGGAGGGGCGGGGGGTGCCCGCCTCAGGGGTGCCGCGGCCCGAGCACTGCTTCCAGTGCGGCGCGCAGGACGTCAGTCCGAGTGAGGCGCGGACGGTGGTCCGGCCGGGTGAGCCAGTACGGTCCCGGTGGGGTGAGTCGGCCCGGAGGGGGGAGCGCCACATGGGCTGTCTCGCTCAGTGCCGTGGACTGCGGGACGCTCCAACCCTCCGTGCTCTTCGGCGGTACGAGGAAGTGCAGAAAGGGGCCGGCGGGGGTGGGGTCGACCGCGATCGCACCGTGAACCGGCAGGTGCTCCAGTGACTGGAGGGCGAACGGCCGACTGACCTTCACTGCGTCCCAGTGCACACCGGCCGCCACGATGCTGATGCCCGCGGGACCCGGCGTGGGCGCTTCACGTCTGTCCATGGCGTGACCGTAGGCGTGTAGTGCAAGGGGAACCCGAACGGTGAGTTCGGGTGTGCCCCCGGTTCGGGGCGGTCACAGCATGCCGAGGCGCCCCGCCAGGCAGGTGGTCTGGTGCCGGAACGTGGGGCGGACCCGTTGCACCAGACCTGCGACCATCTCCCGGGCCACCGGACTCCGGGCGAGGTCCTCCGGCGCCAGCTCCTCCAGGCCGAGAAGGTGGACGAGAACAGCCGCATCGTCCCTGCGGAGGTCGTGACAGCGCGCGACCTCCAGTCCGAACGTGAACCGCCGTTCCCGACTGGGCAGTCCGCTCACGTCGATCCGGTCCGCCAGGTGCAACGCGTCGGAGGCCTGGCCCGCGAGCATCTCGATGGACAGGGCGTGGAGGTCCACGTTCGTCGGGCCGAACAGCGTCCACATCGGATGGAGTTCGCCTGACCTCTCGGCCAACGGTCGTGCCCGTTTCTCCAACCGTTCGCGGGCCGGCCACGGGCGTCGGGCGCTCGCATCGGCGACGACGGCGACCAGTTCGAGGGCGCCGCGCACTGCGACGGCCTCCGCCGTCTCGATGCTCCGCGCGAGTTCGTCGGCGGCACCCAACGCGACCTCGGCGGCGGCAGACGCGCCCTCGGGGCGGGAGAGCAGGGCGTGCCCGAGGTTCCACTGGGCGCCGGCGATGCGTAGCGGGTCATCGGCGTCCTCAGCGGCGCGCAGGCCACGGTCGGCAACCATCAGCGACAGGTCGAGCCGTCCGGCGCGGCGGCAGTAGGAACGCAACAGCCCGTAGAGGTCTGCCGCCGTGCGCATGACCGCGCGGCGTGCGACGGGGTCGGTACTGCGACGGAGCACCCTCGCGGCGTGCTCGGTGTCGGTGATCAGGGCGGGGAGGAGCGCTTCGGCCTCGGTGAACCGCGTCCTGCTGCTCTGCCAGATACGCCAGGCAGCCGCGACGCGCTTCCCTAGGTCGACCGGATCGGCCGGTGGGGTGGACAGCGGCAGGCCGTACCCCATGAGGGCCCGCTCGACATCCGGCGCAGCCATCGGGACCGCCGTCGGCGTCGGCGCCGGGTCGTCGCTCAGCAACGCGGCCACCGACACGCCCAACTCTGAGGCGAGGCGACCCAGAACCTCGGGGGATGGCGTCTTCTTGCCGTTCTCGATCAGAGACAGGTACCGGTCGCTGATACCGCACAGCCCCGCCACAGCGGCCTGAGTACGCTGGGCCTTCTCACGGAAGTGGCGAACCCGGGCCCCGATCGGCAGACGGCCCACGGCAGCCTCCTGGTGAGTGGGAACGCGCTCAGAGTAGTCGTCGGGCTCCGTCCCGGCCCCGGAACAGAGCACTTCAGACCCGTCTAGGGGGCGTCCGTGCCACACCTGGTGCTGTGGGACATCGACCACACGCTGCTCGCGACGCGCGGCGTCGGTCGGGAGCTGTCGGCCGTGGCCTTCGAACAGGTACTGGGCGTTCCCATGGCTGAGCAGGCGATGGTCGACGGCGTCACCGAGCCCGTCATCTTCCGGGAAACGGCCCTGCTGCACGGTGTCACGACCGACCGCGCGACGTTCGCGCGGTTCGCGGCGGCCCTCGCACATGCGCACCTCCGTAGCGTCGCCGACCTCCGTGAGCGGGGGCACGTCCTCCCCGGGGCCGCCGCAGCGCTCACGGCACTAGCTGCGGCAGGAGTCCGGCAGACGGTGGCGACGGGGAACGTGCGTGCGGTGGCGGAGATCAAGCTCGCCGTGTTCGGACTGGACCGACACGTCGACCGGGACGCCGGGGCGTACGGAGAGGACGCGGACCTGCGTCCCGAACTCGTGCGCACCGCACTGGAGCGGTCGGCGGCCGATCCGGCAGACGCGGTGGTGATCGGTGACACCCCCGCGGACGTGGAGGGAGCCCGGGCCAACGGTGTACGGGTCATCGGCGTCACCACCGGACGCTCCGACGCAGCGACCCTGCAACGGGCCGGGGCCGACGTGGTGTTGCCCGGCCTGGAGGACACGGGCGGCTTGGTGGATCTGGTCGTCGGGAGCCGACCGTGCCGCTGATGTCCAGGACGCCCGAACGGGAGGCCATGCGACGGCGCCACAGGGCGACATTCCGACGTCAGTGACGGCTCTGCGGGGCTACCGTGAGCGCATGACGACTCCGAACAGCACCCTTCGGGCGGTCCGTATGGGGCTGCTCATGAGCCAGGACGAGTTCGCCCGCGCACTCCACGACGCGGGGAACCACGCGGGCAGCCCCAACGACGCCAACAAGCGGCTGGTGCAGCGCTGGGAGAGCGGCACGACGAGCGCTCCCCGGCCGCTGTACGCGCGCGCCTTGGAGGCCGTCACCGGCCTCCCGATCGAATCCCTCGGCTTCCCGTCCCCCGTCCTTGCCCGCATCGCCGATGACGGCAACGGCGGACACGACCTCAAGGACCCGCCCGTAGCGATGCGCGCACCCGGCACGAAGCCGGCCGCGCAGACGGCCCCGCAGGGCAACTACTCCGGCGTGTGGCTGTCCAGCTACGAGTACGTCTCCAGCGGTCGGGGCAACGAGGTCTTCCCCGGCAAGCACTACGTCCTGCTCCTCCAGCACGGCAACCGGATCACCGGCCGCAGTCTGCCGGGCGCCTCCCTCAACCCGGACAGCCCGCTCACCCTTGATCTCCAACGCGACGGAAGCACCGTCACGGGGACGTGGACGGAACAGACGGCGACCGAGGGGTACTACCGGGGGGCTCGGTACTTCGGGGCGATTCAGATGCTGGCGGAGCCCACCGGCAGACGGATGGCGGGGAAGTGGGTCGGGTTCGGCAAGGAGTTCGACGTGAACACGGGGCCGTGGGAACTGCGCCTGATGGAGGCGTCGACCACCAAGGCGACCCTCAGCAAGTACAACCGGCCGCCGGAGTGAGACGCCCTCGGCAACAGCCCGCGCGGAAGCGGTCGACCGGGTCAGGGAGGCGGAGGTGGGCGGTGCGACCATCGCCCGCGAGGCCCACGGCTTCCGCAACCCCGACAATCAGCGCTTGCGCACCCGCTGCGCGACCACTCGCCGAGTCCGCGGACGCCTCGGTGCCCGCAAATTCCGTTGAGCCCGCACCCTGCGATCGTGTTGACTAGCGGCGCGGCGCCGAACGGTCAGTACCGCAGGTGTCCGCTCGGCCGGCCGTAGCAGGGAGTCAAAGGTGCAGGACAAAGGTGTCGACCCCGTTGCCCACAATCGGGCAGCCTGGGACAAGTACGTCCAAGAGGGCGACGAGTGGACGAGGCCGGTCAGTACTGAGGACGTCGAGCGCGCCCGCAGGGGCGACTGGTCGATCGTTCTCATCGGGCACGAGCCGGTCAACCGCTCCTGGCTGCCGGCGGACCTGACCGGCAAGGACGTGTTGTGCCTGGCCGCCGGCGGCGGCCAGCAGGGTCCGATCCTCGCCGCCGCAGGGGCGCGGGTCACCGTGTTCGACAACTCACCCGGCCAGCTCGGCCAGGACCAGATGGTGGCGGAGCGCGACGGACTCGACCTGCGCACCGCCCTGGGCGACATGCGCGACCTCAGCGCCTTCGGCGACGCGACGTTCGACGTCGTGTTCCATCCGGTCTCCAACCTCTTCGTACCGGACCTGGCGCCGGTGTGGCGTGAGTGCTTCCGCGTCCTGCGACCGGGCGGGACCCTGCTCGTGGGCTTCCTCAACCCTGATGTGTACTTGTTCGACCACGAGGCGCTCGACGAGCGCGGCGAGCTGAACGTCGTGCACAAGCTGCCCTACAGCGACGTCACGCACTACTCCGCCGAGGAACGCGCCACGAAGTTCGGCGCGGACGCCGCTCTGGAGTACAGCCACACCCTCACCGACCAGATCGGCGGGCAACTCGCCGCGGGGTTCCTCGTCACCGGCTTCGAGGAAGCGCCGGACCGGTCCAACGCGGCCGGTCACTACATGTCGAACTACTTTGCGACGGCGGCGGTCAAGCCGGGCTGACCCGGCCGTGGGACCGGCCGTGACGGCCGGTCACGGGGGCGGGACGCACCTCAGGACGCCCGGTGCGAGGTGCGGGTCACCGCGGTGGGCACCGGTTCCTGCGCCGCGGCCGTCACGTCCGCCACGAGTTCCACGACGTCCGGCCCGTACGCCTGGGAGTTCACGACCTTCAGCAGCAGCACCAGGGACGACCCGGCGCCGTGCTTGCGGGCCAGCCTCTCGTGGTGGCGGGCCAGGTAACGGGTCGCCGCCTGGTTGGTGATGGCACGCTGTCCGCAGAACAGGAACACCGGCCGGGCGTCCTGCCCCTGTCCCGCCGTCAGCCGCGCCAGCAGCACGTACTCGGTGCGGCCGGCCTCCAGCCGGTACCGTTCACTGCCCACTTGGAAGGCGCCCCGGTCCGGTCCGGCCTCCGGATCGGCGTTGACCCGCACCCCGGGCAGCAGGCTCGCCATGTGGGCGGCCATCCGGCGGTTGACGGCCGGATTGCCCACGCAGAACTCGGTCCGCTCGCCGAACCCCTGGCGGGCCGCGTCGTGCGCGACGACCTGGGCGTGCGCCCCGCAGTCCTGGACGAGCGCGGAGAGTTCCAGCAGCGCGGACATGTCGAACCGGTTCACCGACAGATCGGGTCCGCCCGGGTCGCGGCTGACGACGAGCAGCGACTCCGCGTGCTCGGGCAGCCCGAAGAACGCCTGCTTGCGGCGGAGCTTGCGCCGCCACGACTGGGTGCGGGCGGTCCAGCCGAGCGCGAAGCCGAGCACGGTGGCGGCCGAACCGAACACGATCAGGGGTACGACATCGGTCATGGGCGCGCATGTTAGCGGGCGTCCGCACGGAAGTTCGAGTCGGGCCGTACGGCTGGTTCCCGTGCAGGTGGCGAGAAGACGTCCTGTCGGGGGGCCGGTGGCGAAGCTACGCTGCGCGGACGCCCGTTGACCGGAGGTACGCATGCGCCGTTCCGTCAGGCGGAACCTGTTCTCGCTGGCCGTGGCCGTCGCCACCGTGGTCAGCGCCGGTGCCGCAGCCCCGACCTCCACGGAAGCAGCCGCGACCGGGTCCGCCCGGGGCGCCGGTGGCGCGCAGAAGGTCCCGGTGGCCGTCGGTCACGGCGGCGCGGTGTCCAGCGTCGACGCGGACGCCTCCGCGGCCGGCATCGAGGTCCTGCGCAAGGGGGGCAACGCGGTGGACGCGGCCGTCGCCACGGCGGCGGCCCTCGGCGTCACCGAACCGTACTCGGCGGGCATCGGCGGAGGCGGCTACTTCGTCTACTACGACGCCGAGTCCCGTACCGTGCGCACCCTGGACGGCCGGGAGACCGCCCCGCGCTCCGCGGACTCCGGACTGTTCCTGGAGGACGGGCGGCCGATCCCCTTCGCGGAAGCGGTCACCAGCGGGCTCGCCGTCGGGGTGCCCGGTACCCCCGCCACCTGGCGGTCCGCCCTCGACGCCTGGGGCAGCCGTAGCCTCGCCACGCTGCTGCGGCCCGCCGAGCGGCTGGCCAGGGACGGCTTCACCGTCGACGAGACGTTCCGCGCCCAGACCGCGGCCAACGAGGCCCGGTTCCGGGACTTCCCCGACTCCGCCGAACTGTTCCTGCCGGGTGGTGAGTTGCCCGTCGTCGGCTCCACCCTCAAGAACCCCGACCTCGCCCGCACCTACGCGGAGTTGGCGCGCAAGGGCGTCGGCACCCTGTACCGGGGCGACCTCGCGAAGGACATCCTGCGTACGGTCAACGAACCGCCCGTCGACCCGACCTCCGCACGGGTGGTGCGCCCCGGCGACCTGACCGGGCGCGACCTGCGTTCCTACCGGGCCGAGTTCCAGGCACCGACCCGGACCTCGTACCGGGGCCTGGGCGTCTACTCCATGGCGCCCTCGTCCTCCGGCGGGACGACGGTCGGGGAGGCCCTCAACATCCTGGAGGGCACGGACCTGACCGCTGCCGGCCGGGCCGCGTACCTCCACCGCTACATCGAGGCGAGCCGGATCGCGTTCGCGGACCGGGGCCGCTGGGTCGGTGACCCCGCCTTCGAGGACGTGCCGCAGCGCGAACTGCTCTCCCAGCGGTACGCCGACTCGCGCGCCTGCCTGATCAAGGACGACGCCGTCCTGCGCAGCCCGCTGGCGCCCGGTGACCCGAGGCGCCCGGTGCCGTGCGCGGCGGGCGACAAGGCGGCCCCGACCACGTACGAGGGCGACAGCACCACCCATCTGACGACGGCCGACCGGTGGGGCAACGTCGTCGCCTACACCCTCACCATCGAGCAGACCGGCGGCAGCGCGATCACCGTGCCGGGGCGGGGCTTCCTGCTGAACAACGAGCTCACCGACTTCTCGTTCGCCCCCGCCGATCCGGCCGTGCACGACCCGAACCTGCCGGGGCCGGGCAAGCGTCCGCGTTCCTCGATCGCCCCGACGATCGTCCTGGACGGCAAGGCGCGGCCCGTGCTCGCCCTGGGCTCGCCGGGTGGCGCGACGATCATCACCACCGTCCTCCAGACCCTGACCGGGGTCATCGACCGGGGGCTGCCGCTCGTCGACGCGATCGCCGCGCCGCGCGCCAGCCAGCGCAACCAGAGCACCACCGAGCTGGAACCGGGCCTGTGGAACAGCCCGCTGCGGGCGGAGCTGGAGGCCATCGGCCACGGGTTCCGGCAGAACCCCGAGATCGGTGCGGCGACCGCCGTCCAGTTGCTGCCGGACGGGCGGGTGCTCGCGGCGGCGGAACGGGTCCGCCGGGGCGGCGGTTCGGCGATGGTGGTCCGTCCCACCGGATAGCGCGTCCCGCCGGGTGGCACGTCCCGCGGGGTGGCGCGCACCGGCCGCGCCGCCCCGGACAGCGGCCTACAGCGGCTACAGGGCCGTCAGCACCCGGGGGCCGTCGTGCGTGATGGCCACCGTGTGTTCGGCGTGGGCGGCGCGGCTGCCGTCGGTGGTGCACAGGGTCCAGCCGTCGGCCGTGGTGACGTAGTCGTCCGTGCCGCCGCCGATCACCATGGGCTCGATCGCGAGGACCATGCCGTGCCGCAGGGGCACCCCGCGGCGCGGGCGGCCCTCGTTGGGCACCGCCGGGTCCTCGTGCATCTGGCGGCCGATGCCGTGGCCGCCGAAGCCGTGCGGGATGCCGTACCCGGCCTCCCGGCACACCGTGCCGATCGCGTGGGCGATGTCGCCGATCCGGTTGCCGACGACGGCCGCCTCGATGCCGGCGGCGAGCGCGCGTTCGGCGGTCGCGATGAGTCGCAGGTCCGCCGGCCGGGGCGTGCCCACGGTGAAGCTGACGGCTGCGTCCCCCGCCCAGCCGCCGAGCAGGGCGCCGAAGTCCGCGGAGACGAGGTCCCCGTCCCGGAGCGGCTGGTTGGTGGGGATGCCGTGCACGATCGCGTGGTTCACGGAGACGCAGAGCACCGCCGGGAACGGCACCGGGGCGAACGAGGGGCGGTACCCGAGGAACGGGGAGGTGGCCCCCGCCTCGCGCAGCACCTCGTGGGCCACCGCGTCGAGGTCCTGCGGGGTGAGGCCCGGTTTCGCCGCCTCGCGCACGGCCGCCAGGGCCTCGGCCACCACGCGTCCGGGCAGCCGCATCGCGTCCATGGACGCATCGGTCTTGAGTTCCATCATGCCAATTACTATACCGGTATTAGAATGGGGTCATGGTGCGAACTCCCCTGACCCCCGAAGAGCGCGAGCGCGGTGAGCGGCTCGGCCGTCTGCTGCGCGAGGCGCGTGGCGCGCGCAGCATGGCGGAGGTGGCCGCCGAGGCGGGCATCTCCGCCGAGACGCTGCGCAAGATCGAGACCGGCCGGGCTCCCACCCCGGCCCTGTTCACCGTGGCCGCGCTGGCGCGGGTGCTCGGACTCTCGCTGGACGAATTGGTGCTCCGCTGCGCATTGGTGCCGGTTTGACGTCTCGGCCGGTCGGTGTGTTGCGGAGGTGGCCGGGCGGTACTCTCCCGGCCCTCCGTGACGTGCGGTTCGTGCGGTCGGAGTGCTCCGCAGATCGTTGGCCTGGGCATCTTCCTTTTCGTGTCATCTCGCTCGCGTAGTCGCGCATCCGTATCCATGCGTAGGTGAGGTGCGACGGATGATGTGTGTGTGCAAAGGGTGGAGGCGTGTTTTCCGTGCGCGTCCGGTGGTGCGGGAGCGCTCCCGCACCCGGACGGAGTCAAGGGTGCTGTCCGCTCTGTAGTGCTTCGTCTGGAGTTTCGGGTCTGGCGCGAAAACCACGCGTAGTCATGCTGTAACACCGTGGGTGTTGGCTACCGGACTGGGGGACTCCAGTCGTACGGGGGCGGGCTTCGATGACATTGCATCAACTCCCGGAACACATAAGGGAGTTCGCTTCATATTTCAAGGGCCTTCTGGCGCGCGTGGACCAGGGCGCCGGTTGGTGCGGGGTGTTCTGGCAACGGGACCCCGAAGGGATGCGCGCCTGCCTGGACGGGCGGGAGGTGCCGCCCTGGGACGTCCTGGAGGCCCTTCTCCAGGACCTGGCGGCCGACCAGGGCGCCCGGGTGGCCCGGATGGAGGTCGCCCGCGCCCGTGCGCTGCACGCCGCCGCGCTGGCCGCCTTCGACGCGCGCCCCGGCGGGCGCGAGATCCTCGGCGACCGGCTCGACGCCATGCTCGGCGAACAGCGCTACGCGGCCGACCGGAGACTCGAACTGAGTCGACTCCTGGACGCCACCGAGGTCCCCGAGGAGGCCGAGGGGTACCGTCGTGATCTCGCCTGGGCCCAGGACGACCACGAACGGGCCACCGCGCGCTGCGCGGAGCTACGGGCGCGGGTGGTGGCCTACGACCGACTGGCGGGCCCGGTGCGCACCGCCCCCTCCGGGTGGGAGGGCGGCCGGATCTCCTCGGGAGGCAGACCGGGGCAGCTCGGCCGACCCGCCCCCGGACGCCCCGCGCCCCGCGACGGTCAGCGGGGACCCGGGGGAGCGGCCGAACCGACCGGCTCCGACGCGCGCCCCGCCCGGGTCGGTCGCCAGGGTCGGGAACACGCCGCGCCGGCCGCGACCGGGGCGCCCGGCGGCGTCCCGGAGCACCCGTACGCCGCGCGTCCGGCCCGTGCGTACCGTTCCGGGCCGGACGGCGAGCGCACGCCCGCCGATGCGGACTCCGGGCGTCAACTCCGGTCCGGGGCGCGTCCCGCTCCCAGCCCCTACGCGCCCGGGACGCCGGGGGGCACCCCGCTGTACGACCCCCGGGGCCACACCGTCCCGGCCCCCGGCGGCCCGTACACCCCGCCCGGCAGCGCGAACGGCGACCCGAACGGCGGTCCGTACGGCAGCCCGAGCGGCCTGCCCGCCGAACGAGCCGCGCCTACCCCGCAAGCCTCGGCCCCCCGCCCCGCCGCGGACCTCCCGACGCCCGAGCCGCCCGCCGGCGCCGCCGACCCCGGTCCCGCAGCCGACGCACCCGGAGCCGGCGAGCCGACCGCCGACGAGCCGCCCCCCGCCCCGAGCCCCCGGCGAGGGCTGCTCCAGCGCTCCCGCCGGCTGCGCGGCGCCCGCTCGGCCGGGGCCGACGACACCGGCGAGCCCACCGGAGGGATGGCCCTGCCGCAGGGCGGTGGCAAGGCGCCGCGCGGTGCGCGGTTCGCCGGCGCCACGCCCCGACGGACGCCCGACGCGGCGCCCGATCCCGACGCGGAGGCCCGGCAGGCCACCGTCGCGGCCGTCGAGTCCCTGGTGCGGCTGCGGGCCGAGGGGCGCGGCGGCGAGGCGCACGGGGTGCTGGTGGAAGCCGCCTACGGCCCCGCCGACCGCTTCCCGCTGCTCGCCGTGGAGCTCCACCGGGCCGGACTCGCCGCGGACTGGGCCACCCTGCTGTGGGAGGCGGCCTCCCTGCCGGTCGAGCGGCTGGTCTCGATCGCGGACAGCCTCGCTGCGGCCGGGCGCACCGACGACGGCGCACTGCTGCTGCGGCAGGGCGTCGGGCGCCCGCCGGCCGAGATCGGCGAGGTGATCACGGACCTGATCGGGGAGGGACGGCGACGCGAGGCGCGGGCCCTGGTCGACGCGTACGTACGGGTGCGCACCCCCGAGGAGATCGCCCGGTGCGCGGGGACCGACCCCGGCCGGCTGGTGCCGTTGCTCCTCGACGCCGCGGGCCGGGTGTCCGAGCAGCGGCGCTGGGACCTGGTCCACGCCTTGCGCGTGGCCGGTCTCGACACCTGACCCACCCGCCCGCGCGGCCCTGCGCGCGGGCCCGGCGGTGCCGCTCTTCCCGGCACCGCCGGACCGGTACCGCCACGCCGGTACCGGGTCACGGCGCGGGGGGTCTCGCCCACCCGGGTGCGAATCGCGATCGACTCGGCCGGTTGACGGCGATGACCTTGCTCCACCCGATCGACGGGCTTACGTTCGTCCCCCTACGTCCCGTATGTGCAGGCGTAGAGGCTCTCTGACGTCCCGTCGAAGGAGCAGCCCATGGCCGCCGTCGTCCGCGCCGCACTCGTCCAGGCCACCTGGACCGGCGACACCGAATCCATGATCGCCAAGCACGAGGAGCACGCCCGCGCGGCCGCCCGGCAGGGAGCGCAGGTCATCGGCTTCCAGGAGGTCTTCAACGCCCCGTACTTCTGCCAGGTCCAGGAGCCCGAGCACTACCGATGGGCGGAGCCGGTGCCGGACGGACCCACGGTCACCCGGATGAAGGCGCTCGCCGCCGAACTGGGCCTGGTGGTCGTCGTCCCCGTCTTCGAGATCGAGGGGCCCGGCCTCTACTACAACACCGCCGCCGTGATCGACGCCGACGGCAGTTACCTCGGCAAGTACCGCAAGCACCACATCCCGCAGGTCGAGGGGTTCTGGGAGAAGTACTACTTCAAGCCGGGCAACCTGGGCTGGCCCGTCTTCGACACGGCAGCCGGTCGGATCGGCGTGTACATCTGCTACGACCGGCACTTCCCGGAGGGCTGGCGCGAACTCGGGCTGAACGGGGCGCAGCTCGTGTACAACCCGTCCGCCACCTCGCGCGGACTGTCGGCCTACCTGTGGCAGCTGGAACAGCCCGCCGCGGCCGTCGCCAACGAGTACTTCGTCGCCGCGATCAACCGCGTCGGCCGTGAGGAGTACGGCACCAACGACTTCTACGGGACCAGCTACTTCGTGGACCCGCGCGGTCGGTTCGTCGGCGAACCCGCGGCGGACGACGCGGAGGAACTGCTCGTGCGGGACCTCGACTTCGCACTCATCGACGAGGTGCGCACGCAGTGGGCGTTCTACCGGGACCGCCGGCCCGACGCGTACGAGGGGCTGGTGCGGCCGTGAGCGGTCTGCACGCCCGGCACCGGGCCGTCCTGCCGGACTGGCTGGCCCTCTACTACCGTCAGCCGATCGAGCTGGTCCGGGGCGAGGGCCGGCACGTCTGGGACGCGGACGGCACGCGGTACCTCGACTTCTTCGGCGGCATCCTGACCACGATGACCGCGCACGCACTGCCCGCGGTCACCCGGGCCGTCGCCGAACAGGCCGGGCGGCTCCTGCACTCCTCGACCCTGTACCTCGACCGGCCGATGGTCGAACTCGCCGAACGCGTGGCGGTGCTCTCGGGCATCCCCGACGCACGGGTGTTCTTCACCACCTCCGGCACGGAGGCCAACGACACGGCCCTGCTGCTGGCCACCGCGTACCGGCGCTCCCACCAGGTCCTGGCGATGCGCAACGGCTACCACGGCCGTTCGTTCAGCGCGGTCGGCGTCACGGGCAACCGCGCCTGGTCCCCGACGGGCCTGTCCCCCCTCCAGACCCTCTACGTGCACGGCGGCGTCCGCACCCGCGGCCCGTACGCGCACCTGTCCGACGTCGAGTTCACCGCGGCGTGCGTCGCCGACCTGGAGGACCTGCTCGGCCAGGTCTCCGGGTCCGTCGCCGCGCTCATCGCCGAACCCGTGCAGGGCGTCGGCGGCTTCACCTCGCCCCCCGACGGGCTGTACGCGGCCTTCCGCGAGGTGCTGGACCGGCACGGCATCCTGTGGATCAGCGACGAGGTGCAGACGGGTTGGGGCCGCACCGGCGACCACTTCTGGGGCTGGCAGGCCCACGGTGCCAACGGCCCGCCGGACCTGCTCACCTTCGCCAAGGGCATCGGCAACGGCATGTCGATCGGCGGCGTGGTCGCCCGTGCGGAGGTCATGAACTGTCTGGACGCGAACTCCATCTCCACCTTCGGCGGTTCGCCCGTCACCATGGCCGCGGGCCTCGCCAACCTCGGCCACCTCCTCGACCACGACCTCCCGGGCAACGCCCGCCGGGTCGGCGGACTGCTGATCGAACGGCTGCGGGCCGCAGCCGCCCGGGTGCCCGCGGTCCGGGAGGTGCGGGGGCGGGGGCTGATGATCGGGGTGGAGCTGGTCCGGCCCGGCACCGACGAGGCCGACCCGGACGCCACGTCCAGGGTCCTCGAAGCGGCCCGGGAGGGCGGCCTGCTGATCGGCAAGGGCGGCGGCCACGCCACCAGCGTGCTGCGGATCGCCCCGCCGCTGTCCCTGACGGTGGCCGAGGCCGAAGAGGGCGCCGCGATCCTGGAAGCCGCCCTGCACGCCCGCTGAAACGGAGCGCACCATGAGCACCCGCACCCTGATCCAGGGCGGACTGGTCGTCACCGCGACCGACGAGGTCCATGCGGACGTCCTGATCGAGAACGGCCAGGTCGCCGCGCTCGCCGGCCACCTCACGGACACCGCCCGCTCCTGGACCGCCGACCGGGTCATCGACGCCCGCGACCGGTACGTGATCCCGGGCGGTGTCGACGCCCACACCCACATGGAACTGCCGTTCGGCGGCACCGCCGCGTCCGACACCTTCGAGACCGGGACGCGGGCCGCCGCCTGGGGCGGGACGACGACGATCGTCGACTTCGCGGTGCAGTCGCCCGGACAGTCGCTGCGGGCGGGCCTGGACGCCTGGTTCGCGAAGGCCGACGGGAACTGCGCGATCGACTACGCGTTCCACCTGATCGTCTCGGACGTCAACGAACACACCCTGCGGGAGATGGACCGACTCGTCGCGGAGGGGGTCAGCTCGTTCAAGTTGTTCATGGCGTACCCGGGGGTCTTCTACTCGGACGACGGGCAGATCCTGCGCGCCATGCAACGGGCCTCCGGCAACGGCGGGCTGATCATGATGCATGCGGAGAACGGCCTCGCGATCGACGTCCTGGTCGAACAGGCCCTGGCCCGCGGGCACACCGAGCCCCGCTACCACGGCGAGGTCCGCAAGGTGCTGTTGGAGGCCGAGGCCACCCACCGGGCGATCCAGCTCGCCCGGGTCGCCGGCGCCCCGCTGTACGTCGTGCACGTCTCGGCGCAGGAGGCGCTGGCCGAAGTGGCCGCGGCCCGCGCCCGGGACCTGCCGGTCTTCGGCGAGACCTGCCCGCAGTACCTGTTCCTGTCCACCGACGACCTCGCCGAGCCGGACTTCCAGGGCGCCAAGTACGTCTGCTCCACCCCGCTGCGGCCCGCGGAGCACCAGGCGGCGCTGTGGCGGGGACTGCGGACCAACGCCCTCCAGGTGGTCTCCACCGACCACTGCCCGTTCTGCTTCCGCGGCCAGAAGGAGCTGGGCCGCGGGGACTTCTCCAAGATCCCCAACGGGCTACCGGGGGTGGAGAACCGGATGGACCTGCTCCACCAGGCCGTGCTGGACGGGCACCTCAGCCGCCGCCGCTGGATCGAGATCGCCTGCGCGAGCCCGGCCCGGATGTTCGGCCTCTACCCCCAGAAGGGCACGATCGCGCCGGGCTCGGACGCCGACATCGTGCTCTACGACCCGCACGCCGAGCAGACCCTCTCCGCCGGGACGCACCACATGAACGTGGACTACTCGGCGTACGAGGGCCGACGGATCACCGGGCGCGTCGACACCGTGCTCTCGCGCGGCCACCTCGTGCTCGACCGCCGCGAGTACACCGGTCGGGCCGGCCACGGGACCTTCGTCCCCCGCTCCACCTGCCAGTACCTGTAAGCCCCGCACGCAGCAAGGAGCCGCCCCCGTGGACTTCGGCCTCGTCCTCCAGACCGATCCGCCCGCCTCCCGGGTCGTCAGCCTCATGCAGCGCGCGGAACGCAACGGCTTCCGCTACGGCTGGACCTTCGACTCGGCGGTGCTCTGGCAGGAGCCCTTCGTCATCCACAGCCGCGTCCTGGCCCACACGCAGCAACTGCGCGTGGGCCCGATGGTCACCAACCCGTCCACCCGCACCTGGGAGGTGACCGCCTCCACCTTCGCCACCCTCAACGACATGTACGGCAACCGCACGGTGTGCGGGATCGGCCGCGGGGACTCCGCGATGCGGGTGGCCGGCAGGCCCCCCAACACCCTGGCCCGCCTCGGCGAGGCCATCGACGTCATCCGCGACCTCGCCGAGGGACGCGAGGCGCGGATCGACGGCCACCCGATCCGCATCCCCTGGATCCGCGACGGCGAGCTGCCGGTCTGGATGGCCGCGTACGGCCCCAAGGCCCTGGCCCTGGCCGGCCGGAAGGCGGACGGGTTCATCCTCCAGCTCGCGGACCCCTACCTCACCGAGTGGATGGTCAAGTCGGTCCGCGAGGCCGCCGCGGACGCCGGACGCGATCCGGACGCGATCACCATCTGCGTCGCGGCCCCCGCCTACGTGGGCGACGACCTCGCCCACGCGCGCGACCAGTGCCGGTGGTTCGGCGGGATGGTCGGCAACCACGTCGCCGACCTGGTCGCCCGCTACGGCGAGCACTCCTCGCTGGTCCCCGAGGAGCTGACCTCGTACATCACGTCCCGACACGGCTACGACTACGGCCACCACGGCCGGGCCGGGAACCCGTCCGCCGACTTCGTCCCCGACGAGATCGTCGACCGCTTCTGCCTGCTGGGCCCCGCCCAGGCCCACATCGCGAAACTCCGCGCCCTGCGCGACCTCGGCGTGGACCAGTTCGCCGTCTACGCCATGCACGACGCCCGGGAACACGTCATCGACACCTACGGACAGCGGATCATCCCGGCGGTCAACGGCTGACCTCGTCGACCCGGGCGTCAGCCGCGCACCCCCAGCGCCGGCAGGACCGTCTCCGCCACCCGGTACGCCTCCTCCAACAGGGGGTTGCCCGACAGGATGAACGTGTCGACACCGAGGGACTCGTACTCCGCGAGCCGCTCCACGACCTGGGCCGTTGAGCCCACGACCGCGGTACCGGGGCCCGGCCGGAAGAGGCTCATGCCCGGCCAGATGTTGCGGTGCTCCTCCAGGTCGCGGGCGCGGGCCGGAACCCGCCCGCCGTGCCGGAACTGACGCTGCCAGCCGACCCCGTCCTCCGTCGCCTTCACCCCGAGCTGCCGGGCGTAGGTGGCCTCGCTGGTGACCTCCAACAGCCGGTCGGCCGCCGCCCACGCCGCGTCCTCCGTGTCCCGGACGATCAGATGGACCCGCAGCCCGATCCGCAGGACCCGGCCGTGCGCCGCGGCCCGTTCCCGTACCCGGTCCAGCTTCTCCTTCAGCAGGTGCGGCGGCTCGGCCCAGGTGAGGTACACGTCCACGTGCTCGGCGGCCATCTCGATGCCGGCCGCGGACGAACCGCCGAACCACAGCGGGACGTGCGGTTCCTGGACGGGGGGCAGCTCGCGCAGCGACGCCCCCGCGTCCCGCAGGTCGTAGTACTGCCCCCGGTGGTCGAACACCTCGCCCGCGGTCAGCCGCTTCACGATCGACCAGTACTCGGCGCTCAACGCGTACCGCTCGTCGTGCTCCACGTGGAGGCCGAACTCCCGCAGGGACGCGGTGGAACCGTTGACCACGTTGAACCGCAGCCGGCCGCCGAACAAGTGGTCGAACGTCAGCGCCATCTTGGCCAGCAGGGTCGGTGCGATCAGCCCGGGGTGCACGGCCAGCAACGGCTTGAACCCGGGGCCGGTCGACGCGGCGAGCGCACTGCCCAGCGGCCACACGTCGTACAGGTCGGTGGCCAGCAACGCGCCGCTGTACCCCAGGCGGTCCACCGTCCCCGCGAGTTGCTGGAGGTAACCCAGGTCCACGGGGCGACGGCCCGCGGGCTCCCAGGGATAGGCCCCTTCCCGGGGGATGACGTACCAGAGGAACTCGGAGGCCACGGCTCAGCCCGCCGTACGCGCGACGGCGTGCGCGGTGGTCACCGGGCGGGACAGGAACCCGGCGCCGTGCAGGATGTCGGCGGCCTCCTGCTGCTCCGCGAGGAACGCCCCGGTGACCGGTTCGACGCGCCAGGGCAGCGCGGTCAGGGCGGTCTCCCAGTCCTCGGCGGCGCCACCCAGCTCCTCGGCGGCGATCAGGGCCGCCTCACGGGGGTGCTCGGCGGCCCAGTCGTCGGCCTGCTGGAGGGCGGTGACCAGGGCGGCGACGACCTCGGGGCGCTGCTCGGCGAAGTCGCGGCGGGCGAAGAACACGGAGCGGTCGGTGATCACGTCGCCGGAGCGCCGCAGGACCCTGGCCCGGCCGCTGCGCAGCGCGGCGGCGAGGTCGGCGCCCTGGGTGATCCAGCCGGTGATCGCGCCGTCCGCGAGGAGCCGTGCACTGTCCTCTCCGGCGGCTGCGGGGGTGACGTCCGTGCCGTAGGAGAGTCCGACGGAGTGGAGCGCCTTGGCGAGCAGATGCGTCTGCCAGGAGCCGATGCCGAGGTGGACGGTGCCGCCCTTCAGGTCCGCGACGTCGTGGACCGGCCCGTCGGCGGCGACGAGGAGGGCGCCGTGCTCGGGGCGGGGCGCGGAGACGGCGGTGTAGACGATGTCGTGGCCGTCGGCCTGGGCGCTGATCGGCGGGGTGGAGCCGGTGCCGCCGAAGTCGAAGGTCCCCGCGCTCAACAGGGCGCCGGTGGTGACCCCGTTGGTGTAGTGGTGGAAGACGACGGTCTCGCCCAGGGGCGCGAGGGCCAGCGCGGCGTGGTCGAGCCGGGAGAGGTAGGTCAGGGTCGGGTTGTTGGCGTGGACGCCGATGGTGACGGTCATGACAGGGTCGCTCCAGTGGGTGCGGGTGCTTCGGGTCGGGGCTGGGGTTCGGGGGACGGCGCGTCCTGGTGCACTCCGAGGTCGCCGAGGAGTCGGCGGCGCAGTGCCGCGAACGCGGGGTGCGCGGGGTCCCGGGGGTGGTCGATGCCGACCGGCGCATCGGTGACGAGGTGCCCGTCGCGCAGCACCGCGACCCGGTCCGCGAGCCGGACCGCCTCGTCGACGTCATGGGTGACCAGCAGCACGGCCGGCCGGTGCCGGCGGCACAGCTCGCCCACGAGGTCCTGCATCCGCAGCCGGGTCAGCGCGTCGAGCGCGGCGAACGGCTCGTCCAGCAACAGGAGTTCCGGTTGGCGCACCAGGGCGCGGGCGAGGGCGACGCGCTGGGCCTCGCCGCCGGAGAGGGTGCCGGGCCAGGCGTCGGCGTGGGAGGCGAGCCCGACCTCGCGCAGGGCCCGTAGCCCGGTCTCCCGGGTGGCGGCGCCCCGCGGCATGGCCACGACGGTGTTGGCGAGCACCTTCTTGGACGGGATCAGCCGGGGTTCCTGGAAGACGATGGTGCGCGCCTCGGGCACCAGGACCTGTCCGCCGTCGGAGCGGTCGAGGGCGCCGAGGATGCGCAGCAGGGTGGTCTTGCCGCTGCCACTGGCACCGAGCAGGGCGACGAACTCCCCGCGGGCGATGCTCAGATCGAGTCCGTCGAGCACGGCCCGCTCGCCGAACACCCGGCGCAGCCCGCGGACCTGGACGGCGGTGTCGGTCATCGGACCGCCCCCAGCGTGCGCCACGGCATCAGGAACCGCTCCAGCAGCCGGACGATGCCGTCGGCGGTGAGCCCGAGCACGGCGTACACGAGGATGCACACCGCGAGGACGTCGGTACGGGCGTACGCCTGGGCCTGGGCCATCAGATACCCGATGCCCGCGGTGGCGTTGATCTCCTCGGCGGCGACCAGCGCGATCACGCTGAGGGTCATGGACAGCCGCAGTCCGGACAGCAGCGACGGCAGCGCGCCGGGGAGCACGACCTCGCGGACGAGGGCCAGCCGGCCCATCCCGAAGGACCGCATCGCCTCCAGCAGTTTGCGGTCGACGCCCCGTACCCCGCCGGCGGTGCTGACGTACATGGGGAACGTCGTCGCGAAGGCGATCAGCAGGATCTTCGCCGTCTCGGTGATCCCGAACCAGACCATGAACAGCGGGACCAGGGCGAGGAACGGGATCGTGCGCATGGCCTGGAGGGAGGAGTCGAGCAGTTCGTCGCCGGGTCGGCTGAATCCGGTGATGACTCCGAGGACGACGCCGGCGACCAGTCCCAGGAGCAGCCCGGTGCCGGAGCGGGTCAGCGAGGCGGCGAGCGCGTCGGGCAGTTCGCCGTTGCCCCACAGTTCGCCCACCGCGCGCACCACGTCGGGCGGCCCGGCGAGCACGTCGGGGGTGAGCAGTCCGGTGGCGGACGCGGTCCACCAGGTGCCGATCAGCAGCAGCGGGCCGAGGGCGCGCACGGTGAGGGAGACGGCCCGCGGTCGCTCGCGGGGCAGTTGGGGCCGCGGGGCGACCAGCTTGCCGGGGGGCGGGGTCGTGGTGCTCATCCCAGGGCCTCGACGTCGAGGACGTGGGGCTTGATGTCGACCGGCTTCCTGAGCACCTTCTGGTCCAGGTAGAAACGGGCCACGGACTCGAAGCGCTCGATGTCCTCGGCCCCGATCGGCTCGACGGTCCCGCCCTCGCGCAGGATGCGGAGTTGCAGTTCCTTGGCCGTGCCGGTCACGGCGGTCGGGCCGCGGTCGGTGAAGACGTTGACGTACTTCTCCGGGTCGGCCTTCTGGGCGGCGCTGCCGGTGCGGAGGTACGCGTACAGGGCCTTCACCACCTCGGGATGCTGCTCGGCGAAGCCGGTGCGCACGGCGTGGAAGCTGTAGTTGTCCGAGCCGACGGCTGCCCCGTCGGCGACGAAACGGGAGTCGCCGCTGCCGAGTTCCGCGACGGAGTAGGCGGCCCAGGACGCCCAGGCGTCCACCTGGCCCGTCTTGTAGACGGAGGCGGTCTGGTCGGGGCGCAGATAGACGCGTTCGACGTCCTTCGCCGGGACACCGTGCCGGGCCAACGCCTTGAGGAGCAGGTATTCGCCGGTGCCGCCCTGGTTGACGGCGACCTTCCGTCCGGCGAGGTCCTTGACGGTCTTGATCCCGGAGTCCTTGCGGACGAGGATGCCCTCGCCGGAGCCGTCCGGGGTGGTGGCGCTGAAGAGCTTGAACCCGGGTTTCTGGGTGAGGGCGGTGACTCCGGAGGTGATGGAGCCGGTGGCCACGTCGAGTTGTCCGGCGTTGAGGGCCTGCGCGGCGGGGGCGAACGGCCCGCTGCTGCCGGTCCACTCGACTCTGGCCCCGACCTTCGCGAGTGCCTTGCCGAGACTGCCGTTCTTCTTCCCGAGGGCGAGGACGCCCGAGTTCTTCGGGTCGGGGATGCGGACGACGACGGTGTCCCCGTCGCCCGCCGAGTCGCCCTCGGCGGTACCGCAGGCGGCGAGCGGGAACAGGGCGGCGGTGGTGGCGAGGGCGGCGGCGGTGCGCACTGCCCGACGGTTCAGGGGGTTCACTGGTGGTCCTCTGCGGTGGTGGTGGTTCGGTCGGTGCGGGTGGCTGCCCGGCGGAGCGGTTCGGGGGCCGCCCAGTCCCGTACGTCGACGGGGGCGGCGAGGAATCCCCGGGCCCGCAGGGCGTGTTCCTGCTGGGCGAGCAGGTCGAGACGTTCCTCGGACAGGTCGATGCGCAGGTCGTCGTGGCCCCGGGCGCGGTAGGCGCCGGCCACACCGGTGGCGCCGGCGCCGGTCTCCCGACTCAGCACCCGGGAGAGTTCGTCGGGGTGGTCAGCGGCCCAGCCGGCGGCTCGGACCAGGACGGCGAGGAACCGGTCGACCAGCTCGGGGTGGTCCTCCAGCAGGCTCTCCCGGACGGTGATCGGGCGCGGGGTGCCGTTGTTGACCCGGGTGCGCCGGTCGGGGTGGTCGTCGAGTTCGACGGCGATCCGTGCGCCGTACCGTGCGGCGGCCTCGACGGCGGTGGCCCCCTTGGCGTACACCGCATCGACGGTTCCGGCGCGCAGGGCGGCCAGTTCGGTGGCCCACTGGTCGGCCCCGGCGTCCACCGGAACGTCGACCGGGACGGCGTCGTCGAGGGTGAGCCCCGCACCGGACAGCGCGCCCTCGAAGCCGCGCAGGGCCATCGCCCGCCAGAAGTCGATCGGCAGCGGATGCCGGGGGACGGCGAGCCGCCTGCCCTTCAGGTCCCCGGCCTCGTGCACCGGGGAGTCGGCCGCGACCAGGACGACTTGGCGTTCCTCGATCCAGGTGAGGCCGATGAGTCGGGTGGGTTCGCCGTGCGACCGGGTCCACAGGGCGGGGACGTTGCCGCCCTCGCGGAACAGGCCCTCCAACGCGTGGGTGTAGTGGTGGTCCCGGGCGGTGGCGGCGGACACGGCCTGGAGGGAGGAGACGGTGATCCCGTCGGGGGAGAACTCCTCGTCCAACCAGCCGAGATCGGCGGCGATCCCGGTGGCGGTGGGCACCGGGCAGCGGGTGAACCACAGGGTGGTGGGCGGCGTGGAGTGCGTCATGGGCCCTTCTCGGCCGGAGGAACGGAACGGGGGTGAACACCCCCGGGATCGCTGGACGGATCGCAGGCGGGGTCGACGGACGTGCACGGGGGAGCCGGGGCGTCCGGAGGGTTTGCGGGGGCCGGCGGGGCGCGCGGCTGGGGGCGCGGGTCCGCCGACTGGCATCCGGTCCGGTGCGCGCGCCGGACCGGCGAACGTCACGGGACGAACGTCACGCGGCGGGCGTCACGGGGCGGACGAGCGGGGCGGGTACGGCACGGGGCCGTCGTCCGGGGTCAGCGACAGCCGGAACTGGCGACCCGGACCAGGTCGATGTGGCGACGGCTGCTGAGCGCAGGCGTGACCGAGGGCGCCAGCGCGACGAAGGTCCGGCGGACGGTCATGGCGGCACTCCTCTCGACGAGCGACGGGGTCGGTGCGCAGACTCTGCCACGGGCTTTGCCACAGAGACAAGCCGCTTCCCACGATGTGGGACATTCGGTCTCGTTGGCGCCTCCCGTGAACGCGTCGCCGGCCCCGTGGGCACTACGACCGCCCGGGCAGGGCGAGTTGACCCGACGCGCAAGTCAGGGAAGGCTGCCACATCATGGGAAGCTCAATCGATGACGCCCCGACCGTCCCACGCTCCCCCCGGCGGCCCGGGGGCACCGTGCCACCGTCGGAACCCGTCCGCGGGCCCCGACGACCGGCCGCGACGAACCCGGCTGCCCCCACCGGATCGCAGGCCGTGAGCCGGGCCCTGGGCGTCCTGCACTGTTTCCGCGACAACGGCACCCCGCTGAGCGCTTCGGACCTCGCGCGCCGCACGTCCCTGTCGGTCTCGACGGCCCACCGACTGGCCCGGACCCTGGTGGCCGCCGGATTCCTAGAACAGGACGCCCACACCGCCCGCTACCGGCTGGGTCCCGCCGTCACCGAACTCGGCCAACTCTCCTACCACCAACGCGGACTGCACCTCACCGTCCCCGAACTCGCCGACCTCGCGGCGCGCACCGGGGCCACCGCCGACCTCGCCCTGCGGGACGGCGTCCACGCGCTGATCCTCGTCGGCGGTTCGGTGCGCCACGACACCGGCATCGGGTTGCGCCGACCGCTGCACTCCACCGCGCTCGGCAAGGTGCTGCTCGCCTGGCCGGGCGACGATCCCGACCCGGTCGGCGCGCTCCCCGGGCTGGCCGCCTTCACGGAACGCACCATCGTCGACCCGGACGCCCTGCGCACTGAACTCGCCCGGGTGCGCGAGCGGGGTCACGCCGTCAACGACGGCGAGTCGGCGCTCGGCATCCGTACGGTGGCCGTCCCGGTGTTCGACCACACCGAACGCGCACGCTTCGCCCTCGCGCTCCGGGCTACCCCGGCCGTGCTCACCGATGACCGGCTGCCCTGGTTCGCCGACCAGGCCCGGGCCTGCGCCGCGGCTCTGGAGGTCCTGCTGCTCCCACCGGTCGAACGCCGCCCCGCCGTCGGTCCGTAACCGCACGGACCGCGCCCGGCCGCTGAGCGCATCGACGGCGAGGACGCGGACATCCCGCTCGCGCGGGAGCACGGCGGCAGCCACCTGGCCGGGTCCTTGTCCGCCGGACCACCCCCGCTCGCGCGGGGAGCACCCTTTTTGACCTGGGGTTTCGGAGGGGCTTTGCCACTCGTTGACCATGGCGCCGGCCCACGGGAGTTCATGATGCCAGAGCTGGCCACGAAGGAGTGCTGACGGCGACCCGGACGGGTGGCCGGCCTCAGCGGCGCGTCGACCGCGGCGCGCTGGACCGCAAGGTGTGGGGTCGCCCGTTCCACGGCGGTGTGGAGGGGAGGGGAGCGAGTCCGACGAGCGCCGCGGCGAGTCGTGCGGTCGTGCGGTGCCACTGGCGGGCGTGGCGGATCATCGCGTGGCCGCCGTGGGGCATGGAGATGCCCATGGACCGGGCGCCGTCGTGCTGGGCGCGGGTGAGGTAGGACCAGGTGTCTGCCGCTGACGTGACGCGGTCGCGCTCGTCGTGGAGGGCGATGACGGTGCGCCCTTCGAGGTGGGCGGTGGGTTCGCCGGGTGGACACCAGGGCGCGAGGGCGACGACTCCGGCGATCTGGGGGTCCTCCGCAGCGCGGAGCGCGGCGCGGGCGCCCATCGAGTGCCCGACGAGGACGACGGGTACCGGCCCGGTCAGGGTGCGGAGTTCGGCGAGCGCACGGTGGGTGTCGGCCACGGGGTCGGCGCGGTCCCCGTTCCATCCGCGATGGCGGTAGCGGACCCGGGCGACGAGGACGTGGGCCTGTGCGGTGGCGTGTGCGATGGCGGTGGCGAAGGGCCGCATCCGCAGGGCGGGCGGGTCGAGGCGGGCGGGCGGCTTGAGGGAGTTTTCGCGGCCGCCGGGGAGGAGGAGGACCGCGGCCGTCGCCCCGTGCGGGGGACGGTGTCCGTGGACGGGGAGCAGGGCAGGACTCCGGCCGTCGGGCAGGGTGCCGTGGGCGTTCACGTGCCGTCTCCTCGCGGTCGGGGTGGCTGGGCGACGAAGCCGCTGGTGGGGGAAGCGTATGCGGCCCGGCCGGGGCGGTCGGCCAAGCGGGTTCGAGGAGTCGTCCGCCGTCGCCGACAGTGCGCAGCAGGGCATGGCGATGGGGGCAGGAGGGGGAGGCCAACGGTCTGTCAGGCGTGACACGTTCCATGCGATGCGCGTGCCATGATCGGGCGGATGAGCGCGATACGAGGGCGATCCGCCCCCCGGTGCCTGGCCGTCACCCTGCTGACCCTGGCGGCGCTGCCCGGCTGCGGGCTGTCGGCGGAGCTGGAGCGGGAGCGCCACCCGAGCGGACGCCCCACGGAGCCCGCGTTGGGGGTCGACTCACCGGCGCCGCCCAGCACCCTCGCGCCCCTGCCAGGGAGCCGCCCGTCCGGCCCCAGCGCCCTCGACGACATCACCGCCGATACCTCCGCAGCGCCGGACGGGGCACCGAGCGGCGCCTCCTGCGACGGCCCGGGCATCCGTCTGCGGGCCGAGCACACGGGCTCGGCCATGGGGCTGCGGGCCATGTCGGTGACCCTCACCAACTGCGACTCCGAGCCGTACGCGCTCGACGGTCACCCCCTCATCCGGCTGGTCGACGAGCACGGCGTGCAGCCCCCGGGCATCCGGGTCGTCGACGACCTGGACGTCGTGCCCATGGCGCCCTCGGCGGCGCCCGCCACCGCGTTCACGCTGGAGCGCGGCGAGAGCGCGGTGACCGACGTGATGTGGCGCGCCAACGCCGAGGACGTCCCCTCCTTGCGCATCCGGGCCGGGTCCGACGCGCCCGAGGTGGTGGTGACCCCCGACGACCCCCTGGACGTGGGCCCGCGCAATGTGGTCGGCACCTCCCCGTGGCGCCCCACCTGAGCCCGGATTCCGGTGCCCCGGCGCTCCCGCACCCTCCCCAGTGCCCCGCCGTGACCGGAAACCGTCGGTCGGCCGGGCACCCGGAGTTCACCGGACATCCACCCAGC
Source organism: Streptomyces sp. NPDC059816 (assembly GCF_042732055.1). Taxonomy (NCBI): domain Bacteria; kingdom Bacillati; phylum Actinomycetota; class Actinomycetes; order Kitasatosporales; family Streptomycetaceae; genus Streptomyces; species Streptomyces sp. NPDC059816. The sequence continues at coordinate 139,119 of NZ_JBHWIQ010000010.1, forward strand.
GTGCGGAAACGGGGTACGGAATGTCAGCGGCGCGTGCTTCGATGGACACATGATCAACGAATTCCTCGCCCATGACCTCCCCCAGGTGGAAGCCGCGGTCCGCGAGGCCGCCGCGGTCGAGATCATGCCCCGCTTCCGCCGCCTCGCCCTCGACGAGATCGTGGAGAAGGCGGGCCCGCACGATCTGGTCACGGTCGCCGACCGACTCGCCGAGAAGCACCTGACGGCCGCGCTCACCGCCCTGCTCCCGGGCTCCGTGGTGGTCGGTGAGGAGGCCGTTTCGGAAGACCCCGCGACCTATGAGGCGCTCCAGGGCGACGCCCCGGTCTGGATAGTGGACCCGGTCGACGGCACCCAACAGTTCGTCCACGGCGACCCCGGCTTCTGCACCCTGGTGGCCCTGGCGCACCACGGCGAACTGCTCGCCTCGTGGACGTACGCGCCGGTCGCCGGGGAGTTGGCGGTCGCGGTCCGCGGCGGCGGCGCCCACCTCAACGGCGCCCGACTGACCGCCGGTTCCCCCGAGCCCGGTGCGGACCTCCGCATCGCCAAGTCCCACCCCGACTACACCACCCCAAAGGAGAAGCGGGCCCTGCTCGGGCTGAACACCCAGGGAGTGGCCTCGCGTGACTGCGGCTCCGCGGGACTGGAGTACCTCCGCATCGCCCGGGGCGCGCTGGACGCCGTCGCGTTCTCCTGGGAGAACGCATGGGACCACGCGGCGGGCCTCCTACTGGTCGCGGAGGCCGGCGGCGGCCACGCCACCTTGGACGGCACCCCGTTCCGACTGGCCGGCGGCAACACCCTGCCCTTCACGGCGGCCCGTGACGCCGCCACCGTCACCCGCGTCCTGGAGCTGCTGCGGGCGGGTGCCTGAGCGCCGTCCGGCCCGCACGGCCGGGCCTATCCTGGTCGTCCCTGGCCAACGGCTGACGAAGGAGTCCCCCAGATGCCGTCGATGCTCGACGTGGTCGTCGTGGGTGCGGGGCCGAACGGGTTGACCGCGGCCGTCGAACTGGCCCGGCGCGGCTCCTCCGTAGCCGTGTTCGAGGCCCGGGACACGGTGGGCGGCGGTGCCCGCACCGAGGAGTTGACGCTCCCCGGCTTCCGGCACGATCCCTGTTCGGCCGTGCACCCGCTGGGGCTCGCCTCCCCGGCCTTCGGGGCGATGCCCCTGGCGCGGTACGGGCTGGAGTGGCTGCACGCGCCGCTGCCCATGGCCCATCCCTTCCTCGACGGCACGGCGGCCGTGCTGTCCCGCTCCATCGCCGAGACCGCCGCCTCCTTCGGCCCCCGGGACGCCGGCGCCTACCGGCGTCTGGTCACCCCGTTCGCGGCCCGCTGGGACACCCTCCTCCGGGACTTCATGGCGCTGCCGTTGACCTCACTGCCCCGCGATCCGGTCACCCTGGCCCGATTCGGCCTCGTCGGACTGCCGCCCTCCACCTGGCTGATGCGGCGCTTCAAGGACGACCGGGCCAAGGCCCTGTTCGCCGGGCTCGTCGCCCATGTCATCGCCCCGCTGGAGGGCCTCGCCACCAGCGCCGTCGGCCTGGTCTTCGCGCTGGCCGCGCACACCGGCGGTTGGCCGGTCGCCCGGGGCGGCTCCCAGAGCATCTCCGACGCCCTCGCGGCGTATCTGAAGGACCTCGGCGGTCAGATCCACACCGACTTCGAGGTGAAGCGGCTGGACGACCTGCCGCCCGCCCGCGCCTACGTCTTCGACACCTCCCCGCTCGCCCTGGCCCGGATCGCCGGCCTCGGCCGTTACTACGACGGCTACCGGTACGGCGCCGCCGCCTTCAAGATCGATTACGCGCTGGACGGACCGGTGCCCTGGACCGCCGAGGCGCCGCGCCGCGCCGGGACCGTCCAGATCGGTGCGAGCAGCGCGGAGATCGGTGCCGCCCTGCGCGCCGCGTCCCGGGAGGGCCGCGCGCCCGAGGCGCCCTTCCTGATCACCGCACAGCCGTCCCTCGTGGACCCGAGCCGGGCGCCCGAGGGCAAACACGTCTTCTGGGCGTACGGGCACGTCCCCAGCGGCTGGGACGGTGACCTCACCGACGCCATCGAGCGCCAGTTGGAGCGGTTCGCCCCCGGGTTCCGCGACCGGATCCTCGCCCGCGCCACGGCGGGCCCGCCGCAACTCGCCGCCCGCAACGCCAACTACATCGGCGGGGACATCGCCTGTGGCGCGGCCGACGGACTGCAACTGCTGCTGCGTCCCCGGACCGGTCTGCGACCGTACCGCACCCCCCACCCCGCCGTGTTCCTCTGCTCGTCCGCGACCCCGCCCGGGCCGGGCGTGCACGGCATGTCCGGGCACAACGCCGCCAAGGCCGTCTGGCGGCGACTGAACGCGACCGGATGAGCCCGTGCCCGGCCCCGGCCGACCGTGCTGGCTGAAAGCTGCCGGGGCAGGTCACATTCCCCTTCCCCGGGCCCGCTGACCATGAGTGTTTTCTCATTTCAGTTTCCATTGACACGCATAGCTGCGGACTTCTAGCTTCCAGTCATCGAAAGCGCGGCCATGGTCGTGCTCGCCCCCCACCGGAGGTTGAAATGGAACAGCTCATCAAGAAGATGGCCCAGGACGACAACTGGCAGGCGTGGAACGCGCTCAACTCCGCGACGGCCGGTGACAAGACTGGTTGCATCAGCGCCACGCCGAAGAGCGGCTGCATCAGCGCGGCGCCCAAGACGGGCTGTATTTCCTGACGTTGGTCCCCTTCGGGCGCTGACGTGAAAACCGAGCACCCGGGCGGCAGCAGCCGGTCGTCGTCCGGGGTTTTTTCTGGCTTGCCGTCCATTCGACAGCCACATTCTGTTGCCCTGTTCCGCACCCCACGAAGGTGAACATGGACAGCCAGCCCGCCCCTGACGTGATCGACTGCATCAGGGACATTCCGATCTATCAGGAATCCTTTGCGCGCGGCCACTTCCCCGTCCTGGAGAAACCAGAAATAGCCCAGGGGTTCCCGGAGAACTGGATGACCCCCCGGCTGGCCACCGCACTGGACCGCGGCGAAGCCGAGTTCGTCCTGTCGACGGGCACCAACCACGCCCGCATGCAGCTCATCAGGCCGCCGTACTTCCTGCTCAAGAGCTACTACCGGCTGTGGAGCGACCACCCCGACCTCGCCAGGACCTGGCGCGAGGGGTGCCGGCGGGTGTCGCTGACGACCGTGCTCGCCACGGAACACGTGGCCCGGGTCAACGCCAGGAAGCGCGGCACGTCGCCCGACCCCGCGCCCGGCCTCGAGGACCGCCGCCTCGACGACCGTACGGTCTACCTGAACCAGCGGCTCGACCCCGACCTGTGGGAGCGCGCCGACGTCGAGCGCATGGTCGGCGAGATCCAGGACGAGCGCAGCACCCACCCCGAGGGCTGGTACCACCTGGACTGCTCCGGCTACCACCTCGCCCACCTGGTGCGCAAAGCCGTCCAGTGGGACGTGTGGGAGGCGTTCCCCCGACCGGAAACCGTGATCACGGCCTACGAGTACACGCCGCTGAACGTCCGGCGCTTCCTCGAAAGCCGCCTCGGACGCCCGGTGATCGACCTCTTCGGCAGCACCGAACTCGGCTACCTCTACTACAGCGACCAGGCCGGGCGGTACCACCCGTACCTCGACCGGATGAGCCTCGAACTCCTCCCGATCGCCCCCGGGAGCACCCTGTTCAGCCTCATCGTCACGAGCGTGCGCAATCCGTACATGCCGCTGGTCCGCTACCGCTCGGGCGACTGCGTGCGCACCCTCGACGGGACCCCGGACCCGGAGAAGGTCGTCCGCATCTGCGGCCGGGAGAAAGAGCTCCTGCATTCCCCGACCGGTCTGGTGGCCCAAGGCGACCTGGACGAGTGCGTGGCCGCTGCGTCATCCCGCGTCTTCCTCTACCAGCTGCGCACCAAGGGCCCGGAAGACGTACAACTCCTCTTCACCACGTTCGACGACACCCCCCTCGAACCGTCCGAAACGTCGGCGCTGGAAAAACTCGTCGGAGACCTGACCGGAATGCGCTGCAACGCCGTGCACCGCAATCACATTCCGGTGGGACCCTCGGGAAAGTACGCCTGGCTGGTGACGGAACCCCTCACCCGTACTGGAGAACGATGAAGACGCGGCGGCGCATCACGGAATCAGATCTCATAAGTCTGCTCGGCGAGCCCCTGCACGAAGAAGTCGTCACCTATTTCGTGAAGGACACGGGAGCGACCCGACAGGACGTCGAACGGCAGGTCGCCGAATGCCTGCGGTACCTGTTCCTCGTTTCCCGTTACCGCTCGGAACTCGCAGGTCTCTTCCTGCCCGTGGAGCAGCACATCGACGAGATATGGCACTACCTCATCCTCCAGACCCGGGAGTACCGGGCGTTGTGTGAGGAGCGGCTGCCGGGCCGGGTCTTCATCGACCACCGCAGCATCGGCTACGAGGAGTACGCCGAGCAACCCGGGCGCGAGCGGACCATCGAGGAAGCGCTCCGCTGGATCCCGCTGTACTGCGAGGAGTTCGGCCCCTTCGAGGAGGAGGCCGTCGCGCACTGGACCATCGTCCGCTTCCTCCGCGACCGCATGGACCTGTCCCTGACCGACATCGCCGCGTTGCGCTCGGCGCACGCCGCGTAGCCGATCAGGACCGGGGCGCGTCCACCGCCCTCCCGCACCCGACGAGGAGCGAGCCAGTGGCGTCCCCCACCGCATCGAACGTCACCACCGACCACGACGAGCACCCCGCGCAACGGCGGGTCCTCGCGGTCCTGGTGACCACCCAGATCCTGAACGGCGCGGCCCTCGCGGCCGGAATCACCGTCGGCGCTCTGCTCGCCGAGGAGATGCTCGGCTCCACCGGCCTCGCCGGGGTGCCGAGCGCGCTGTTCACCATAGGCGCGGCAGTGGGGGCCGCGGGGATCGGCCGGGCCTGTCAGCGCTGGGGCAGACGGCCCGGCCTCACCCTCGGCTACGGCATAGGCGCCCTCGGGAGCCTCGTCGTGGTCGCCGCCACCGCCTGGGACAGCGTGCCGCTGCTCTTCCTGGGACTGCTCGTGTACGGAGCCGGCACCGCTTCGGTCATGCTCGCCCGGTACGCGGGCGCCGACCTCGCCGCGCCGGCCCGGCGCGGCCGTGCGGTCAGCACCGTACTGTTCGCCACCGCCGCCGGGGCGATCGCCGGCCCGGGACTCGTCGGAGCGACGGGAGACCTCGCCCGCTCCTGGGACCTGCCACGTCTGTCCGGGCCCTTCCTGCTGGCGTTCGTCGCCTTCCTGGCCGCCGCGCTGGTGCTCGGGGCCCTGCTGCGCCCCGATCCGCTGCTCCTGGCCCGCGCGACGGCCGGCGGCCCGGCCCCGGACGCGACCACCGGACCCCGTGGTGGCCGAACGACGCTCCGGGGGCTCCCGCCCGAGGACCTGCGGCGCATGGTGGCCGGAGCGGCGGTGATGGTGCTCAGCCAGGTCGTGATGATCGCGATCATGACGATGACGCCGGTACACATGACCGACCACGGCCACGCCACGGGCACCGCGGGGCTCGTCATCGGACTGCACATGGGGGCGATGTACCTCTCCTCACCGCTCTCCGGGTACCTGGTCGACCGGACCGGACGGACCCCCACCGCCGCCCTCGGGGCCGTGGTGCTGTGCGGGGCCGCACTCCTCGCCTCCGCCGCCCCGCCCGGTTCGGCGCCCGCTCTGGCGCTCGCCCTGGTCCTGCTCGGCATCGGCTGGAACCTCGGCTTCGTCAGCGGGACGACGATGGTCACCGACGCCGCTCCGCCCGACCGTCGGGCCGCCTACCAGGGCTTCATGGACGTCGGTGTGCTGATCGCCGGTGCCTCCGGCGGACTGGCCTCCGGAGTGCTGGTCGCCGCCGGCGGCTTCGGGCTGCTCACCGGGGCCGGAGCGGTGCTGGCGCTGCTGTTCACCCTGTACCTCGTGGCCCGCGGCGGTCTGCCCGGCAGCCGCGTGCGCGGCGACGGATAGGCCCGTCCCGGGGCGGACGCCCCGCGCAACGTCCATGTCGAATTCTCGCTAGCCGCCGTGGGTGCGCCTCCCGGATGCTGGAGGCATGCACAGCGCGATGCACGCCGACACCGAGCGGTGCGTGAGAGCGGTCCAGTCCAAGGACGGCCGTTTCGACGGCTGGTTCTACACGGCCGTGCTCACCACCCGGATCTACTGCCGCCCGAGCTGCCCCGTGGTACCGCCCAAGCCGGAGAACATGGTGTTCTACCCGAGTGCGGCGGCCTGCCAGCAGGAGGGCTTCCGGGCGTGCAAGCGGTGCCGTCCCGACACCAGCCCCGGATCACCCGAGTGGAACCAGCGGGCGGACCTCGTCGCGCGGGCCATGCGGCTGATCGCCGACGGCCTGGTGGACCGCGAGGGCGTACCGGGACTCGCCGCGCACCTCGGCTACAGCACCCGCCAGGTCGAGCGCCAGCTCCTGGCCGAACTGGGCGCGGGGCCCCTCGCCCTCGCCCGGGCGCAGCGGGCCCAGACCGCACGGCTACTGATCGAGACGACCACGCTGCCGATGGCCGAGATCGCCTTCGCCGCGGGGTTCGCCTCCATCCGCACCTTCAACGACACCGTCCGCGAGGTCTTCGCGCTGGCGCCGAGCGAACTGCGCGCCAAGGCGGCCCGACGCCGCGGCCCGGCCGTCGCCGGGGCGCCCGGCACGCTGTCCCTGCGGTTGCCGTTCCGAGCCCCCCTCACCCCCGACAACCTCTTCGGCCACCTGGCGGCGACGGCGGTGCCCGGGGTGGAGGAGTGGCACGAGGGCGCCTACCGCCGCACCCTGCGACTGCCCCACGGGCACGGTACGGTCGCCCTCACCCCGAACCCGGACCACATCGGCTGCCGACTGACCCTCACCGATCCGCGGGACCTCACCGTCGCGATCAGCCGCTGCCGCCGACTGCTGGACCTCGACGCCGACCCGGTCGCCGTGGACGCCCAACTCCACGCCGATCCGCTGCTCGCGCCCCTGATCGACCGGGCCCCCGGCCGTAGGGTGCCGCGGACCGTCGACGAGGCCGAGTTCGCCGTCCGGGCGGTCCTCGGCCAGCAGGTCTCGACGGCGGCCGCGCGCACCCACGCGGCCCGGTTGGTCCTTGCGCACGGCGAGCCGATCGAGGACCCCGCGGGCGGCCTCACCCACCTCTTCCCCACCCCCGAGGCGCTGGCCGCGCTGGACCCCGAGGCGCTGGCCCTGCCGCGCAGCCGGCGGGCGACCCTGACGACGCTCGTCGCGCGGCTGGCCGAGGGTTCGCTGCGGCTGGGCGCCGAGTCCGACTGGGCGAAGGCCCGCACCCAGCTCGGCGCACTGCCCGGCTTCGGGCCGTGGACCGTCGAGGTCATCGCCATGCGCGCGCTGGGCGACCCGGACGCCTTCCTCGCCACCGACCTGGGGGTGCGCCGGGCCGCCGAAGGGCTTGGCCTGCCGTCCACCCCCGCCGCCCTCACCTCCCGCGCCGCCGCCTGGCGTCCCTGGCGCGCGTACGCGGTGCAGTACCTCTGGGCGACCGACGACCACCCGATCAACGTCCTCCCCGGGTGACGACCCCTCCCGTACCGCCGCACCCGCCACGACCAGGAGCACCGGCCATGAGCGCCACCAAGCACCACAGCCACATCGACAGCCCGTACGGCACGCTGACCCTGGTCGCCACCGAAGGCGTCCTCAGCGGGGTGTACATGACCGACCAGCGGCACCGCCCACCCCAGGAGTCCTTCGGCGACCGCGACCCCGGACCCTTCGCCGAGGCGACCCGCCAACTCGACGCGTACTTCTCGGCCGACCTGACCGAGTTCGACCTGCCCCTACGACTCGACGGCACGCCCTTCCAACGGTCCGTCTGGGAAGAACTCCTCACGATCCCGTACGGCGAGACCCGCACCTACGGGGAGTTGGCCGAGGCGCTAGGCAATCCGTCGGCGTCGCGCGCCGTGGGCCTCGCCAACGGCAAGAATCCGATCAGCGTGATCGTCCCCTGCCACCGGGTCATCGGGGCGAACGGCAACCTCACCGGTTACGGCGGCGGTCTGCCCCGCAAGCAGCGCCTGCTCGACTTCGAACGGGGTACGGGCACGGCCGCCCTGTTCTGACGGAGCGACCCGCGGGGCCTCAGGCGTCCGGACCGGGCTCGTCCGGCCCCGGCTCCCGGCGGGCCAGCCGCCGCAACCGCCGGTGCCGTTCGGGCCCCGCCTCGGAGATCGCCTCCCCGACCATCGCCCGCACCGCGTCCCGCAAGCCGTGCAACCGCTGCTGTCGGGGGAACCCGGCCCCCGGGTCCGTCCGCAGTTCCGTCACCAGGGCCCAGCACAGCACCAGCATCACCACCACGAACGGCACCGCCACCAGGATGGTCGCGGTCTGGAGCGATTCGAGTCCGCCGGCGACGAGCAGCACCGCCGCCACCGCCGCCATCAGCACCCCCCACGTCACGACCAGCCAGGTCCGCGGGTGCAGCGTTCCCCGGCTGGTCAGCGACCCCATCACCAGCGAGGCGGAATCCGCGCTGGTGACGAAGTACGTCATGACCAGCAGCATCGCCACCCAGGCGGTGATCGAACCGAGCGGCAGCGCTTCGAGCATCGCGAACAGCGACGCCTCGGCGCCCTCCTCGACCTTCGCCGCCATGTCGACCCGGCCGGTCTCGTCCAGCCGGATGCCCGTCCCGCCCATGACGCAGAACCAGATGACGGTGGCCCCGCTGGGCACCAGCAGCACCCCCACCAGGAACTCACGGATCGTGCGGCCGTGCGAGATCCGTGCGATGAACGTCCCCACGAAGGGCGCCCAGGACAGCCACCACGCCCAGTAGAAGATGGTCCAGGCACCCAGCCACTCGCTGTCCGTGAAGGCACCGGTGCGGGTCGCCAGGGGCAGCAGTTCGTGCAGGTAACCGCCGAGGCTCGCGGGGATGGCGTCCAGGATGTAGACCGTCGGGCCGAACAGGAAGACGAAGACCATCAGACAGGCGGCGAGCACGATGTTGAGGGTGCTCAGCCACTTCACTCCCTTGTGGAGCCCCGAGAACGCCGAGATCACGAACGCCGCCGACAGCACCACCACGATGAGCAGTTGCAGGGTCGTCGAGTCCTTGATCCCCGCGGTCAGCCCGAGGCCCGTCGCGACCTGGAGCGTGCCGACGCCGAGGCTCGTCGCCGTGCCGAACACCGTCGCGAACACCGCGAGCAGGTCGATCACCCGCCCCGGCCAGCCGTCCGCCCGGCGCTCCCCGAGCAACGGCACGAAGACCGAACTGAGGCGGTTGCCGCGGCCCTTGCGGAAGCCCGCGTAGGCGAGGGCGAGGCCGGCGATCCCGTAGATCGCCCAGGGCGTCAGCGTCCAGTGGAAGAACGAGTACTCCAGCGCGACCTGGGCGGCGGCCCCCGTCCGCGGCTCCACCCCGCTGGCCGGCGGCGGGTTCAGGTAGTGGGTGAGCGGTTCCCCCACGCCGTAGAACATCAGCCCGATGCCCATGCCCGCGCTGAACATCATCGCGATCCACGCCAGGCTGGTGAACTCGGGTTCGCTGTCGTCGGCCCCCAGTTTGACGCGCCCGAACCGGGAGAGGGCGAGCACCACGCACAGCACGAGGAAGACGTCCGCGGCGATCACGAACAGCCAGGCGAAGTTGGCGAGGACCCAGTCCAGCGCGGTGCTCGAAACGGTGTCGAAGGACTTCTTGCCGATCGCGGCCCAGCTGACCACGCCGAGGACGACGAGGACTCCTACGCCGACCACTACCGCGTCGGGTGCGGTGTTCTCGTCGTCCTGTGGGGCGGTGGCCTCTGTCTCTACGCTCATCGTGCCCCACTATGGGGGGAATCATCCCCGTCCCAGGTGAGCCGCGCCGCGCAGTCCCCCGCGCCCCTCGGGGTGCGTTCCCGTGCGGGTGCGCTGCTAGGCGGGCGTGCGCTGTGGATTCGCGCAGTTCCCCGCGCCCCTTATCGGGCCCGCCGCCGCCCGTCCGCCCCCCCCGGAGGACTACCCCCACCCGCGCAGGCCACCCCGTCCCCCTCCAGGGCGCCCCATCAGGGGCGCGAGGAACGGCGCGAGCAACCCCCGCGGTCCCGCAGGGAAGACCCGACCGGTGGGCCCCGTCAGGGGCGCGGGCAACCACCCGGCACCCGCAGGGAAGGCTCGGCCGGTGGGCCCCGTGAGGGGCGCGGGGAACGGCGCGGGTGACCGGTCGCGACCCGCACCGGAAAACGGGTGTGGCCCCCCGGTCGCGAGGACCGGGAGGCCACACCCGTTACCTACTGGCCGCCGCTACGGCATGTGCGCACGAGCCTCACGCCGATTGTCACGGAAGTTGTTCACCCGACGAGCGGTCGCGAAGAGCGGGATCACCGCTCCCATCACGAGCTGGAGCGCGCAGCCGGTCTGGAGCAGCAGCAGGCCCTCCGGCGCGTCGAACGCCCAGGCCGCCAGCAACCCCATGCTCAGCACGATCCAGGACAGCATCGCCACCGCGGTCCATCCCCGTGGCTTCGGGTACTCGACCCGGCTCACCATCAGCCACGCGGTGCCCACGATCGCGAGCAGCGTCGCGAAGAAGGGCAGGCCGAGCAGCACGATGGACACCACGGTCAGCGCCCCGAAGGGGCTGGGCATGCCCTGGAACACGCCCTCCCGCACGGTCACGCACGAGAACCGGGCGAGTCTCAGCACCACCGCCAGCAACACCACGATCGCCCCGACCGCAGCGACCTTCTGGTACGCGTCGTCGGCGACCATGCCGTAGACGAGCACGAAGTACGCGGGGGCGAGGCCGAAGCTGATCAGGTCGGAGAGGTTGTCCAGCTCCGCCCCCATCGGCGACGACCGCAGCTTGCGGGCCACGAGACCGTCGAAGAGGTCGAAGACCGCCGCGCACAGCATCAGGATCACCGCGGTGGCGGCGGAGTGCCGGGCCATGCCGGACTCGTCGCTGCCGGTGAGGTGCGGGATCAGGATGCCCGTGGTGGTGAAGTACACCGCCATGAAGCCACAGGTGGCGTTACCGAGGGTGAGGGTGTCCGCTATCGACAACCGCAGGGACAGCGGCATGTCCTCCGCATCGTCCTCCGCGCCGTCGGGCCCCTCGGACGCCTCGGCCTCCGGCACCCAGCCGGGTTGGGCCGGAGGCGAGGTCTCGGGATCAATCACGGTCAATGCGAGTCACCCCCGCGGTTGTCTTCTGTCCGACCTCGACATCCACGTCCACGCCCTCGGGCAGGTAGATGTCGACGCGCGAGCCGAAGCGGATCAGTCCGATCCGGTCACCCTGCTCGACCTTGGTGCCCTGCGGCACGTAAGGCACGATGCGGCGCGCGACCGCTCCGGCGATCTGCACCATCTCGATGTCGCCCAGCTCGGTGTCGAAGTGCCAGACGACGCGCTCGTTGTTCTCGCTCTCCTTGTTGAACGCCGGAACGAACCCGCCCGGGATGTGCTCGACCGACGTCACCGTGCCGGAGAGGGGGGCACGGTTGACGTGGACGTTGAGCGGGCTCATGAAGATCGCGACCCGGGTCCGTCCGTCCTTCCACGGCATGATGCTCTGCACCACTCCGTCGGCGGGGGAGATGACCCGGCCCTGGGCGATCTCGCGCTCGGGGTCGCGGAAGAACCAGAGCATGCCGGCCGCGAGCGCGGTGGCCGGCACGGCGATGACGGCCGCCTTCGAGGAGCGACGCGACCGGGCCAGGCTGAGGGCAGCGGTGGCGACGGTCGGCAGGAGCCACGGCGACGCTCCGCGAGCGAGGCGGACCCGGCCGCGAGGTGCAGAGATTTGGCTGTCGGGCATGGATGACCTTCGTAGCGGATGATTGCCGCGCTGTACGGGGGACGGCGGCTGTACCGCGATCGTATCGGTTGCGGGCCGCAACTGGGCAAGCCAGGAAGCCGAGTCGGAGCCCGAACAAGGTGGACAGGATGTGACGTTCTTCTCGAAGAAACCACCCTTATCGGGGCAACCGACCCGATGCTCACCCGTGAAGTCGATACTCCTCAAGCAGCCTGCGCCCGATGATCATCTTCTGGATTTCCGCGGTTCCTTCGCCGATCAGCAGCATCGGGGCCTCACGGTAGAGGCGCTCGATCTCGTACTCCTTGGAGAAGCCGTAGCCGCCGTGGATCCGGAAGGCGTCCTCCACGACCTCTTTGCAGTACTCGGAGGCGAGGTACTTCGCCATCCCTGCCTCAAGGTCGTTTCGTTCCCCGGAGTCCTTTTTGCGCGCTGCGTTCACCATCATCGCATGGGCGGCCTCGACCTTGGTAGCCATCTCGGCCAGCTTGAACTGGATGGCCTGGTGCTCGGCGATCGGCTTTCCGAATGCGTGCCGTTGCTGTGCGTAAGAAACGCCCAACTCGAAAGCACGGTGCGCGACCCCGCAGCCACGCGCGGCGACGTTCACCCGCCCGACCTCGACGCCGTCCATCATCTGGTAGAAGCCGCGGCCGGTGTCACCCCCCAGGACGCGATTGGCCGGAATGCGCAGGCCATCCATGATCAACTCAGTGGTGTCGACGCCCTTGTACCCCATCTTCTCGATCTTCCCGGGGATGGTGAGGCCCGGCCTGACCTCCCCGAACCCGGGTTCCTTCTCGATGAGGAAGGTCGTCATCGAACGGTGCGGAGCGGTCCCCTCCGGGTGTCCCTCGTCACTGCGCACCAGCACGGCGACCAGGTTCGCGGTGCCCCCGTTGGTGAGCCACATCTTCTGCCCGTCCAGGACGTACTCCTCGCCGTCCCGCACCGCCCGGGAGGTGATCGCCGAGACGTCCGAGCCGAGCCCCGGCTCCGACATGGAGAAGGCCCCGCGCACCTCGCCGGTCGCCATCCTGGGAAGGAAGTGCTCCCGCTGTTCCGGCGTGCCGTGCTGCTTGATCATGTACGCGACGATGAAGTGGGTGTTGACGATCCCCGAGACGGACATCCAGCCGCGGGCGATCTCCTCCACGCACAACGCGTACGTGAGCAGTGACTCGCCCAGGCCCCCGTACTCCTCGGGGATCATCAGCCCGAAGAGGCCCAGTTCCCGCAGGCCGTCGACGATCTCCTGCGGGTAGGCGTCGCGGTGCTCCAGTTCCGTCGCGACCGGGATGATCTCCTTGTCGACGAACTCCCGGACGGTCGCCAGGATCTCCTGCTGGACCTCGGTGAGGCCGTGGGTCTGGGCGAGTCGGCTCATGGCGTCACTTCTCCTGCGGCTTCTGGGTCGGGTCGAGGGGTACGGGGCGGCCCGGCTGTTCACCGCCGCGCTCCGCGACGTGGGCCCGCGTGGGCACCATGACCTTGCGGCGGAACACGCACACCAGCGTGCCGTCCTGCTTGTGCCCCCGGGTCTCCACCTGGACGACGCCCCGGTCGCCCTTCGACCGTGACGGGGTCTTGCCGAGGACGGTCGTCTCCCCGTAGATCGTGTCCCCGTGGAACGTCGGCGCGACGTGGCGCAGCGACTCGACCTCCAGGTTCGCGATCGCCTTGCCCGACACGTCCGGCACCGACATGCCCAGCAGCAGGGAGTAGACGTAGTTGCCCACGACCACGTTCCGACCGAAGTCGGTCGCCCGCTCGGCGTAGTGGGCGTCCAGGTGCAGCGGGTGGTGGTTCATGGTGAGCAGACAGAACAGGTGGTCGTCGTACTCCGTGACCGTCTTGCCGGGCCAGTGCTTGTACACGGCGCCGACCTCGAACTCCTCGTAGGTGCGGCCGAACTGCATCGCGCTCACCCCCGGGGTGCTTCGAAGGCGGAGGTGCGGGACAGTCCGGCGGCCCGGCCCTTGCCCGCGATCACCAGGGCCATCTTGCGGGACGCCTCGTCGATCATCTCGTCGCCGAGCATCGCCGACCCCTTCATCCCGCCCGCCTCGGAGGTGTGGTGGGCGTAGGCGTCGAGGATCAGCTCGGCGTGGTCGTAGTCCTCCTGCGCGGGCGAGAACACCTCGTTCGCCGCCTCCACCTGCCCGGGGTGCAGCACCCACTTGCCGTCGAAGCCGAGCGCCGCGGCCCGGCCCGCGACCTCCCGGAAGCCGTCCACGTTGCGGATCTGGAGGTAGGGGCCGTCGATCGCCTGGAGGTCGTGCGCCCGGGCGGCCATCAGGATGCGCATCAGGATGTAGTGGTAGGCGTCCGCCGGGTACCCCGGCGGCTGCTCGCCGACGACCAGCGTCCGCATGTTGATGGAGGCCATGAAGTCCGCGGGGCCGAAGACGATCGTCTCCAGCCGGGGCGAGGCCGCGGCGATGGCGTCGACGTTCAGCAGGCCCCGGGCGTTCTCGATCTGCGCCTCGATGCCGATCCGTCCGACCTCGAAGCCCATGGTCTTCTCGATCTGTGTCAGCAGCAGGTCCAGCGCCACGATCTGCTGGGCGTCCTGCACCTTCGGCAGCATGATGCAGTCGAGGTTCTGGCCGGCGCCCTCGACCACCGTCACGACGTCGCGGTAGGTCCACTCGGTCGTCCAGTCGTTGACCCGCACCACCCGGGTCTTGCCGCTCCAGTCGCCCTCGTTGAGGAACGTGACGATCGTGTGCCGGGCGGCCGGCTTGGCGAGCGGTGCGCAGGCGTCCTCCAGGTCCAGGAACACCTGGTCGGCGGGGAGCTGCTGGGCCTTCTCCAGGAACCGCGGATTGGAACCCGGCACCGCCAGGCAGGAGCGGCGCGGACGCAGTCGGTTGACGGGGGCGGTCATGCGGGGACCTCCAGGGGGGCTAGCTCGTTCGCTGTGCGGATCTCGTCGACGATACGGCCGATGATCTCGGTGATGCCGAAGTCCTTCGGGGTGAACACGGCGGCCACTCCGGCCTGCCGCAGCTGCTCGGCGTCGCCGTTCGGGATGATCCCGCCGACGATCACCGGCACCTCCGCGGCCCCGGCCGCCCGCATCCGCTCCAGTACGTCGGGGACCAGCGCGGTGTGCGACCCGGACAGGATCGACAGGCCCACGCAGTGCACGTCCTCGGCGAGCGCCGCGGCCACGATCTGTTCCGGGGTGAGCCGGATGCCCTGGTAGACCACCTCGAAACCGGCGTCCCGGGCGCGCACGGCGATCTGCTCGGCGCCGTTGGAGTGCCCGTCCAGGCCCGGCTTGCCGACCAGCAGCCGCAGCTTGCCCGCCCCCAGGTCCGCGGCGGTCCGGGCCACCCGGGTGCGCACCAGGGCCAGCGGGGTGCCCGCCTCGGCGCTCACCGCGACCGGGGCCGACGACACGCCGGTGGGTGCCCGGAACTCCCCGAACACCTCCCGCAGCGCCCCGGCCCACTCCCCGGTGGTCACCCCGGCGCGGGCGCACTCCAGGGTGGCCTCCATGAGGTTGTCCGTGCCGGCCGCGGCCGTCTTGAGCCGTTCCAGCGCCTTGCAGGGCCTCGGATGGTTGAAGGGCGGCTGGTAGCGGGTGTCCCGCCAGGCGCGCAGTGCGGCCACCGCCTGGGCCTCCACCGCCGGGTCGACCGACTGGACGGCCGTGTCCAGATCGGCCGTCAGCGGATTCGGCTCGCTCGTCGCGAAGACGTTGACCCCGACGATCTTCTCGGTGCCCGCTTCGATCCGGGCCCGGCGCTCGGCGTGCGAGGCCACCAGGCGCCCCTTCAGATAACCCGACTCGACGGCGGCCATCGCCCCGCCCATCTCCTCGATCCGGTCCATCTCCGCCAGCGCCTCGGCGGTCAGGGCGATCACCTTCTCCTCGACCACGTGCGAACCGGCGAACAGGTCCTCGTACTCCAGCAGGTCCGACTCGTGGGCCAGCACCTGTTGGATGCGCAGGCTCCACTGTTGGTCCCAGGGCCGGGGCAGCCCCAGGGCCTCGTTCCACGCGGGCAGCTGCACGGCCCGGGCCCGGGCGTCCTTCGACAGCGTCACGGCCAGCATCTCCAGCACGATCCGCTGCACGTTGTTCTCGGGCTGGGCCTCCGTCAGGCCGAGCGAGTTGACCTGCACGCCGTAGCGGAACCGCCGCTTCTTGGGGTCCGTGACGCCGTACCGGTCCCGGGCCACCCGGTCCCAGATCCGGCCGAAGGCGCGCATCTTGCACATCTCCTCGACGAAGCGGACGCCTGCGTTCACGAAGAAGGAGATCCGTGCCACGACGTCGCCGAACTCCTCCTCGGGCACCTGCCCGCCGGCGCGCACCGCGTCCAGCACGGCGATCGCGGTGCTCATGGCGTACGCGATCTCCTGGACGGGCGTCGCACCCGCCTCCTGGAGGTGGTACGAGCAGATGTTGATGGGGTTCCACCGGGGGAGGTACCGGACGGTGTACGCGATCATGTCCGTGGTCAGTCGGAGCGAGGGGCCGGGCGGGAAGACGTGCGTCCCGCGCGACAGGTACTCCTTGACGATGTCGTTCTGCGTGGTGCCCTGGAGCGCGGTGAGGTCGGCGCCCTGTTCCTCGGCGACCACCTGGTAGAGGGCCAACAGCCACATGGCGGTGGCGTTGATCGTCATGGAGGTGTTCATCCGCTCCAGCGGGATGTCCCGGAACAGCCGCCGCAGGTCCCCGAGGTGGGACACCGGCACCCCGACCCGTCCGACCTCACCGCGGGCGAGCACGTGATCCGGGTCGTAGCCGGTCTGCGTCGGCAGGTCGAACGCCACCGAAAGACCGGTCTGGCCCTTGGACAGGCCCAGCCGGTACAGCTCGTTGGACGCCTCGGCGGTGGAGTGGCCCGCGTACGTCCGCATCAGCCACGGCCGGTCCTTGGATCGCTCGGTCATGCGTGCGCTCCCTTCCCGCGCTCAGACGTTCCGGAAGCGGTTGATGGCGTCGAGGTGCCGGGCGCGGGTCTCCCCGTCGCGCACGCCGAGCCCTTCCTCGGGTGCCAGGCACAGCACGCCGACCTTGCCCTGGTGGAGGTTGCGGTGCACGTCGTACGCGGCCTGCCCGGTGTCCTCCAGCGCGTACACCCGGGACAGCGTGGGGTGGATCTTCGCCTTGGCGACGAGCCGGTTGGCCTCCCACGCCTCGCGGTAGTTGGCGAAGTGCGAGCCGATGATCCGCTTCAGCGACATCCACAGGTAGCGGTTGTCGTAGGTGTGTTGGTAGCCGGAGGTCGAGGCGCAGGTCACGACGGTGCCGCCCTTGCGGGTGACGTAGACGGAAGCGCCGAAGGTCTCCCGGCCGGGGTGTTCGAAGACGATGTCGACGTCCTCGCCCCCGGTGAGCTCACGGATGCGCTGGCCGAAGCGCTTCCACTCGCGCGGGTCCTGCTCGTGTTCGTCGCGCCAGAAGCGGTAGTCCTCGGCGTCCCGGTCGATGATCGCATCGGCGCCCATGGCGCGGCAGATCTCCGCCTTCTCGGGACTGCTGACGACGCAGATCGGGGTGGCGCCGCCGGCCAGCGCGAACTGGGTCGCGTAGGAGCCGAGCCCTCCGCTCGCGCCCCAGATGAGGACGTTGTCGCCCTGTTTCATGCCCGCCCCGTTGCGCGAGACCAACTGCCGGTAGGCGGTGGAGTTGACCAGGCCGGGAGCCGCCGCCTCCTCCCAGCTGAGGTGGGCGGGCTTGGGCATCAGCTGGTTGGACTTGACGAGGGCGATCTCGGCGAGCCCCCCGAAGTTCGTCTCGAAGCCCCAGATGCGCTGTTCGGGGTCGAGCATGGTGTCGTTGTGCCCGTCGGAGCTCTCCAGTTCGACCGAGAGGCAGTGCGCGACGACCTCGTCCCCGGGGCGCCAGGCGTTGACCCCGGGTCCGGTGCGCAGCACCACGCCCGCGAGGTCCGAGCCGATGACGTGGTACGGCAGGTCGTGGCGTCGGGTCAGCTCGGACAGCCTGCCGTACCGCTCCAGGAAGCCGAAGGTGGACAGCGGTTCGAAGATCGACGTCCACACGGTGTTGTAGTTCACCGAGGAGGCCATCACGGCCACCAGGGCCTCGCCCGGGCCCAGTTCGGGCACCGGCACCTCGTCCAGGTGGAGCGAGTCGCGCGGGTCCTTCTGCCGGGTGCTGAGGCCCGCGAACATCTCGGTCTCGTCCTGGTGCACGGTGACCGCGCGGTACGAGTCCGGGATGCGCAGGGCGGCGAAGTCGGCGGCCGTGCTGTCCGGCGACTGGATCGCGTCCAGGATTTCCTTCACGGTGTTGCCTCCGGCGAAGCGGTGTTCCCCGCGGGGCGGAGAACACGAGAGGGAATGCGGGGAACGCTCGGGGGCCCCGGGGCGGGGCGGGTGAGGTGCGTGGGGCTGCCGTCGGTCCGGCGGAGGTGCGTGGGGCGCGGGTGGCGCCGAAGGTGCTGCCTGTGACGCAGGCGTCCGGGCGCACGAGCGGGTGCTCGTGGGGACAGTCGACGTACGGGGAATCCCGTGTCGTCGACCGCCCGGACCACTTCACGGTATTGGCACCCCGTGCCGCATAGCAAGACACTGCGTGCCAAGAGTTGGTCTCATCTGGCTGATGTTTCCCTCAGATGAGCGATGATCGATCGTTGGTCCCCGCTCAGCCGGTCAGGCAGGCGATCGCTCGGCCGCCCGGGTACCCCATGGGCACGGGAAACGCGCACGGCCCTGGTGACACCCCTCGTCGGGTGTCACCAGGGCCGTGCGGGTCCCGCCGGGGGACGTCGTGTGCTCAGTCGCCCGCGGGATGGCGCAGCGCGTGCTCGATGGTCCGCATGACCTCGTCCAACGGCGCGTCGGTGCGGGCGACGGCCACCAGCACCTGACCCTCGGTGCCCTCGGCGGTCGACACCGCCGTACTGCGGCCCGAGCCGATCCCGGTGCCGAACGTCCGACGGACGATGGCGAAGGCGTGGTCCAACTGTCCCTCGACGTCCCCCTCGCCGCCGGCCCGCAGCCACCGCCGCAGCACGTGGTTGTGCGCGGTCACCACCGCGGACGCGGCCACCTCGGCGAGCAGCGGGTCGTCATTGCCGTGGTGGTGCGCCTGCTCGTCGAAGTGGGCCAGCAGATAACGCGTGAACAACCGCTCGTAGCGGGCCACGGAGGCGATCTCCCGCTCCCGCAGGGTGGGCACCTCCCGGGTGAGCCGGTAGCGCTCCACGGACACCGCGGGCGAGGCGGCGTACATCTTCATGACCTCCTTGATCCCGCGGCACACCGTGTCGAGCGGATGTTCGTGCGGCGGGGCCGCGTTGAGCACGGCCTCGGCCCGGATCAGGGTGTCGTCGTGATCGGGGAAGATCGCCTCTTCCTTGGACCGGAAGTGCCGGAAGAAGGTCCGCCGCGCGACCCCCGCCGCCGCCGCGATCTCGTCGACCGTCGTGGCCTCGTACCCCTTCGTCGCGAACAGCTCCATGGCTGCCGCTGCCAGCTCCCGGCGCATCTTGAGCCGCTGGGCGGCGGCACGGCTCCCGGCCGCGCTCTCGGGTGCGTCGGGCGTGGACGAGCGGGGTGCACGGCGGGCGGAATCCGCGGACTGGGACATGCCACGAACGTACTCCATCCCCACGCACGGGCGCGCACGTCCCCGCTCCCCGCGCAACGCGGACGCGAGCAGCGCGCGGGGGCGGCGGGCGGGGCGGACGCGACCCCGCCCGCCACCGGGCCCGCCCCGCCCGAACCGGCCGGCTCCCGTGGGCGGTCGGGCCGCCGCCCGACGGCTCAGCGACGGGCGTGCTCGCGGAAGCCGCGCCCCGACTTGCGACCCAGGCAGCCCGCGGCCACCAGGTGCTCCAGCAGCGGCGCCGGGGCGAGGCCCGGGTCCCGGAACTCGGCGTGCAGCACCTTCTCGATGGCCAGCGAGACATCGAGCCCGACCACGTCCAGCAACTCGAACGGCCCCATCGGATAGCCCCCGCCCAGCTTCATCGCGGCGTCGACGTCGTCGGGGGTCGCATAGTGCTCCTGCACCATCTTCACCGCGTCGTTGAGGTACGGGAACAGCAGGGCGTTCACGATGAACCCGGCCCGGTCACCGCAGTCCACGGGGTGCCTGCGGATGCCGCCGCAGACCTCCCGGACGGTCGCGTGCACGTCGTCCGCGGTCAGCACCGTCCGCACGACCTCGACCAGCTTCATCGCCGGCGCCGGGTTGAAGAAGTGCATCCCGATGACGTCCTCGGGCCGGTCGGTGGCCCGGGCGCAGGCGATGACGGGCAGCGACGAGGTGGTGGTGGCGAGCACCGCACCCGGCCGGCACACCCCGTCCAGCACGCCGAACAGCCGCTGTTTGACCCCCAGGTCCTCGGCGACGGCCTCGACCACGAGGTCCACCGGGGCGAACGCCTCGTACCCGCCGGCGGGGGTGATCCGGTCCAGCACCAGGGCGGCGGCCTCGGCGGAGGTCCGGCCCCGGGCGACCGAGCGGTCCAGGGAGGCACCGATCCGGGTCCGGGCGGCCTCGGCCTTCGACCGGCTCCGGGCGGCGAGCACCACCTCGTACCCGGCCCCGGCGAAGACCTCGGCGATCCCGGAGGCCATGGTCCCCGACCCGGCCACCCCCACGGACCGCACGGGCCGCCCGGCGGCGGTACGCGGACCCGGCAGTCCGGGAGTGAGGGCGTCGGGGACCACCGCGGCGCCACCGCGCTCCGCGTAGGTGTAGAAGCCGCGGCCCGTCTTGCGCCCCGTCAGGCCCGCCGCGCCGAGCTGCCCGAGGACCGGGGCGGGCGCGTACAGCCGGTCGCCGGAGGCCGCGTACAGGGCCTCCAGCACGGTGCGGGCGGTGTCGACGCCGATCAGGTCGAGCAGGGCGAGCGGCCCCATGGGCAGTCCGCAGCCGAGCCGCATCGCCGCGTCGATGTCCTCGCGGCTGGCGTACTTCGACTCGTACATGGCGGCTGCCCGGTTGAGGTAGCCGAACAGCAGCCCGTCGGCGACGAACCCGGGGCGGTCGCCCACCGCGACGGGTTCCTTGCCGAGTTCCACCACGAGGTCCGTGACGGCGGCCACGGCGGCGGGTGCGGTGAGCACCGAGGAGACCACCTCGACCAGTCGCATCGCGGGCGCCGGGTTGAAGAAGTGCAGTCCGAGGAGGCGTTCGGGGCGGGCGGACCCGGCGGCGAGCCGCGTCACCGACAGCGCGTTGGTGCCGGTCGCGAGGACGGCATCGGGGGCCACGACCGCGTCGAGCGCCCGGATCACCTGCTGTTTGGTCTCGTAGGCCTCCGGGGTGACCTCGATGACGAGGTCCGCATCGGCGGCGGCCCGCAGATCGGTGGTGGCCCGGAACCGGGCGAGTGCGTCGGAGCGTTCGGGTTCGCTGAGCCGCCCGCGGCGCACCGCGCGGGCGGTGGACGCCGCCAAGGTGCTGACGGCCCGCGCCACGAGCTCGTCGGTGAGGTCCACGCCGACGACCTCGCGCCCGGCGCGCGTCAGCACCTCGGCGATTCCGGTGCCCATGGTGCCGAGGCCGATGACGGCCACCTTGCGCAGCGGACGGGAACCGGGCGCGTCGGGAGAGCCGAGAGAGCGGGGAGAGGGGGAGGGGAGGGGTGCGGGGGACAGGGGGGACAGGGGGGACGCGGGAGTTGCCATCGAGGGGACTCCAGGGAGGGAAGGGGTGACGTGCGTCCCGGGCCGCGAGGGCAGGCCCGGGGAGGGGAGCGGCGCGCCCTGTCCCGAGCCGCGCCGTGAGGAGACGTCCGGCGGCGGATGACGTGCCGTCACCGGGCCACCGGTCGCCGAACCGACCGCACTCCCGCCGGCTGCGTCACCAGGCCACCGGAAGCCGTACACGGGAGTTCGTCCCGCTCGAATGAGCTTAACTCGCGAGTAATGAGCGCGCTAGCCCTCGGGGATGCGGCATTCCGGTCACCGATGGCGACTGTGCGGTGACCCACTGCATCGATAGGCTCGTGGGCATGGACGAAGAGTTGCGAGCGCTCACGGAACGTCTGTGCAAGGAGTCCGGCGGGGCGGATCCGTTCGGGCCGCTCACCGCAACCGGTGACCCCGAGGTGTTGGCCGCGGTGCTGACCGCGCCGGGCCAGCCCCTGTGGGCCCGTGAGCTGGCCGCCTTCCGGCTCGGCGGCGCCGGCGACCGGCGTGCCTTCGAGTCGCTGGTGCTGCTGCTCAACCACCGTGATCCCGCGCGGTGCGCGAGCGCCGCCACCGCGTTGGCCCGGCTCGCCGACCCGCGCACCGCCCGGGCGGCGGCGGCGCTCGCCACCAATGAACTGCGCGTGGCGTACGCACTGCACCCCGTGCGCCTGTTGGTCGCCCTGCGCGCCCCCGAGTCGGTGCCCGCGCTGATCACCGCGCTGGAGCGCCGGTTGAGCCCGGACGACCCGTACCGTGCGGTGGCCCTCGCCTGTGTGGAGGGGCTGGGCGAGCTGGCGGACCCGCGGGCCCGCCCGGTGCTGCGGGCGGCCCGTGCGCGTCCGGCGTTGACCGGGGCGGCGCAACGGGCGCTGGAACTGACCGACTGAACCGTGCCGGGGCCGTCAGCCGTCGGTGACGGGCGCGCCGGGATCGGCGACGACGGCGTACGCCTCGATCTCCATCAGGAACTCCGGGGCGACCAGCGCGCCGACCTGGACGGCTGAACTCGCGGGCAGTCGGGCCGGGTCGAGGAACTCGCCGCGCACCGTGCGGACCGCGTCCAGCTGGGCGATGTCCACCATGAAGTAGGTGAGCTTCACGACGTCGTCGAAGGTGGCGCCCGCGGCGGCCAGGCAGCGGCCGAGGTTGGTGAACACCTGACGGGCCTGGGCGACCGGGTCGCCCTCGCCGACCAGGCGCCCCCCTTCGCCGAGGGCCAGTTGGCCGGAGATCGCCACGAACCGTCCGGTCCCCAGGACGACATGGGTGTAGGCGGTGGCGGGGAAGACCCCGTCGGGTGCGGGCAGGCGGGTGAGATGGCTGGTCATGTCGCCATCCTCACCCACCTGTTCCCGGGCCCGACGGGCGCCCCCGGTCAGCCCCGGAACCCGAGCAGTCCGTGCAGGGCGGCGCCCCGGGCGGCGGCGGAGCCGCGCGGGGCCCGCGGTGCGGGTTCGGGAAGACGCGCGCACACCGCGTCCGCCCCGGTACCGGAACCGTCCGGCACCCGCCCGGTGGCCAGGTAGTCGGACAGATGGCGGTCGAGGCAGGCGTTCCCGCTGAGGGTGACCCCGTGGTTGCCGCCTCCCTCCTCCACGACCAGTCGGGAGCCGCCCAGTGCGCGGCGCAGCGCGTAGGCGCCCGCCACGGGGGTGGCCCCGTCGTCCGTCGCCTGGAGGAGCAGTACGGGCGGGAGGTCGTCGGTGCCGACGTCCGGCGGTACCAGCGGTGCGGTCGGCCAGTGAGCGCACGGTGCGTTGTACCAGGCGTTGTTCCAGGTGGAGAACGGTGCCTTGGCGTGGGTCCGACGGTTGTCCGCCCGCCAGTCGTCCCAGTCGCGGGTCCACCAGGCGTCACGGCACTGCACCGCGGTGTAGGCGCTGTAGCCGTTGTCGCCCTTGGCGTCGACCGTGCCGAACGCCTCGTACGCCGCGACGAGCACGTCCGGGTCCTGCCGCTCGGTGTACGCGGCGAACGCCTCGGCCAGGTACGGCCAGTAGCCGTCGAAGTAGGCGCCGGGCAGGAAGGTGTCCTCCAGTTCGGCGCCGCCCACCGTGCCGCCCGCCGGTTCGCGGGTCACGGCGGTGCGCATCGCGTACCACGCCTCCTCGATCCGGGCCGGGTCGGTGCCGAGCCCGTAGACGGCGTCGTGCCGTGCGATCCAGGCGAGGAACGCGTGGTGCCGGGCCTGGAAGGCGGTGTCCTGGCCGAGGTTCGCCTCGTACCAGACCTCGTCCGGGTCCACCACCGAGTCGAGGGCCATCCGACGCACCCGCTGCGGGTACTGCGTGGCGTACACCGATCCCAGGTAGGTGCCGTACGAGTAGCCGAGGTAGCTGATCTGCGGGGCGCCGAGCGCGGCGCGGACGGCCTCCACGTCCCGCACCGTGCTCAGGGTGTCGATGTACGGGAGCACGTCCCCGTGCTTGACGCCGCACGCCCGGGCGAAGGCCCTGGCCCGTTCGGTGTTCGCCTCTTCGACGGCGGGGGTGTCCGGCACGCTGGCCGGCCGCACCGGGTCGAAGTGACCGGGGAGGCAGTCCAGTGTGGGCTCGCTCTTCCCGACGCCGCGCGGGTCGAAGCCGATGACGTCGTACTGGGCGGCCACCTCCGCGGGCAGTTCCCGGGCGACGTGTCCGGCGAGGGAGAGACCGCTGCCGCCGGGGCCGCCGGGGTTCACCAGGAGCGGGCCCTGCGAGGACTTCGCGGTGTGCGGGATCCGGGACAGGGCGAGGGTGATCCGTCGGCCGTCCGGGTCGGTGTGGTCGAGCGGCACGTCGAGGGAGGCGCACTGGAGTTTCGGGTACCGCCCGGTGCCGCACGCCTTCCACCGCAGGGTGGTGGCGGTCGGGGCGTTTGCGGCGGTGGTGGTGGAGGGGATGGCGGTCGCGGAGTGGGGGAGGGCCGTGAGCGTCCCGGTCAGCGCCACGGCGATGCCGCAGAGCGCGGCTGCACGTTTCTTCATGGGGCCTTCAAGGGCTGAGGGTGCGGGGCCGTGGGCCCACGGCCCCCCGGGGCATGCTTCCGGACGCGGGCGTCGGATCGGCCCCGGCCGGCGGGGTGTTGCCGACCGTTGACCCGAAGGGGTGACCGCCCGGGCGTCCGCCCAGGTGTCCGTGCCCGGGCGGCCCGCCGTCGCCCCGGGGGTCACAGCAGCGACAGCTGGGTGGCTCCGGGAGTCGGGGGCGAGGGGCGGGGCGCGTCGTGGTCGGGCGTCCGGCCGGGCCGGCCCGGGCCCGCCGGGCCGATCCCGTACTCCTCGGCCAGTTGGTGGACCTGGCGGGTGATGCCGCGCTGGTACCAGTTCGGTGCGTACGCCCCGTGCGCGTAGAGCCGTTCGTAGCGCGGCACCAGCTGCGGGTGGTGGCGGGTCAGCCAGGACGTGAACCACTCCCGGGCGCCGGGCCGCAGGTGCAGCACCAGCGGGGTGACGGAGCTCGCCCCGGCCGCCGCGATGGCCCGGACCGTGTCGCGCAGCTGTTCGTGACGGTCGCCGAGGAACGGCACCACCGGAGCCATCAGCACCCCGCATCCGATGCCCCGTTCGGCGAGTGCCCGGACGACGTCGAGGCGGCGCCGGGGAGCGGGTGTTCCCGGCTCGATGCTCCGCCACAGCGCCGGGTCGGTGAAGCCCACGGAGACGGAGACGCCGACCTCGGTGACTTCGGCGGCCTGTTGCAGCAGGTCCAGGTCCCGCAGGATCAGCGTGCCCTTGGTGAGGATCGAGAACGGGTTGGCGCGGTCGCGCAGGGCCGTGAGGATGCCCGGCATGAGTCCGTACCGTCCCTCCGCCCGCTGGTAGCAGTCCACGTTGGTGCCCATGGCGATGTGCTCGCCCTGCCAGCGGGGCGAGGCGAGTTGGCGCCGCAGCAGCTCGGGTGCGTTGACCTTGACGACGATCTGGGTGTCGAAGCCGATGCCGGTGTCCAGGTCGAGGTAGCCGTGCGACTTGCGCGCGAAGCAGTAGACGCAGGCGTGGGTGCACCCGCGGTACGGGTTCACCGTCCATTCGAACGGCATCCGGGAGGCCCCGGGCACCCGGTTCAGGATCGAGCGGGCCCGCACCTCGTGGAAGGTGACCCCGCGGAACTCGGGGGTGTCGAACGTCCTGGTGACGACCGCGTCCGCGTCGAACAGGGCGGGGGAGCGGTCCGGACGGTTCCCGGGCCCGTCGCTCAGGTTCTCCCAGCGCATGGCGCCTCCCTCGGTAGCACTCGTCCATAGAATAGAACACATGTTCCCTTCGGGTGGGGAGGGTGCCGGCGGGTCGTCTCCGTCGGTAGTCGACGGGGCGCCTTCGCGTCACGGTGCGGCGCGAAGGCCCACCCCGATTTGGGGGCCCGGCCACCGGGGTGGTTGGCTTTCCGCGGACCGTTGAAAGAACAAGCCTTGGAGGAGTGCAATGGCGCAGGTCGAGGCCACCACGGAGCGGACCATCGCGGCGAACCCCGACGACGTCTTCGACGCGCTGGCCGACTACAGCGGTATGCGCGGGAAGCTGCTGCCGGAGCACTTCAGCGAGTACGAGGTCCGCGAGGGCGGCGACGGTCGGGGCACCGTCGTCCACTGGAGGCTCCAGGCCACCAGCAAGCGGGTGCGCGACTGTCTGCTGGACGTCACCGAGCCCAACGA
This sequence comes from Streptomyces sp. NPDC059816, assembly GCF_042732055.1. Lineage (NCBI taxonomy): Bacteria > Bacillati > Actinomycetota > Actinomycetes > Kitasatosporales > Streptomycetaceae > Streptomyces > Streptomyces sp. NPDC059816. The sequence goes on from NZ_JBHWIQ010000010.1 coordinate 165,182, forward strand.
GGGCGAGCTCGTCGAGAAGGACCGCAACTCCTCGATGGTCACCACCTGGGTCGTCACCCCCGGTGGTGAGGGCCGGGCCCGGGTCGTGGTCACCAGCCGCTGGCAGGGCGCCACCGGCATCGGTGGCTTCTTCGAGCGGACCTTCGCTCCCAAGGGCCTCGCCAAGATCTACGACGCGATCCTCGCCCGCCTCGCCGCGGAGATGGAGAAGTAGCGTCCGGTCCGGGGGCGCCCTGTGGGGCGCCCCCGGACTCTCCCGCCACGCGCTCCGGGGCGCACTGCGGGAATCCGGGTCCGCGGGGATGCCGGAGCAGGGGGCGCACGGTAGTGGAAGACGGCGTGGGACGGCGCGAGTTCCTGCGTTGTCGCACACCGCAACACGGGCCGGACGTACCGTGGTCGCAGCGACCAGATCTTGTGGCACCGCCCGGAAGGAGCCTCGGTCATGGAGCACGGCACGGGACCGGTACGCCCCGAGGGTGCGGGGCGCGGCTCCCCGCGCCCGGCCGCCGGACGGGTCCCGCTGGCCGTCGTCGTCGTGGACGGCGGTGGCCTCGTCACCCACTGGAGTGCCGGCGCCCGCCGCCTCTTCGGGCACGCGCGGGAGACGGCCGTCGGGTGTCGGGCCACCGATCTGCTCCCGGTCTCCGGCGCACTGCGCGACCCGGACCACCCCCAACACCCTGGTGGCCCCGACGACCCCGGTGACCCGGAGGACCCCGACGGGTCGCCCGGGGCGCGCGAGGACCACGATCCGGACCTTGCCGCCCCGCTGCTCGGCCGGACCGCGTACGCCACCGCCGGCCGCGCCCGGCTCTCCGTCGATCCGGAACCGCCCGCCTACCTCTCCAACGGTGCGGCCGGGCCCGCCGACGACCGGGTGCCGCGCCCCCGCTCCTCGAACGGCCGTCCCCCGGCCGAGGGCGGCGGCACCCCGGCCGGTCCGCGGATCGACGTGCTGTGGTGGGCCTACCCGCTGGTCGGCCCGGGCCCGGAGCGGCTGCTCGTCCTCGCCGCCGAGGACCCGGGGTCGGGCGCGGACGGGACCCGGGTCGTCCCCGGGTTCGCCCGGCACACCGACTTCACCGGCGCCGACGACCTGGCCCGACGGCTGCCCGACATCCTGCCCAGCATGAGCGTCGCGGAGAGCGCCCGGATCGCCGCCCAGGTGCTCGAACTCGGCTACCCCGTGATGGAGTTCAGCCAGCACGACCGGGTTCCCGTCACCCCGGACTGGGGAGTGGCCCGGCGGGCCGAGCGGATCGCCCGCCGGGAGCGCGCGGCCCGGGCCGCCGCCACGGGTGCGCCCCCGCCGCAGGACGGGTCCGGCGTCGACGACCCCGACGGCGGGGTCGACCTGGAGTACGCGGCCGTCCGTGAGCGCCTGGAGTTCCTCAACGAGGTGAGCGGCCGGATCGGCTCCTCGCTCGACCTGTCGCGCACCATCATCGAGGTGAGCCGGGCCGTCGTGCCCCGGTTCACCGATGTCGCGGGCACCTATCTGCGGGAGCAGGTCGTCGCGGGCGAGGGGTTCCCCGAGGGCCCGCCGGACGCGACCACGATGTGGCACCGGGTGGCCGTCGAACACACCGACGAGCCCGGGCGCTGGGACGACGTGGTGCCCGTCGGCGAGTCGATGCCGTTCCCCGTGCACACCCCGTTCTTCCAGTGCATGACCACCGGGGATCCGGTGCTCGTCCCCCGGATCAGCGAGGAGATGGGCAACGCCATCGCCGCGCAGTTCGAGAAGCGGGACATCCGCCCGCTGATCAACCACCGCTCGATGTTGGTCGTCCCGCTGAAGGCCCGCAACGTGGTGCTCGGCTTCATGATCCTGCTGCGCCACCGCGAACGCCCGGTCTTCAACGACATGGACCGGGTCACCGGCGCCGAACTCGCCGCCCGCGCGGGGCTCGTGCTGGACAACGCCCGGATGTACACGTACCAGGAGAACGTGGCGGAGACGCTCCAGGACAGCATGCTGCCGCACATCGAGCCCCGCATGCCGGGCTGTGACATCGCCACCCGCTACCTCCCCGGCACCCTGCTCGGCCGGATCGGCGGCGACTGGTTCGACGCGGTGAAGCTGCCCGGCTCCCGTACCGCCCTCGTCGTCGGCGACGTGATGGGGCACGGGCTCAACTCGGCGGCGATGATGGGGCAGTTGCGGACGTCCGTGCAGACGATGGCGGCACTCGATCTACCGCCCGCCCAGTTGCTGCGCAATCTGGACGACCTGGCCCAGCGCCTCGGCGAGCACTATCTGGCGACCTGTCTGTACGCCGTGTACGACCCGGTCCGGGGACATCTGGAGATCGCCAACGCCGGGCACATCCCGCCCGTGGTGGTCCGGGCCGCCGACGGGCGCAGTGAACTCCTCGACCTGCCCACGGGTGCCCCCATCGGGGTCGGCGGGGTGCCGTTCGAGACGGTGCGGGTGCCGGTGTCACCCGGTGACCGGCTGGTGATGTGCACCGACGGCCTGGTCGAGATGCGCGGCGAGGACATCGGCGTGGGTCTGGCCACCCTGTGCGAGTCGGCGGCCCACCCGGCGGCCTCCATGGACCTCGCCTGCGACACCATCATCCGGACGCTGGCCCGCCGCGGCGGACGCAAGGACGACGTGGCGCTGCTGATGGCCCGGCTGAACGGCATCGCCCCCGAGGACGTGGCCCACCACCGGCTGCCCGCCGACCCCGCCCGGGTCGGCGAGGCCCGGACGTTCGTCGTGGACCAACTCGCCGCCTGGGGCCTCGCGCCACTCGCCGACACGGCCCGGCTGCTCGTCGGTGAACTCGTCGCCAACGCGGTACGGCACGCCGGGGGCGGTCGGGTCGGGGTGCGGCTGGTGCGCGGCGGGGGCGCCCTGCTGTGCGAGGTGACGGACGACGACCACCATCTGCCCACCCTGCTCAGTGCCGGACCGACGGCCGAGGCCGGGCGCGGACTGCGGGTCGTCAGCGCGCTCGCCCGCGCGTGGGGCTCCGGTCGCACGGCCACCGGCAAGACGGTCTGGTGCGAACTGCCCTTGCCGGCGCGGCGCCCGACCCGCTAGGACCGCCGCTGCGCGTGCGTCACTGCGGACCTCGCGGTACGTCGCCGAGTCCGGTCAGCAACTCCCGCAACAGGCCCGCCAGTTGGTCCTGCTTGCCGGCGTCGAGCGGGGCGAGGAGCTGCGACTCGGTGGCGAGGTGCCCGACGAGGGCGGCCTCCACCGTGCGGTGGCCCTCGGGAGTGAGGGTGATCAGCAGGCTGCGCCGGTTGTCGGGGTCGGTCTCCCGGGTCACCAGGTCCTTGGCGACCAGCCGGTTCAGACGGTTGGTCATCGCCCCCGAGGAGATCATCGACGCCTCGCTGAGCGCCCCCGCGGTGAGGCGGTACGGAGTGCCGGACCGCAGCAGGGTCGCCAGGATGTCGAACTCGCCCAACTGGAGGCCGTGGGTCGCGAACTGCTCGGACAGCTCGCGTTCGAGCAGTCGGGCGGCGCGCTGGATGCGGCCGATCACCCCCATCGGGGTCGCGTCGAGCCCGGGTTTCTCGGCCCGCCACTGGGCGAGCACCCGGTCCACGTTGTCGCCCATGTGCTGTCCCCGATCCCTGGTCGTGCCGGATTGCTTTACATCGAACTGTTTGACGTGAAGGTAGCAGATCCGTACTCTGCTTCATGTCGAACAGTTCCACGTCAAACAATCCGGGGCGGGGGTCCCGGAAGGGGAGGGACCGTCATGCGCGTCACCGTCTTCGGAGCCGCCGGGAACGCCGGCAGCCGGATCGTCAGCGAGGCCCTGGGTCGGGGGCACGAGGTCACCGCGGTCGTCCGCGACGCCGCCCGCTTCGCCCAGCTGCCCGCCCGGGTCGCCCCACGGGTCGGGGACGCCTCGCGGGCCGCCCAGGTGCGCGCCCTCGCCGCAGGGCAGGACGTGGTGATCGGCGCGACCCGCCCGCCGCAGGGCCGGGAGGACGAACTCGCCGCGGCGGCCCGGGGGCTGCTCGCGGGGCTCACGGGCACCGGGGTGCGGCTCCTGGTGGTCGGCGGCGCCGGAAGCCTCGTCGTGCCCGGCTCCGGCGGGCGGCTGCTGGTGGACGACCCCGTCTACGTGCCGCCCGCCTGGCGGCACGTCGCCCTCGGCAGCCAGCGGCAACTGGAGGTCTTCCGGGCCGCCACCGACGTCACCGGTACGGACTCCTCCGGCACCGACGTCTCCGCCACCGACGTCGACTGGGCCTACGTCAGCCCGCCCGCCATCCTGGAGCCCGGGGAACGCACCGGCCGCTACCGCACCGGTCACGACGAGGTGCTGACCGGGCCCGACGGACTGTCACGGATCTCGATGGAGGACCTGGCGATCGCCCTGCTGGACGAGGTGGAGCGCCCCCGCCACCACCGGACCCGCTTCACCGTCGTCGCCGACTGACGACGGCCCGCGCCCGCCTCGGCGCCGCGGTTCACGCCGGCGCTCCGGTCAAGGCACGTGCGAAGTGGTCACCGAGGTGGTGCAGCCAGTGCGACCGCGCGTTGCCCAGGAGGTGGTCGCCGTGCGGGACGGACAGATAGCTGCCGCGCGGCGCCAGACGGGCCAGCGGCGCGCCGTTCGTCACGCCGGGGATCACGTCCTGACCGCCGTCCACGACCAGCAGCGGGGCCGCGATGCGGGGCGCCAGGACGGCGAGGTCCACCTGGCGGGCGAACGCCCGGGCGGCGTCGGTTCCTCCGGTGCGTCGGGCCATCACGTCCCGTACCGGCGGGGGCAGCTCCTCCCAGTCGAGGCGGAAGGGGCCGCTGACCGTGGCGACGGCCGCCACGCGCGGTTCGAGCGCCGCGGCCCGGGCCGCGAAGTAGCCGCCCAGGCTCAGGCCGACGAGCCCGATGCGTGTGGCGTCGAGCGCGTCGACGACCCGCCCCACGACCCGCTCGAAGTCCGGTACGAGGGTCGTGCCGGCCGCGAGTGCGCCCTGCCCGGGGCCGTCCATCGCGAACACCGCCAGTCCCCTGGCCGTCAGCGCGGACACCAGATCGAGGAACTCCTCCTTGGCGGAGTCCAGGCCGGGGACGACCACCACGGTGCCCGGCGCGTCGGACGGGCCGCGCAGCCAGCCGGTGAACCCCTCGCCGCTCACCCGCCGGGCCTCGGGCTCCAGCAGGGCGAGCGCTCTGCCCAGGGCGTCATCCGCCTCCGCGGCGGCACGGGGTGCTTCCACACCCGGGCCCAGGGAGGCCAGGTGGAACCACCGGGCCGCCATCAGCAGGTGTTCACCCGCCGAGCGGGGCGATCCCGCGTCCTGCGCGTGTCGGAGGTGGCCGTGCCCGGTGCGCAGGAAGGCCGGCCCCCAGTCGGCGACGGAGGCGAGGCCCTCGGTGACCCGCCGGTACTCGTCGGGGTCCACGCCCGTGCCGATGGCACGGGTCCACCGGGCGGCGGCGAGCTCGCTCGTGCTCATGGTGCTCATCGTGTTCCTCCGGTCAGCAGGACGGCCTTGCCGCGTATCCGGCGCTCCCGCAGGTCGACCAGCGTGTCGGCGGTCTCGGCCCAGTCGGAGGTGCGGCCGATCTCCGGATGCAACCGGCCCTGTTCCACGAGGCGCACCAGTGTCGCGAGATCGGAGGCGTACGGGGCGCCGGCGTAGTGGAAGTGCTGGAGCGTGACCCGCTCGGGCCCTTCGAGCAGCTGGAAGAAGTCCAGGGACACCGGGGTGCGGCTCGCCTGGCCGAACCAGATCACCACACCGCCCGGGCGCACCTTCGTCAGGGCGAGTGCCAGATCCGGCCCACCCGTGGACTCCAACACCACGTCGAAGGGCCCCCGGGCGTCCGCGACCCGGTGCACCACCTCCGCGCCCAGGTCCGCGAGCCGTTCGCCGCGCACAGGGGTCGCCGTCACCGCGGTCAGCTCGGCCCCGGCCCCCACGGCGAGTTCGGTGACGTAGTGGCCGACGCCCCCCGACGCACCCGTCAGCAGCACCCGTCGACCGGCCAGGGAGCCGGCCGTGCGCAGCAGCCGCAGGGCGGTGATCCCGGCCAGGGGCAGCGCCGCCGCCCGTTCGCTGTCGACGCCGTCCGGGAGCACCGCGAGCGAGTCCGTGGGGACGGCCGCGTACTCGGCCCAGCCGCCCTGCGCCGGGTGCCCGACGACGCGGGTGCCGATGCCGGGGCCGGAGCCGTCGGCCGCCGCCTGGACGACGAGCCCCGCGACGTCCTTGCCGGGCAACAGCCCGGGCCGGGGCTGTTCGAGGAGAAACGTCTCGCCCCGGTTCGGGGCGAACGCCTCGACCTTGATCAGCGCCTCGAAGGGCTCCGGCAGGGGCGGGGGGACCTCGGCGAAGGCGACCGGGCGCTCCGCCTCTCCGGTGGGAATCAGTCTTTGCATGGAGGGGATGCAACCCCTGCGGGCGCCCCGTGATCCAACAACGGCCGAGCACGGCCGACAACCTTCGGTTGTCACCTAAGGTGAGGGCCATGGATCTCGACGTGGCGCAGGCCCGCGCCTTCGTGCGCACCGCCGAGGAACTGCACTTCGGCCGGGCGGCCGGGACCCTCGGGATCTCCCAACAGGCGCTGTCCAAGAGGGTCGCGCGGCTGGAATCCCTGCTCGGCACCGCACTGTTGCACCGCGACGGCAACGGCGTGCGCCTGACCGAGGCCGGACGGCGTTTCCTCGCACCGGCCCGGCAGGCCGTCGCCGCCGCCGACACCGCCGTCGCAGCGGTGCTCGGGACGCAACGTCCGCTGCGCGTGGACGTCTGGGGGCACCTCTACGCGCCGATGCGGACGCTGGCCCGGGTCGCCGGACGGGCCGGGGAACTGACCGCGGGACACGGGCGCGATCTGCCGTCGGTGACGACCGCGCTGCTCAACGGAGACATCGACGCGGCCCTCGGCCGGGTCCACCCCCCGCTGCCCGCCGGGCTGACGCACCGTCTCGTCCGCCTCGAACCGGTGGACGCCGTACTGGGCGCGGACCACCCGCTCGCAGCCGAACCGGCCCTGCGACCGGACCAACTGGGCGACAGCGTGCTGTGGGCACCGGGTTCGCTGGACCGGCTCGACTTCCTGCACCGGTTCGCCGACCGGTTCGGCATCCCCAACACCGCCACGAGCGTCAACCTGGGGCTCGCCCACTTCCTCGCCGAGGTGGTGGAAGGGCCGCGGCGCTTCTCGCTGGTGCCGGCCGACGTGCCGCTGCCCCAGGTGCCCGGGTTGCGCTCCGTGCCCCTCGTCGACCCCACGCCGCTGTACGCCTGGTCGCTGCTGTGGCGCTCCGGACACGGACACCCGGGGCTGAACGGCCTCGCCGCGGCCTGTGCCGAGGAGGCGGGCCGGAGCCGGTGGCTGGAGTACGACCCGACCCGCGACTGGCTGCCCGAACCGCCCACGAGCGGTACCCGTCCCGGCTCCGGACCCTTGCCGACGGGTCCCCGGGGACGGTAGACCGGTCGTACCGGTGTTCGGTGAGGGCTCGTACGAACGGTGGAGGGGGGCGCGGATGAGCGTGGGACAAGCGCACAGGGCGGCGTGGCAGGGGTTCTGGGAGGGCGCACCCGGGGAAGCGGGCGGAGTCTTCTGGGACGCCGAGCCGGCGACCACCGTCGAGGTCCACCTGACCCTGTTCGAGTCCCACTTCGTCGGCGGTCTGCCGCTCGTGGACGTCGGGTGCGGCAACGGCACCCAGACCCGCTACCTCGCCCACCGCTTCCCCCGGGTCATCGGGACGGACCTCGCCCCCGCCGCGATCGCGCACGCCCGGCGCGCCGACCCCCGGAGCACCGTCGACTTCCGCACGGCCGACATGACGGACCCCGTCGAGATCGGCCGGCTGCACGACGAACTCGGTGACACCCACGTCTACATGCGCGGGGTCCTCCACCAGTGCGCGCCCGAGGACCGGCAACCGCTGCTGGACGGGATCGCGACCCTGTTGGGTGCCCGGGGCCGCGGATTCCTCGTGGAACTGGGCGAGGCCGCCGGCAGCGTGCTCCGGGGTCTCGCCGGCTCCCCGGCCGGCCCCCCGGCGAAGCTCGCCCCGGTCCTCGCCCACGGCATCGCGCCCGGTGAGGTGTCCGACGAGTCCGTACCCGCGTACGTGCGGGCCGCCGGGCTGGACATCCTCGCCCGCGGAGAACTCCCGCTGGCCACCACGGAGGTCACCGAGGACGGTCCGATCGTGCTGCCGTCCCGCTGGATGCTGGTCACGGCCCGCGCCCGCTGAGCACCCGTCGCGGCGTCCGCCCGGGCCCGTGCCCGGGCGCAGACCCGGACCGGTGAACCGGGCCGCGGGCTCCTGGCCCGACCCCGCCCCGGCGCGTACCGTGACGGCAAGGAAGAGGGGAGCCCCCTTGAAGATCCTCATCAGCGCCGACATGGAGGGCGCGACCGGAGTGACCTGGCCCGCCGACGTCCTGCCGGGCACCCCGCAGTGGGAGCGCTGCCGGTCGATGTTCACCTCCGACGTGAACGCCGCGGTGCTCGGCTTCTTCGACGGGGGAGCCGATGCGGTCCTCGTCAACGAGGCCCACTGGACCATGCGCAACCTGCTGCTCGAACAGCTCGACGACCGGGTCGAGATGCTGACCGGCCAGCACAAGTCGCTGTCCATGGTCGAGGGCGTCCAACACGGGGACATCGACGGCATCGCCTTCGTCGGGTACCACACCGGCGCCGGGATGGAGGGCGTCCTCGCCCACACCTACCTCGCCAACTCGCTCACCGGCGTCTGGCTGAACGGCGAACGCGCCAGCGAGGGACTGCTCAACGCCCGAGTGGTCGCCGAGTACGGAGTCCCCGTCGTCCTCATCACCGGCGACGACCTGACCTGCGAGGACGCCCTCGGCTACGCACCCGGCGCGCTGAAGGTCGCCGTCAAGGACCATGTGTCGCGGTACGCCGCCGTGTGCCGTACCCCCACCCGTACCGCCGCCGCGATCCGCTCGGCCGCCAAGGAGGCGGCGGCCCTGGCGGAACGGCACGCACCCGTGTCCGACGGGCCGTTCACCGTGGAGATGGAGTTCGACGCGGAACACCTGAGCCTCGCGGCCACCGCGGTCCCCGGGGTGGCCCGCACCGGTGAGCGCAGGGTCGCCTACACCAACGACACCATGTACGAGGGCATCAGGACCTTCAAGACGGTGACGACCGTCGTCTCGGCGGCGGTGGAGGAGTGTTATGGCTGACGCGGACCGGTCCGCCCTCGTGGACGGCGACGCCGGCGCCCGCGACGGCGTCGACGGGCAGGCGCTGGACGAGGTGGTGCGGTTCACCTCCGACCTCATCCGCATCGACACCAGCAACGGGGGCGACGGGGACTGCCGCGAGCGGCCCGCCGCCGAGTACGCCGCAGCACTGCTCGCCGAGGCGGGCATCGAACCGACCCTCCTCGAACGGGTCCCGGGCCGCACCAACGTCGTCGCCCGCTACCCGGGCAGCGACCGCTCGGCGCCGGCACTGCTGCTCCACGGCCACCTCGACGTCGTCCCCGCCCGGCCCGCCGACTGGTCCGTGCACCCCTTCTCCGGGGAGGTCCGCGACGGCGTGGTCTGGGGGCGGGGCGCGGTCGACATGAAGGACATGGACGCGATGATCCTCGCGACCGTGCGCCGGTGGGCGCGCGACGGCGTCCGACCCCGGCGCGACGTGGTGATCGCCTTCACCGCCGACGAGGAGGCCAGCGCCGCCGACGGGGCGGGGTTCCTCGCCGACCGGCACGCCGACCTGTTCGAGGGCTGCACCGAGGGCGTCAGCGAATGCGGCGCCTACACCTTCCACGACGGGCGCGGCACCCAGATCTACCCGATCGGCGCCGGTGAACGCGGCACCGCCTGGGTGCGGCTCACCGCGCGCGGCCGGGCCGGACACGGCTCGAAGATCAACCACGCCAACGCCGTCACCCGGCTCGCCGCGGCGATCACCCGCATCGGCGACCACGCCTGGCCCGTCCGACTCACCCCGACCGTCCGCGCCTCCCTCACCGCCCTCGGCGCGCTGTACGGCCTCGACGCCGACCCCAGCGCACCCGACTTCGACGTCGACGCCTACCTCGACGCCCTCGGCCCCGCCGCCGCCCTGGTCGCCCCGGTCGTCCGCAACAGCACCAACCCGACCGTGCTGAACGCCGGCTACAAGGTCAACGTCATCCCCGGCGAGGCCACCGCCCTGGTCGACGGACGCTGTCTGCCGGGCACCGAGGAGGAGTTCCGCGACACCCTCGACACCCTCACCGGACCCGAGGTCAGCTGGGAGTTCCACCACCGGGAGATCCCGCTGCAATCGCCCGTCGACACCCCCCTCTACGCCCGGATGCGGGCCGCCCTGGAGGAGGCCGCGCCCGAGGCCCGGGTCGTGCCGTTCATGATGTCGGGCGGCACCGACGCCAAACACTTCTCCCGGCTCGGCATCACCGGGTACGGCTTCACCCCGTTGCGGCTGCCCCCGGGGTACGACTACGGCGCCATGTTCCACGGCGTGGACGAACGGGTCCCCGTCGACGCCCTCCACTTCGGCGTCAAGGTCCTCGACCGCTTCCTGCGCACCGCGTGACGCCCCTCCGCCCCCCGCGCACGGCGGCGGCCCGTCCCGCCCGGCTGCGACCGGGGGCCCGGGTCGCGGTCGTCGCGCCCAGCGGCCCCGTCCCCGCCGACCGGCTCGCCGCCGGGCTGGACGTGCTGCGCGGCTGGGGACTCGACGCCCACGCCACCCGCCACGTCCTCGACGGCCATCCGCGGCTCGGCCACCTCGCGGCCACCGACGCCGACCGGGCCGCCGACCTCCAGAGCGCCTGGTGCGACCCCTCCGTGGACGCGGTGCTCTGTGCCCGCGGCGGCTACGGCGCGCAGCGGATCGCCGACCTCCTCGACTGGACGGCGATCCGGGCCGCCGGGCCCAAGGCGTTCGCCGGGTTCAGCGACGTCACCGCACTGCACGAGGCGTTCGCCGTGCGCGCCGGGTTCGCCACCCTGCACGCACCGATGACGGCCACCGCCGACTTCCTCGCCCTGCCCCCGCCCGGGGCCCCGGAGCACCCCACGCACCCCGGGGCCCCCGACCGCACGGCCGCACCGGACGGCACCCGGGCCCGGGACCACCTGCGGGCCACCCTCTTCGCCCCGGAGACCGTCCGCACCCTCGCCCTGGGCCGACCCCTGGTCCCGGGTCGGGCCGAAGGCGTCACCCTCGGCGGCTGCCTGTCGGTGCTCGCCGCCGAACTCGGCACCCCGCACGCCCGCCCCTCGGCGGCCGGGGGACTGCTCTGCCTGGAGGACGTCGGGGAGGAGCCGTACCGGCTCGACCGCTATCTGACGCAACTGCTGCGCTCCGGCTGGCTGGACGGCGTCGCGGGCGTGCTCCTCGGCTCCTGGTGCGACTGCGGCCCCTACGAGGCGGTGCGCGCGGTGCTGCTCGACCGGCTCGGTCCGCTGCGGGTCCCGGTCCTCGAAGAGTGCGGCTTCGGCCACGCCCCCGGTGCCCGCACCGTTGCGCTGGGCGCCCGCGCGGTCCTCGACGCCGATGCCGGCACCCTCACCCTCGCGGACCCCGCCCTACGCTGACCGGTGCGTCCGGTCGCCGTGCGTAGCGGACCCCGGACGGCCGGTGACCGATGGCGTCCCCGCCGTGCAGGGCGGTCCTGCGCTGCCCATGCTGGTGGGGGAGGGGCGGGCCGGACCAGCGGAAGGGCATGCACCATGAGCCCCAGAACCACCACGAGCACCAAGTCCAAGAGCTCGGTCGGCGAGCTGGCCACCCCGGGCCGCGTCGTCGTCATCGTCCTCGCGATCCTCGCCCTGATCTTCATCTTCGAGAACACCCAGGACACGAAGATCAGGCTGCTGATCCCCGAAGTCACGATGCCGCTGTGGCTGGCGCTGCTCGCCATGTGGATCATCGGGGCGGTGTGCGGGGCGTACTTCATGCGACGCCGCGGACGCCGCTGACCCCCGACGCCAACGGGCCGACGGAACAACGGCGTTGTCATCGGGGTCGTCGCCGTCCAGGATGGCCCGATGCGACGGATCGTGGTTCTTGACGCACCCTCCAACCTGGGCCTTCGCCCGCCCGCTCCCGGAACGGTCCCCGGCTGCCACAAACTCGCCGGCGCCCTGCGGGACCAGCGGATCGTCCAGCGGCTGGGGGCGGTCGACGGCGGGGTCGTGGTCGCGCCCCGCTACGACCGGGGGGACTGGCAGGAGGGGGACGGCGTCTTCCACGCGGACGCGATCGCCGCGTACACCGTGCGGCTCGCCGACCGGATCGGTGCCCACGTCGCCGCCGGCGACCTCCCCCTCGTCCTCGGCGGCGACTGCTCCGTCCAACTGGGCGCCTCGCTCGCACTGCGCCGGGTCGGCCGCTACGGACTGGTCGCCGTCGACGCCTCCGCCGACTTCCGGCACCCCGGGAACTCCGACCGGATCGGCGCGGCGGCCGGCGAGGAACTGGCGATCGCCACCGGACGCGGCCCGGACGCCCTCGCCGACCTGGAGGGCCTGAAGCCCTACCTCAAGGACGAGGACGTCCGCCTCTTCGGCATCCGGGACGTCGACGAGGACCGTACGGAACTCGCCGCACTGCACATCCCGGTGACCACCGTCGGGGAGGTCCGGCGGTCGGACGCGGCCGACCTCGCACGGGCCGCCGAGCGCAGCTTCGCCTCCGACACCCACCGGGGGTTCTGGGTCCACCTCGACGCGGACGTCCTCGACCCGTCCGTGATGCCCGCCGTCGACAGCCCCGACCCGGACGGACTGCTGCCCCACGAGGTGACCGACCTGCTGCGGCCGTTGCTCGCCTCACCGCGCTGCGCCGGCATCAACATCACCATCTACGACCCCGACCTCGACCCCGACGGCACCGCGGGCGCCCTGCTCACCGACCTGGTGGTGGACGCCTTCCCCGCCGCCCGGGGCGGCCCGGCGGCGACCGGGAAAACCTTGGCGGAAACGTAACCGGCGAAAACCCTGGTCAGGACGGGCCCGGCGCTGTTCCATGGTCATCGTGAGGACGGGAACCGAAGAAGGAGAGGCTGCCGCCTTGACGCCGACGGCCACGACGATCCACCGCGACACCCTGACCCTGCCCGCCGCCGCGCTGGGCAGCGCCAACCCGCTGCCGCCGCTGCGGTCCCGGCACGAGGTCCACGAGCTGGACGAACGTTCGCTGGTCGGGCTCCCCCGGGACATGGCCCGTCAGATCGGCTACGAACCGCTCCGCAGCGCCCTGCCCGCCCGGATCCTCGACGGGTACGGGCGCGACCGTACGGCCACCGTCCTCGACACGATCGTCATCGAGAACGACAAGCTGCGCGTCACCGTGCTGCCCGGACTCGGCGGTCGCATCCACGCCCTCCACCACAAGCCCACCGGACGGGACCTCCTCTACACCAACCCGGTGTTCCAGCCGGCGGACTTCGCCCTCAACGGCGCCTGGTACTCCGGTGGCATCGAGTGGAACATCGGCGCCACCGGCCACGGCGCCCTGTCCTGCGCCCCGCACCACGCAGCGGTCGTCCCCGCCCCCGACGGCGGGTCGATGCTTCGGCTGTGGGAGTGGGAGCGGCTGCGCGACCTCCCCTTCCAGGTGGACCTGTGGCTGCCCGCGGACTCCGACTTCCTGTACGTCGGGGTCCGCATCCGCAACCCGCACGAGAAGCAGGCCCCCGTGTACTGGTGGTCGAACATCGCCGTCCCCGAGGAACGCCGGGTCCTCGCGCCCGCCGACGAGGCCTGGCACTTCGGCTACACACGCTCCCTGCGCAAGGTCCCCGTGCCCGCACTCGACGGCGTCGATTTGACCTACCCGCTGCGCAGCGTCCACCCGGCCGACTACTTCTACGACCTGCCCGACGAGCAGCGCCGCTGGATAGCCGCGCTGGACGGCGACGGACACGGTCTCGTGCAGACCTCCACCGACCCGTTGCGCGGCCGGAAGCTGTTCCTGTGGGGCAACGGCACCGGCGGCCGGCGCTGGCAGGACTGGCTCACCGAGCCGGGCACCGGCGGGTACGCCGAGATCCAGGCCGGCCTGGCCCGGACCCAGCTGGAACACGTCCGTCTCGACGCGGGCGCCGAGTTCAGCTGGCTGGAGGCGTACGGACCGCTCGGCGCGGACCCCGGGCTCGTGCACGGCGACGACTGGGCCGCGGCCCGGGCCGAGACCGAGGACCGACTCGCCGCGGCCCTGCCCCGGGAGGCCGTCGACGCCGCGTACGCCGCCTGGCTCCCGCACGCCGACGCCGAACCCGTCGAGACCCTGGCCACCGGCTCCGGCTGGGGCGCCCTCGAAGTGCTGCGCGGCGGCTACAAGCTCCCCGGCACCCCCTTCGACGAGGCCCACCTCGGACCTGACCAGGAACCCTGGCACGCACTGCTGAGCACCGGGGACTTCCCGGTGCCGGACCCCGCCGCGCCGCCCGGCCCCAGTCTGGTCGCCCCGCCCTGGCGGGACATGCTGGAGACGGCACTCGCCGAGCCCCACACCGAGTACCACCTCGGTGTGGCCCAGTGGCACGCCGGCGACCGGGCCCAGGCCGTCCGCAGTTGGGAGCGGGGCCTCGTCCTCGCCCCGTCGCGCTGGCCGTTGCTGCGCGCCCTCGCCGCGGCCGACCAGGTCGAGGGCTTCCCCGAACGGGCCGCCGACCACTACGCCGAGGCGTTCGACGCCCTGTGCGGGGAACGCCACGACGACGGACCGGAGTGGACCGCCACCACCGCAGCGCTCGGCCGGGAAGCACTCGCCGCGCTGATCGCCGTGGGGCGCACCGCCGAGGCCCGACGGGTGTGGGAGCAACTGCCCGCCGCGGTCCGGGCCCGGGGTGCCTTCCGGCTGGTCGAAGCCCAACTGCTGTTCGCCGAAGGGGATCCGGAGGCGGTCCGTGCGGTCTTCGCCGAGGGCTTCGAGGTGGCGGACCTGAAGGAGGGGGCCGAGGTCCTCGGGCAGCTGTGGGCGCGGGTCAGCGATGAACCCCTGCCCGCCCGCTACGACTTCCGGATGCGTCCGCCCGCCCCCGGGGACGGACGGACGACCGGCGACTGAGCACCGGCCGCAGTCTTCAGCTGCTTCCCACCGGGACCGCCCGGCTGCTGGTCGGTGGTGCTAGATCTCGCGGAGCCGGAAACTCTGATTGGAGTCGCCGCTGCAGCTGTACTGGATGATGCCCGCACCGGCCGCCTCATCGGCGTTCTCGACGTCGAAGCACCTGAGGTCAACGGTGTGGATCGTGGACAGTCCAGTGCCGGTCGGGAAGGTCAGGAAGGTCTGGGTGAACCGGGGGAGCGTTCCGCAGGGGTACTGGATGATCCTCGTCCCGTTGCCGCGCTTCGCGGCCTCCAGATCGAGACACAGGTTCCCGGCGGTCCGGATCTCCACACCGCCGGAAACGGTGTTCACCCAGAACCGCTGGGTACGGGAGTTGCTGTCGCAGTCGGCCTGCACCAGGGGAGCACCACTGTCCTCGGTCCGCACGTCGAGGCACTTGCTGGCGAAGGTCTCGACGGAGACCTGGGTTCCCGGTGGATCGGCCGACACGGCGGCTTCCGGTGCGGCGAGTGCTGCAGGACCGGTGATGACCCCCACGGCGGCGGCCAAGACGGCCAGAGCGGTCAACGCCTTGTGACGAGTACGCATGACGACACCTCAGTTCCTCGTGTTCTCCGGGGCAGCGTGTCGTGACGGGCCTGCCCCACGGCAGGAGGATGCTTGCCAGCCGAGGCTGTGGGAAACGGTGCAGGCCACTCGGTTCAGCCGTTCGGGTGAGGACGGAAGGGAACCGGGTGCGGCGCCAGGTGAAGTCGTGCTTGACCACGAACCCACCCCGCGAGTCGTGTGCCGACAGGAGCTAGCGTCCCGCTCCCCGGTCCGCGTACTCGAACACCGAACCGTCCGGGTGCACCGCGATCAGGTTGCGCCCGGCCGGGGTGTCCACGGGGCCCGCGAGGACCTTCGCGCCGGACGCGTCGAGTGCCGCGGCCGTCTCGCCCAGGTCCCGGACGGCGATGGTCGCGGTCACCCGGCGCAGTACGTCGAGTTCGTCCTCGGGTCCGCTCATCAGCAGGAAGCAGCCGACGGCGGCGGCCGACACCCCGCCCCGTTCGAAGCGCAGGGCCCGACTTCCCGTCAACCGCTCGTAGAAGGCCACCGAAGACTCCAGATCAGTGACGCAGATGCGCAGTGTGGTTCCCAGGATCTCCATGCGGGCGAGCCTAGTTGCGGACTGTGCGTCAGGTGATCGTTTCGTCCGAAGGCCGACCGGGGCGGTTCGGGGCGATCCGGGACGGTCCGGGGGCGGTGCGCTGGGGTGTACGGGGGCGCCGGGCGGGTAGCCGAGCAGCGATGCTCCGGGGGAGTACCCCGATCGGTTGGTCCTCGCCCCGGGTGCGCGCGGCCGGGCCCGGGAAACGCCGGCTCGGGGGGAGCGGAGGGAAGGCTGGGGACCATGACCGATCCGCGCTACCTGTACGCCGTCTGCCGCCCCTGGAACGCACCCATCCAGGTCGATCTCCGGGGCGTCGCCGGAGCCCCGCCCAAGGAACTGCGACACGGTTCCCTCGTCGCGGTCGTCAGCACCGTGCCCGCGCGTGACTTCGAGGGCGACGCACTGCGCGCGCACCTGGACGACCCTCAGTGGCGGGCCGACCTCATCCGGTCCCACGAGGCGGTCGTCGCCGCCCTCACGACGGTCACCACTCCGCTGCCCGTCCGGCCGGGGGCGGTGTTCCCCGACGACAGCGCGGTGCGGGTCCTGCTGGCGGCGGAGGCCGACCGACTGGACCGGGCGCTGGACCGGCTCGCGGACCGCGTGGAATGGGAGGTGACCGTCACCCTCGCCGCACCGGGCGCCGCGCAGGTCGACGGGGCCGACCCCGTAAGGGAGTTGCACGACCGGCTGTCGAGGCTGGCCGACGCCGCCAGGCTCGACCCGCCGGGCCGGTTCGGTACCCCGGCCGGCCCCGTGGAGCCGGTGCTGCTGCGCGCCGCGTACCTCGTGCCCCGCGGGGCCTGCGAGGAGTTCGTCGAAGCGGTCGAACGCCACCGGGCCGACCGGGGTGCGCGCCGCGGGCCCCAGGTGTCGCTGTCCGGCCCCTGGGCGCCGTACTCCTTCACGCCCGCCCCGTACGGCGACGGCTGACCCGCGGTTCGGGGCCCGTTCGACCGGGCCCCGAACACCGGACGTGTTCCTACGCGGTGGCGGTCCGCCCGGCTCCGCTCCTCAGACCCGGCACAGGACCTCCCCGTGCACCACCGAGAACCAGGCGTCCGGCGCGGCGCTCCACTCACGCCAGGCCCCGGCCACCGCGTCGAGCCCCGCCCGGTCGGTGTGGCCGCCCACGACGGCCCGGTCCGCGTAGTCCGAGGCCACCGTACGGTCCGCCCACAGCCCGCCCCACCAGGCCCGTTCCTCCTCGGTGGCGAAGCACCAGGTGCTGGCGGACGCGGTCACGTCGGTGAACCCGGCGGCCAGCGCCCAGGACTTGAGCCGTCGCCCCGCGTCCGGTTCCCCGCCGCCCGCCCGCGCCACCCGTTCGTACAGGTCCAGCCAGTCGTCCAGCCCCGGGGCGCCCGGGTACCAGACCATGGCCGCGTAGTCGGCGTCCCGGACGGCCACCAGCCCGCCCGGCCGGGTGACCCGCCGCATCTCGGACAGCGCCCGCACCGGATCGCCCACGTGCTGGAGCACCTGGTGGGCGTGCACGACGTCGAAGGAGTCGTCGGGGAAGTCGAGGTCGTGGACGTCCGCGACGGCGAAGTCCGTGTGGTGCAGGCCGCGGGCGGCGGCCGTGGCACGGGCCTGGTCCAGGATCTCCGGAGCCCGGTCCACCCCCGTGACGTGCCCGTCCGGGACCAGCGCGGCCAGGTCCGCGGTGATGGTGCCGGGGCCGCAGCCGATGTCCAGCACGGTCATGCCCGGGGTCAGCGACCCGATGAGGTAGGCGGCGGAGTTCGCGGCGGTCCGCCAGGTGTGCGACCGCAGCACCGACTCGTGGTGGCCGTGCGTGTAGACGGCGGTGTCCTTCGACATCTTCTGCTCCCCTGTCCCCTTGTTCCCGGTCCCCGCCCGAGGTTCCGCCCGGCCGGCGGCGCGGGTGGGACCACGGCCCCGCGCCCGCCCGGTCGGGTGACCGGCGCACGGCGCCAGGGGCCCGCGGCGCAGCGCCGCGGACCGTCCCTCCACGGTACGCATTCGGTCGCATGGTGAGACAGTCTGTCTTGATATTTGGGATTGGAGTGGCTCACAAGGTCAGCGGGCGGTACACCGTCAGCGCCTCGTGGAGCTTGTCGACCCGCAACACCGGACCGCACGGGCCGATCTCCCCGTCGTACGCCAACTGCGTCCCCGGTGCGACGCCCTCGACCCGCAGGCGCAGGCGTCGCACCGCCGCGTGCAGGGGCGAGCGCGACAGCGGTCCGGCGAGCGCCGCCCCCAACAGCCGTACGCCCGGCCAACGGCCGCCGTGCACCGCCCGCACGTCCAACAGGCCGTCCGCCAGGTCCACCCGCCGCCCCGCGGTCAACCCCATCCGGCTGTACGTGCAGTTCCCCGCGAACAGCAGCCACAGGGCCCGCCGCCTGCCGTCCACCACCGCCCGCAGGGGCCGCCCCCTGCGTCGCACGTGGAAGGCCGCGACGACGTCCGCGAGCCGCCCGCCGATCCGCCCCGACCACCGCTCCCGCTCGTGCACCAGCTCCGGGTACACCCCCAGGCTGAACGTGTTGAGGAAGATCCCCGAGGTGCCTTCGGGACCCGACCGGAAGCGCCCCACGTCCACGGCGACCGCGTCCCCGCGCTCCACCGCACGGACCAGGTCCTGCGGGTCCTCGACCCCCAGGTCGTACGCGAAGTGGTTCAGGGTGCCGCCCGGCAGCACCGCCAGCGGCAGTCCGTGCCGGAGCGCGGTGGCCGCCGCGGCGTTCACCGTCCCGTCGCCCCCGCACACGCCGAGCGCCACCGCCCGGGTCGCCGCCCGGTCCAGGTCCCGGACCAGATCGCCGCCCGCCGACTCCACGACCTCCATCAACGGCAGGGCGTCCCGCAGGGCTCGCACTCGGTCCGGGGTGCCCGCCCCCGTGTTCACCACCATCACCAACCCCTTCCCGCCGGGCAGCGCGGGCGTGTCCACCAGGGGACGTCCGGGCGACGGCATCTGGTCGCGGGTCGGCACCAGACCCCGCACCGCGAAGGCCGCACCCACCCCGAGTGCCGCACCCGCCAGCACGTCGCCCGGATAGTGGACACCCGTGTAGACGCGCGAGAACGCCACCGAGAAGGCCAGCGGCGCCACGACCGCGCCCCAGCCCCGGGACTCCAGCGCCACCCCCGCCGCGAACGCCGCCGCCGACGCCGCGTGCCCCGAGGGGAACGAGGTCGTGATCGGCTGGCGCTTCAGCTGGCGGACCAGGGGCACCGCGTCGAGCAGCGGCCGGGGCCGCCGCACCGACCGCTTGCCGAGCGTGTTGATGGTCGCCGAGGCCACCGCCAGCGACGCCATGCCCCGCACCGCACCCCGCCGGGCCCGCGGGGACCGGGTCAGCGCCAGGCCCGCCGCGACCGCGCCCCACAGCACCCCGTGGTTGGCGCAGCGGCTCAGTGACGGCAGCACCCGGTCCCCGTACGGCCAGTGGTGATCGGCGACGGACTCGAACAGCCAGGTGTCCGCGGCGGCCAGCCGCTCGCGCAGCGAGGGCGGCACCTGCGGTCCGCCCGACCGGTCCGGCAGTCGCGACGGCAGCTCCCGCAGCCGTTCGTACACCGCCCGGCCGAAGCGGCGCGCCGGGTCGCCGAAGGTCGGTCCGAAGCCGTTCATGTGATCTGGGTGCATTCCGGTCGCTTACCCGCTCGGATCGCCGTGATCCCGCACCGGACGAAATCCATTTGGCCCTGACCCCCTCCAGCACGGAGAATGCGACCTCATGGGACACCTGGAAGCCGCGCACCTCGAGTACCACCTCCCCGACGGCAGGACTCTGCTCGGTGACGTCTCCTTCCGTGTCGGCGAGGGCAGGGTGATGGCGCTCGTCGGTCCCAACGGCGCCGGGAAGACCACCCTGCTGCGCCTGCTCTCCGGGGAGCTGAAACCCCACGGCGGCACCGTCACCGTCACCGGCGGGCTCGGCGTGATGCGACAGTTCGTCGGCTCCGTGCGCGACGAGTCGACCGTCCGCGACCTGCTGGTCTCCGTGGCCGAACCGCGCATCCGCGCGGCGGCCGAGGCCGTGGACCGCGCCGAACACGCGATCATGACGGTGGACGACGAGGCCGCCCAGATCCGGTACGCCCAGGCCCTCTCCGACTGGGCCGAGGTGCGCGGCTACGAAGCCGAGACGCTGTGGGACGTGTGCACCACGGCGGCCCTGGGCGTCCCCTACGAGAGCGCGCAGTGGCGCGAGGTGCGCACCCTCAGCGGCGGCGAACAGAAGCGCCTCGTCCTGGAGGCCCTGCTGCGCGGCACCGACGAGGTGCTGCTCCTCGACGAGCCCGACAACTACCTCGACGTCCCCGGCAAGCGCTGGCTGGAGGAGCAGCTCAGGGAGACCCGCAAGACGGTCCTGTTCGTCTCCCACGACCGGGAGCTCCTGGCCCGCTCGGCCGAACGGATCGTGAGCGTGGAACCCGGGCCTGCCGGGGCCGACGCCTGGGTGCACGGCGGCGGCTTCGACACCTTCCACGAGGCCCGCAAGGAACGGTTCGCCCGCTTCGAGGAGCTGCGACGGCGCTGGGACGAGAAGCACGCCCAGCTCAAGAAGCTGGTGCTCACCCTCCGCCAGGCCGCCGAGATCAGCCATGAGCTGGCCTCCCGGTACAAGGCCGCACAGACCAGGCTGCGCAAGTTCGAAGAGGCCGGGCCGCCGCCCGAGCCACCCCGCGATCAGGACATCCGGATGCGGCTGCGCGGCGGACGCACCGGGCTGCGTGCGATCACTTGCGAGCAGCTGGAGCTGACCGGCCTCATGAAGCCGTTCGACCTGGAGGTCTTCTACGGCGAACGGGTGGCCGTGCTCGGCTCCAACGGCTCCGGCAAGTCCCACTTCCTGCGGCTGCTCGCCGGGGGCGAGGTCGCCCACACGGGGCACTGGAAGCTGGGCGCCCGGGTCGTCGCCGGGCACTTCGCCCAGACCCACGCGCACCCGGAACTGGAGGGGCGCACCCTGCTCGACATCCTCTGGCGCGAGCACGCCAAGGACCGCGGGGCGGCCTCCTCGCTGCTGCGCCGCTACGAGCTCACCGCCCAGGCCGAGCAGAGCTTCGACCGCCTGTCGGGCGGACAGCAGGCCCGCTTCCAGATCCTGCTGCTGGAACTGGCCGGGGCCACCGCGCTGCTCCTCGACGAGCCCACGGACAACCTGGACCTGGAGTCGGCGGACGCCCTCCAGGAGGGTCTTGAGGCGTTCGAGGGCACCGTGCTCGCCGTCACCCACGACCGCTGGTTCGCGCGTGCGTTCGACCGGTTCCTCGTGTTCGGCAGCGACGGACGGGTACGGGAGACCCCGGAGCCGGTCTGGGACGAACGACGGGTCGTCCGCAGCCGCTGACCCGCCGTGACCGCCCGCTACCGGCGGGTCCGACAGGCGGTGCGGCGGTCCAGCGAGGACAGTGGGAGGAGGACGTCCCCGACTGGGAGTGGGGTGCCGCCATGACCGGAGTCGATCCCGCGCGTCTGGACGACCAGCAACTTATGCGGGAGCTGGAGACCATTCACCGGACCCGTCACGACACCCTGCTGCACGGCTCCAACGACGCGCTGCGCGTGCACAACGCGCGGATGGCCGAGCTGGAGGGGGAGTACCTGCGCCGACATCCGCGACGTCCCGTGGCCCCCGGTCGGACGCGGGAGGGCGCACGCGAGCGGAGCCCCGTCCCCGGAACCCCCTGAGGACGCCGGGCCCACGAGTGATGCTGGCCGGTACGCATGGGCCAGCGCCCGGGTGCACGGTGCCGGCGGGCTCCGCCCGGGGCGACGACCCGCTCCCGGTCAGTGACGGGCCACGGCCGACTCGTCGGCGACCTCAGGGGGTTCCGGCGGCCGGCGGGACCCGCTCGTCGGGCCGGGGGACGTCGGCAGGTCGCGGGCCCGCCGGATCGGGGAGAACACCAGGATCAGCGCGGCGAGCGGGACCGCTGCCGCCATGACCGCGATGGCGGTACGGAGGCCGAGCACGGTTCCGAGTGCCCCGCCCAGCAGGGCGCCGAGGGGGATCGTGCCGTAGCCGAGGAACGCCGTGCTCGCGGTGAGGCGACCGAGGAGATCCGGCGGACAGTACCGCTGTTGGAAGCTCGCCTTGATGACGTTGCCGGCCACCACCCCGGCGGAGACGCAGAATCCACCGGCCAGGAAGAACAGGACGCCGGCCCCGTCGACGGTGAACGGAATGAGCAGGGCCAGCGTGGGAAGTCCCAGTTCGAACAGCAACGTGGCGCGGGCCGTGCCGATCCGGCCGGCGACCCGGCGCGCGAAGAGCGCTCCGGCCACGCCCCCCGCGCTGGTGGCCGCGACGAGCGTGCCCACCAGGCCGGGGCCCAGGCCGACGGTGCGCACCAGGAAGACCACCTGGATCGACTGGTACCCCATCAGGGCCAGGTTCGATGCGGCCCCGAAGAGGGTGAAGGCGCGCAGCCAGGGGTCGCCCGCGATCAGCCCCAGTCCTTCGCGCACTTCGCCGAACAGCGTTGCGGGGCGGCGTTCGGCCCTGGTGACGCGTGGTTCGCGGTGCCGGATGCCGGCCAGGCAGAGCAGCGAGACGAGGAACGTCGCGGCGTTGGCGAGCAGCCCGTTCACGGCCCCCGCCAGTTGCGCGATCAAGCCACCCGAGCCGAGCCCGGCGATCTGTGCGGCGGAGGCGCTGCCGTGCAGTTTGGCGTTTCCCTCGGGCTGGTCCTCGGGTTCCAGGATGCTGGGAAGATAGGCGCTGTACGCGGTGTGGAAGAACACGGCGGCCGTACCCGTCGACAGGGCGACCGCCAACAGCAGCCCGATGCTCAACCAGCCCGTCCACGCGGCGATCGGGACCGAGGCGAAGAGCACGAGGGAGACCGCGGCGGCGGCCAACATGACCGGTCTGCGTCGCCACCGGTCCACCCAGACGCCCACCGGAAGGCCGATGAGCAGCCAGGGCGCCCACGCGGTGGCGCTCAGCAGACCGACCTCGAAGGTGGTGGCGTCCAGGGTGGAGACCGCGAGCAGCGGGATGGTCACCCCGGTGACGGCCGCACCGTACTTGCCGGCGGTCTCCCCGCACCACAGCAGTCGGAAGTCGCGGTGGTGAAACAGGAGGCCACCGCGCACACCTCGACTCATGCCGTCCAACGCTCCTTCCGGGGAGGATTCCGTGCCGTAGCCGTTCATGTGAAGTCGAGGCTGCCACAGGTGAAGTCCGCGTACCGGAGCGTGCCGTGGTGCTCGCTCGTGCCACCGACCGTCGAGCCGGCATCACCGCGCTCCGGACGACCCTCCGGACGGGGGGACCCTGAAGGTGCCTCACCGGGTGGGCCGGCCGTGGAACTTCGACGTGCCGATGCGCGTTCTCACCAGGGCGGGCGGAACGCACGCGGACGAGCAAACGGGTAACCGAGGTGGCACGGATGGCGATGTGGGACCGGATCAAGGACCAGGCCAAGGGATTGCAGCAGGCACAGGGAGCAAGGAGCTCCGGTGGCCACGCGCCGTCGGGATCGGGGTCCGGCGGCGGATCGAAGGCCCAGCTCGTGGGCCTGCTCAAGTCCCAGCTCACCTCCCTCAAGACGGAGCTCAAGAGCGGTTCCTACCGGGACGCCAGCATGGCCATCTGTGCCCTGGTCGCAGCGGCTGACGGATCGGTCGACCCGGCCGAGCGGCAGCACGTGGAGTCCCTGATCCTCCAGAACGACGTCTTGCAGAACTTCCCGCCCGAGCAGCTCCGGCAGCGGTTCAACAAGCACGTGGACCAGTTGATGTTCAACTTCCCGCAGGGCAAGACCGAGGCCCTCCAGGAGATCGCCAAGGCCGCGAAGAAGCCGGTGGAGGCCAAGGCGGTCGTACAGACCGGCTTCGTCGTCGCCGGAGCCGACGGGTACATCGCCCAGGCGGAGGCACAGGTCCTGCGGGAGGCGTGCACCGCGCTCGGGGTGTCCCCGCAGGAGTTCGGCCTCTGACCAGGCCTCTGACCAGGCCCTCTGCCGGGTCCCCCAGCAGGGGGACGCCCAGGGCTCCCGTGCACGCACGGTCCGCTCCCCGGCAGTGACGACACCGCTGGGGACGGGCCGGGGTGCCCGTCCCGGCAAGAGCGAGCCCTCAAGGCGAGGACGCCGCCTCACCCGCGCACGTGCCGGGCGAAGAACGACCGGACGAGCCCGCGCACCATGGGCACGGTGACGCGCGGATCCGCCCCGCCCACCATGGCGGCACGTCCGGCAGCGCTCATCAGGCCCGCCTCGTGGAGCTGGGGGACCAGGGCCGCGTAGTCGGTGAAGACCCAGTGCGCGGTGTCGTCCAACTGCCGTCGGGTGACGGGGCCCGCGTGGGCGAGGAGCGCTGCCCAGGACCGGTCCAACCGGGCGTTGCGGAAGCCGTCGGTGCCGGCCAGGAGCAGCGGCCGGTCCGTGCCCTCGCGGGCCACCGGCAACAGCTCGCCGTCCAGCTGGTCGAGGTACCCCTCAAGGTTGACCGCGGCGGCGATCCGCCGGTCCTCGTGGAGCGCCTGCACGGCCGCGGTGCCGCCCGCGGAATGTCCGTAGACCCCGACCCGCTCCGGGCCGAGGGCGTCGAGGACGAAGCGGAGGTCGGCGACCCGTGTGTCGATCACGGTGCGGAAGGTCGCCGCGTCGAGCTCCGGCCGCAGCACGGTCGTCCGGACCCGGTCGCGGCCCGGCCGCTCGTCGGGGAACTCCACCTCGCTCGCGTCCCCGGGGTGGTCGACCGTGATCACGGTCCAACCGTACGAGGCCAGGTCGATCGCCAGCGAGCTGCCCATCGATCGGGCGTCGCCGCCACCCGGGCTGTAGAGCAGTACGGGTCGCGGACCGGGCAGCGGCGGGGCCCCGGCCAGGGCGCGGGTCAGAGTGGAGGACCAGTCGACCCCGGCGGCCGGCAGATGCGGCCTGACCCGGTGGGCGAGCAGGGCGAACGCTTCTGCGGCGCCGGGAGTGAGCTGTGGAACGCGCGGGAAGCCCCGGCCGGCCGGGGTCGGCCGGAGAACGGTGACCATGAGTTCGCGCACGCCGATCCCGGGCGCCCACGGGTCGTTGCGCGAGCTGTCGACGAGGTGCAGGACCCGGGCACCGACCGCGTACGGCCCGGTGGGCCCGGGCAACCGGAGGCGAGCCGCCCCGCAACGCCCGGATGCCGCGGCCGGGCCGGGGGCGGTGGTCGCGAGGAACGGGGCGGTGGCGCCGAGGAGGGCGGTCTTGGCGAAGGCGCGGCGACCGGGCGCGGGAGGAAGGGGCATGAGCGGCATCCTGGGGGTGGGCACGGTGCCCGGGCGAAGCATGCGGCCGGTGCCGAAAGGCTTGCCCACAGGGGGGAGAGGTGCGTGACCCGGATCCACTTCACGGCGGACGACCTCACTCGGGTCCGCTTCGCCCCGCGCCCCTCGCCCGTACCCGAATTGCACGCCGCCCTGCTGATGTTGGGCTCCCGGGACGAGGAACTGCTCTTCGGGCGCTGGCGGAACAGACTGCGGCGGACCCTGCCGGGCGCGGCCGAACCGCTCGCGGACCTGGCGCCGAACGGGCGGGCCCCGCGTTTCCTCGACGTCCTCGGCGACACGTTGGACGAGGGGATCGCCTTGATCCGGTCGGCCCGCCCGGAGTCGGTCCGGTCCGGGATCGAGCAGGCGTACGGGCGCCGGGCGGCCCCGCCGTGGCTCCGTGCACTGCACGGCGGGGACACCGACGCCTGGCGGACCTGGGACCGGGCGCAGCGCGCGGCCCACGGGACGGTACTCGCGCCGGTGTGGCCCCTGGTCCAGGACCTGCACCGAGCGGAGTTCACCCGCTTCGCCCTCGCCGTCGCCGCACACGGCCTCGGTGTCGCACTGATCGACCTGGCGCCGGGGTCGCGGTGGCGGGACGGAGTCTGGGAGTGGCCGCCTTCGGACGTCCCGGGTGTGCGGGACGTCCGCCTCGACGGTCGCGGACTGGTCCTGCGCCCGACGTTCCACTGGCGTCGCGGCCCGCTCGTCCAAGGGCTGCCGGACCGTCCGACCGCGCTCGCCTACCCCGCGGGCCGGGGGCTGCCGCCCGCCCCGGGCGCAGTCGGCTCCCCGGCCGAACCCCTCGCGGGAGTCCTCGGACGCACCCGGCTGGCCCTGCTGCGGGCCCTGGCGGAACCGTCCACGAACACGGCGTTGGCGCGCCGCGTCGGCGTCAGCGACGCCACCGCCTCGGCGCACGCCTCGGCCCTACGGGCCGCTGGTCTTCTGACCACCACCCGCACGGGCCGTTCGGTGAGCCATGTGCGCACGCCCCTGGCGGAGTTGCTGCTGACGGGCGGCCCGCCCGCCGGTTGACCGGCGAGGGCCGCCCGGAGCCCGCCGCCGGGGCGGGCGGCCCCACCCGCACCGGTGCTCAGCTCGCCCCGCCGGGCGTGTTCACCCCGCCCTCCCCCGGACGGGGCCGCCCCGGTTCGAGGCCGGGGCGGGCGAACCCGTCACCGCACGGGCAGCGGGGTGACCCCCTGCGCCCCCTTCGCATGCTGCGCCCCGCCCGGTTCCGTTCCGCAGAACTCCGCGTTCAGGGGCGCGGCCAGGTCGTCGCCCCTCCAGTCGCTGTTCACGTTGAAGGCCAGCGAGTGCTTCCCGTCCTCCGTGGTGACGGCCAGCGACAAGGAGCCCAGCCAGCCGCCGCTGTGCCCCCAGACCGTGGTGCCGCACGCCGTCCTGGTCTTGATCAGGCCCAGGCCGTAGCCGGTGTCCGGGTCCGCGGCGTTGGGCACCAGGGTCTTCATCGCCGCGAGCTGCTCCGGAGGCAGCACCTTGCCGCCGAGCAGCGCACTGAAGAAGCGGGTCAGGTCGCTCGCGCTGGAGATCATGTCCCCGTCGGCCCAGGCCTGGGTGCCGTTCTGGAGGGTGACGTCGTAGACCTTCGGCGCGGCGAGGTCCGGCGACAGCTTGGAGTACGAGCGGCTGCTCGGCTTCGGCAGGCCCACGGTGTTGCCCGGCACGACCGTGCCGCTCAGCTTCAGCGGCTTGATGATCCGCTCCCGCACCTCGTGTTCGTAGGAGCGCCCGCCGGCCTTCTCCATGACCAGCGCGGCCAGTACGTAGTTGGTGTTCGAGTACGCGTGGTGGGCACCCGGCGCGGCAGTGGGCGGGTGCTGCATCGCCACTGCCACGGCGGCCTTGGGAGTACGGGCCTTGAACCGGTTGTGCAGGTAGTTCGGGGCGTACATGTAGTCCCGGGTGTAGTCCGGGTCGTTCAGGTAGTCGTACACCCCGCTGGTGTGGTTCAGCAGTTGACGGACCGTCATGTTTCGGCCGTCGTGGCCGTTGCCGCGCACCAGGCCGGGCAGCCACCGCTCCACCGTGTCGTCCAGGTCGAGCTTGCCCTCGGCCTCCTGCTGGAGCAGGACCGTCGCCACGAACGTCTTCGTGATGCTGGCGATCCGGAACCGGTCGTCCTTGCCGCGGGGCGCCCCCGTCCTGACGTTGCCGACGCCCGCGGCGTCCTTCCACACCCCGTGCCCGTCCCGTGCCTGCCCCGTGATCCCGTAGACCCCGTTGCGCACCACCAGCTCGAACGCGCGCTGGGTCGCCCCGTGGCCCGTTCCGCCGGTGCTGCCCTGGGCCTGTGCCGGGACGGTGAACACGGTCGCCAGGACGGTCGCCGCCGCGATCCCGACCATCCCCGTCCGCGTCCAACTCCTCGTAGCCATGCGTCTGCTCCTTCGTTCGTACGACCGGTCGACGATTGCTGCACAGGAGGACCGTCCGGCCCGGCTCCGGGTTGACTCCCGTCCGCCGGGCACCTGTTGGCGTCACCCGAGTGGCGCCGTCCGACCGGGCCGGCTCCGCTTCGCCGCCGAACCCCCGGGCGGCCGTCGCCGGACCCGGACGGCGAGGCGTACCCGGGGCGCACCGGGGTTCGTGACCGCTCCCGTCCGGTAGCGCACGCCCCCCATCGGCGGAACCCTGGGTACGAGACCGGGAGGCACCGGGCCCGGTGCCGGAATCGCGGAGGCGCACATGCGGCGGACGGACCAGGCGGACCACGGCCCGCCGACCGGCCACGGCCCGCTCCGCTACGCACCCACCCTGCCCGGTACGGGCCAGCCCGTACCGGAGGGAACGGCCCGTGCCCTCGCCGCCGCCGTGCACGGGCCCGCCGAACCGGTCGGCGGCGGCCCCGGGCTGCGCGACGCGGCGTGCGGGTACTGGGCACGGCGCGGGCTCGCGGTCCGGCCGCACCAGGTCGCCGCCGCTCCCGGCGGGGCCGTGCTGCTGCTCGCCCTGGCCGCCGCGCTGGGCGGTGACGTCCTGGTGCCGCGCCCCTGCGCCGCCTGGTGGATCCCCGAGGCCCGGCTGCTGGGGCGCACCGCGTACCCGGTGCCGACTCCGGCGGAGTGCGGCGGGGTCCCCGACCCGTACGCGCTGCTGGAGACGGTGCGGCGGGTGCGCGCCGAGGGCGGCGACCCCCGGCTGCTCGTGCTCGCCGTCGCGGACGACCCCACCGGTACGGTCGCCCCGCCCGAGGTGCTCCACGAGGCCGTCGAGGCCGCCGCCGGGGCGGGACTGCACATCGTCAGCGACGAGACCTGGCGGGACACCGTCCACCCCGGTCCGGACGGCCCGGGGCCCGTGCTGGCCCCTCCCGCCGGGATGCTGCCGGACGGGGTGACCGTGCTGATCGACCTGGCCGGCGCGTTGTTGCCCGGTGCGTGGCCCGCCGCGGTCGCCCGGTTCCCCGCCACCGACCGGGGCGCGGCCCTCCACGACCTGGTGCTGGACGTCCTCGCGGGCACCGGGGCGTTCCTCGCGACACCCGTCGCCGCCGCGGCGGCGCACGCGCTCACCGAGCCGGCCGAGGCCACGGCCCGGGGTTCCGCCGTCGCCCGGGTCCACGGCGTGCTCGCCGCCGCCGTGCACCGGGAGCTGCGGCGGGCGGGCGCCCTGGCGCTGCCGCCCCGCGCCGGACGGCAGCTGTACGCGGACCTCGGGCCGCTGCGCGCGGCGCTCACCGCCCGCGGCGTCGGCGACGCCCAGGAACTGGAGGACCACCTCACCGGGCTGCTCGGCACGCCCGTCCCCGGCGGGCACCGCTTCGGCGACGACCTGGGCGCGCTACGGGTCCGCCTCCCCACCGAGCCCTTCCTCGGCGCCACCGCCCCGGAGCGGGCCGCGACCCTCGCCGCCGCCGAACCGCTGGCCGAACCCCCGGTACGGGAGGCACTCACGAGCTTCGCGGCGGTCCTGGACGGCCTGCTCACCGACACCCGGCGAAGGGAGCCGCCCCGATGACCGCCCCCCAGACCCGGCCGACCCGGCCGACGGGGCGGCCCGATGCCGATGACCCCCCGCGGCCGGCAACCGGCTCCACCGCACCGACGACCGCGCCCCGTCCGGCCCCCGACACGGTCCCGTCCGCGCCGCGCCAACTGTGGCCCGCGTCCTTCGCCGACCGGCTCACCGCTCCGCTGCCCGGACTGCGGGGCCTGGCCCGGTTCGCCCGCGAGGGCGCCCTGCGACCCGGTCCCGAAGCGCTCCGGGACATCCCGGCACTGCCGTACGACCCCGGGCCGCTGCCCCGCACCGACGCCCGGACGGTCGCCGTCACCTGGGTCGGGCACGCCAGTTGGGTGGTGCGGATCGGCGGGCTGACCGTACTCACCGACCCCGTCTGGTCCCGCCGCATCCTCGGCACCCCCGCGCGGGTGACCCCCGTCGGGGTGGCCTGGGACGCGCTGCCGCCCGTCGACGCCGTCGTCATCAGCCACAACCACTACGACCACCTGGACGCCCCCACCCTGCGCCGGCTGCCCCGCGACACCCCCGTACTGGTCCCCGCGGGCCTCGGCCGCTGGTTCCACCGGCGGCGGTTCAGCCGGGTCACGGAACTCGACTGGTGGCAGGGCACCGCGCTGGGCGGGGTCCGCTTCGACTTCGTGCCCGCGCACCACTGGTCCAAGCGCACCCTCCTCGACACCTGTCGCAGCCTGTGGGGCGGCTGGATGCTCACCGACGCGCACGGGCGGCGGGTCTACTTCGCCGGGGACAGCGGATACGGTCACTGGTTCGGTCGGATCGGCCGCCGCTATCCGGGCATCGACCTGGCGCTGCTGCCGATCGGCGCCTACGCACCCCGCTGGTGGCTGCGGGACGTGCACTGCGACCCGGAGGAGGCCGTCCGGGCCGCGCGCGACCTCGGGGCCCGACGGATGGCCCCCATGCACTGGGCGACCTTCCTGCTCTCGGCCGAACCCGTCCTCGAACCCCTCACCCGGGTACGGGCCGCCTGGCGCGCGGCCGGACTCGACCGGGACGACCTGTGGGACCTCCCCGTCGGCGGCAGCCGGCTGCTGCCCGCGGGCTGACGCCCCCCTGCCGGTGGTCAGCCCGGAGTGGACCGGGGACCGCGCAGCCGCCGCCACAGGGCGGGCACCGCACTCAGCAGCAGGGTCAGCCCCACCGCCGTGGCGACTCCCTCCCAGGGCTCCGCGAACAGCGCCCCGCCGAGGATGCCGATCAGTTGGTACGTCACCGCCCAGGCCAGGGCGGCCGGTACGGCGCCCCGGGCGAACCGGCGCAGCGGCCACTCGGCCATCAGACAGGCGAGCATCACCGGGACGCGGCCCGCGGGGACCAGCCGGGACAGCACCAGGACCGTCACCCCGTGGTCCCGGAGCCCCTGTTGCGCCCGCTCCAGCCGGTCCGCGGGGGCGTGCGCGCGGATCGCCGCGAGCCAGCGCGAACCGCCCTTGGACCGTATGCCGCGCTGACCCAGCCAGTAGAGCGCGAGGTCCCCGGTGAGCGCCGCCAGGGCGGCCACCGCGAAGACCGCGAGCAGGGCGAACGGCACGGTCTGGTGGAAGGCGACGACCGCCGCCGAACTCACCAGGGCGCCCGTCGGCACCACCGGCACCAGCGCACCGATCAGCACCAGCAGGAACAGCGACGGATAACCGAGGGCCTGCTGGGTGGACTCGGGAGGCACCGCGGAAGCGGCCAGCCAGTTCACCGGTCGACCTCCGGCCGGACGCTCTCGCCGTGCCCGAGCAGGTGCACCGCCACCTCGGGCGCGCGGGCGGCGGTCAGCCGCACGAACTCGTCGCCGGGGGAGTAGAACTCGTGGGGGCGCACCCCGTCCATGCCGATCGGCCAGTAGGTGCCGAAGTGCACCGGCACCGCGCAACCCGGCGCCAACCGGGCCGCCGCCTCCGCCGCCCGGCCCGCGTCCAGGTGCCCGTGCCCGAGGAACGGTCCCCAGCCGCCGACCGGCAACAGGGCCACGTCCACCCGCCCCACCTCGGCGGCCATCCCCTCGAACAGGCCCGTGTCCCCCGCGAAGTAGGTGCGGGCCTCGCCGCTCACCACGAAACCCAGCGCCGGGATGTGCCGGGGACCCACCGGCAGGCGCCGCCCGTCGTGCGCGGCGGTGACCGCCCGCACCACCAGATCGCCGTGCGTGGCCTCCTCGCCCGGTCCCATCTCGGTGATCCGCAACCCGGTGAGCCGGCGCAGCGCCGGTACCGCCCGCCGGGCACCGCGCGGCACCACGACCCGGGTACCGGGCGGCAGCGCGGCGAGCGACGGCACGTGCAGGTGGTCGGCGTGCAGATGCGAGACGAGCACCAGATCGGCCGCCCGCGCACGCTCCGTGGGAAGGGCGCCGCGGCGCCGCCGCAGGTGCGCCAGGCGCCGGGCGAACAGCGGATCGGTGAGCACCCGGGTCCCCGAGTCCTCGACCGTGCAGGTGGCGTGCCCCCACCAGGTGATCTCCACCGGCACCGCTTTTCCTCCTCCGCGCGACTCCCCCCGAGCCTACGGGCAGCGATAGGGTCGACGCCCGAACGATGACGTGAGGGGCACCCCATGAATGGCGGCGTTGGCGGCCTTGGCGGCGACGGCGGCGACGGCTGCGAGGGGGCCGGCGAGGCACCGGGCACGGTCCGGGTCGCGGCGATCGCGAGCCTCACCCCGCTGGAGGAACTGGACGCCGAGCCGTTCCTGGTGGACTCCCGCAGCCAGTACGCGATGTGCGCCCGCTGGGCCGCCGCCCAGGGGTACGTCATCACCAGCGAACTCCTCGTGCACGCGCTCCGGCACGACCACTGCGCGCTGTGGGTGGACGTGGACGAGGGCCAGGTCGACCTGTTCGTGGCTCCGAGCCGTCGGGTCCTGGAGCGGGCGCTCAGTTCGGTGGACGCGTTCACCGAGGAGTGCGCCCGGCGCGGGGTGCGCGTGGAGACGGTCGGCAGCGAGGAACCCGCCTACAACGCCGAGATGAAGGCCCGGGTGCACCGCAGGCTGTCGATGCCGACCGCGGGCTACGACGGCCGCTGACCCTGGCCGGGGGCGCGTCCGTACGCGGGGCTCAGTCTGTGCCGAACCGTTCCCGCGCGGCGCCCCGCAACCGTGCTCCGGGAACCTTGCGCCCGAAGGCGACGAGCAGGAGTTCCTGGGCCGGGCCCACCAGCTCGGGACCCGTACCGAAGGACCAGTCGAGGTCGTCGGCGACGAGCCGCACCCCGGTGAGGTCCGCGCCGAAGAACCGCCCCGACTTGACCGTCACCCGTTCCAGCAGGGGACGCAGCCGCTGGTGCGGCACCTCGCGGTCCAGCCCCAGGGCCACCGTGATGTCCAGACCGTGCACCACGTCGTGGCCGAGCGCCGCCGCGATCCCGCCGACCGGGGGACGCCACGGATGGCGGGCGTGGTCGCGCAGGGCCGCCGCGAGCTGGGGGGTCCCGAGCGCCGCCGCGTCCGCGCGGGCCCGGCGGTCCGTCATCCGGTGCAGACCGCCCCGGGCGCGGACCAGCTCCCACAGCACCCGGGGCAGCGGATACCGGAAGCCCAGCGACATGTGCGCCGCGACCTCCCGCACCCGCCACCCCGCGCACAGGGAGGGGGCGTCCCACTGCTCGGGGTGCAGCGTGTCCAAGAGGTCGGCCAGCTCCCCGCGCTCGGCAGCGATGGCGTCCCTGACGAAGTCGTCGTCCGTGCGTTCACCCATGCCCCGAGCATGATCGCCACCATCCCATAAGTCCAAGAGCGAAAAGTGCTGCCAGCTAGCACCGATGCTTATGGGGTGGTGGGGTGTGGAGGGCTCGCGGACCGGCGTGCGCACCAGGAGCAGGGCGCACCCACCCCTTCTATCGCGCCCCCGTACGCCGGACGGCTCCCCATCACGGATGTGCAAGGCTGGAACGCAGAACCAAGAGCGCGTGAGGCGGGTGGAACGGCGAGTGGCCACGACACGATGGCGGAGGATCATCAGTGCCGCATGGCGCTCGATCACCGTGTGGGCGGTCAGCACGCTCACCATGCTCGTCCTCGCCGGCATCCTGCCGGACTTCCGCCTCCAGTCACCCGACGGCGACAGCGCCACCCGCATAGCGATCACCGCAGCACTCGGCGCCGGAGCGTTCGGCCTGCTGAGCGCCGTGGTCTGGCCCCTGCTGGTGCGCACCCTGCTGCTCGTCCCGGCCCTCGTCCTCGGTCTGCTGGTCTTCTTCCTGAACGGCTCCCTGCTGCTCCTCGCGATGCGCCTCAACCCGGCGGGCCGGGGCGAGGTCGCACCGGAGACCGCCGTGGTCGTCGCCGCGGTGATGTCCGCGGTCGCCTCGGCGACCGGCGCGGCCCTCGCGGTCCGCGACGACGACGCCTACCGCCGCCGGCTCTCCCGGTTGGCCGACCGGCGCCGCCGCCGCGACCCTGACCCCGGATGCCCACGCACCCCGGGCACGGTGTTCCTCCAACTCGACGGCGTCGGCCACGACGTCCTGCTCTCCGCGGTCGGCAAGGGACTGATGCCCACGATCGCCGCCTGGCTCGGCGCCCCCGACGGCCCGGACCGCTCCGCCGGCTCCGGCGGCTCCGATCGCTCCGATCGCGAGGCCCCGTCGCCCCCCACCCACCGCCTCAGCCCCTGGCGCACCGACTGGTCCAGTCAGACCGGGGCGAGCCAACTGGGCATCCTGCACGGCAGCAACCACGACGTCCCCGCCTTCCGCTGGTACGAGAAGGACACCGGCGAGGTGATGGTGTGCAACCGTCCCACCAGCGCCGCCGAACTCCAGCGCCGGGCCGTCCGACGCACCGGCGACGGCGGCCTGCTCACCGTCGACGGCGCCAGCCGCGGGAACCTGTTCAGCGGTGGCGCCGACCAACTCGCGCTGGTGCTGTCCGTCTCGGCGCGCCGGGGCCCGCAGAACCGTTCCCGCGCGGGCTACTTCGCGTACTTCAGCGATCCGGCGAACGCGGTGCGCACCGCCCTGTCCTTCGTCGCGGAGGTCGCCCGGGAGCTGGGCCAGTCCACGTACGCACGGCTGCGCCGGCACCGACCGCGGGTCTCCCGGGGCGGGCTGTACCCCCTGATCCGGGCGTTCGCGACGGTCGTGGAGCGCGATGTGGTGGTCGCCGCCGTGATCGGCGACATGCTCGCCGGCCGCGGCGCGGTCTACGCGGACCTGGTCGCCTACGACGAGGTCGCCCACCACTCCGGTCCCCGCGGTCACGACACGGAACGCGTGCTGATGCGCCTCGACCGCTCCCTCGCCCTGCTCGCGAAGGTCGCCGACCACGCCCCGCGCCCCTACCGGATCGTGGTCCTGTCCGACCACGGGCAGAGCCCCGGGGAAACGTTCCTCGGGCGTTATGGCCTCACGCTCGCCAACCTGGTGCGGGCGGGCTGCGGCCTGCCCGTGCCCCGGCGCGCGGGCCGCACCCACAGCGGGGCCGAGGCCAGGGCCGCCGTCCGCGCCGCCCTGCACCGCCCCGTCGAGGAGACCCGCGTCCCGGCCACCCCGGCGCGCGGCTCCGAACCCGTCGTCCTGGCCTCCGGGAACCTGGGACTGATCTCGTTCCCCGACGTGCCGCACCGGATGACCCGCCAGGAGATCGACCGCCGCCACCCCGCGCTGCTGTCCACGCTGGCCAACCACCCCGGGATCGGGTTCCTGCTGGTCGCCGACGAGGTGCACGGCGGGGTGGTGCTCGGCGCGCGCGGCGTCGAGGTCCCGCTGGCCGATCTGGACCACGATCTTGGCCCGCTCGCCGAGTTCGGGCCCGGCGCCGCGCGGGCGGTCCGCCGCACCCACTCCTTCCCGCACGTCGCGGACGTCATGGTGAACTCCTGGTACGACCCCGTGGACGGCGAGGTCCTCGCCTTCGAGGAGCAGATCGGTTCGCACGGCGGCCTCGGCGGTAGCCAGAACCTCCCGTTCCTGCTGTCGCCGCTCGACCTGCCGGATGCGCTCGCCGAGCACGGGGAGCTCGTCGGTGCGGAGCAGTTGCACGAGCTGTTCCGTTGTTGGCTCGGTGCTGCGGAAGGTCCCCAGGTGCCGGTTTCGCTCACGCACCCTGGGCGTACGCGGGCGGGTACGGTTCGCCGCGCGTAGGCGGTTCCTGCGCGGGTGCGCGGTGGTCACCCGCGCAGGAAGGATGCCAAACACCCTAGCGCCCCACACAAGAGAAGCGCCCCGTCCGGCTTGGCCGAACGGGGCTTGCTTGCTGTCCGCGGAAGCTACTGGGTGGCCCCGTGCCTCACGGCGCAGTCAGGGCACGCGTACTGAGTCGTGACGGGCCCGCTGTTTCGCCACAGCGCCCCTACGGCGACCGGCGCGGCGGTTTCCGTGGCGCAGTGGACGCACAGGGCACGGAACGGGACACGGGGCTCCCCTTGTACCGCGCGCCGGTACACATCGGGGGTCACATCCCCACCCCCGTCACCTGGTGCACGCCCGACGTAGCAACGTAGGCATACTCAATGCCCATCGCCGCAAGGCCGAGCGCGATGCGCCGTTGGCGTTGCTGCGCTACTTCGTCTGCTTCTCGTGAGGCTTCCTGCCGTGCCCGTTCCTCCGCCCGCTTGATGTGCTGAATCACAGGGGTTCGCACGGGCGGGATCTCAGGTAGGTGCGCAGCGTGCCCGGGGATGCGTTCAAACGGGTCCCGGAGGCCGACGAGGGACACTGTGATGCGGTCAGGCGTGGGGGCGGGGCGGGTCGGCTCCGGGACACGGTGGCGGCCCCGAGCGGGGAAGAGCAGCCGGAGCACCCATGCCAGGGCGCGGGCTATAAGGTTTCGCATACGTCGGTCAGCTCCCAAAAGCTGTCTTTGGCGGAGCCCCGGCGGACCGGTCGCAACGGTCTGTCGGGGCGTTTCTTTTGTGCTCCGTACGACGTTAGACCAACTCCTCTAAGTCCTCTACTCCTACACCCACCTAAGTCGCGTGGTCGGTGGCCCGATGTCTACGCTCGGGTCATGCCTGAGACTCCGAGCGATCCGCACCGCACTCGTGCCCCGTACATGCGGGTGCTGGACGCGTTGACCGCAGAGATAGAGGCGGGGACGTACGGGCCAGGTGATCGAATCCCCTCGGAATCCGAGTTGTCCGCAACACATGGGGTAGCCCCGATGACCGCACGGCGGGCGGTGAAGGAACTTCGGGAACGGGGTCTCGTCTACACCGAGTGGGGCAAGGGCTCTTTCGTGCTGGACGCTGGCAAGGGCGACCAGGGCGACGTGTAGCTAGCCACTCAGGTGGTCGACCATTTCCCACGTGTGCCCGAGGGGGTGCCCGGCGGGCAGCGTGCACGGCAACCGCTCGTCGCGGGCGAGGGTGCTGTCTGACGCTTCGCACGGCGGGGCGATTAGGTACGTGCAGGAGTCAGCCCACGTGGCCCACACCTGAGCAGCGGGGTCGTGTCCAACTTCGCTGACGTAGTCGACATGGGGGCCCTGGTGCCCCCGGGCAAGTTCACACACGAGCTGGTCATACAGCTCTGACGCCGAGGGTTCCCGCTGGTCCATGGCTATGTCAGCCCAGGGTGCTCGGGATACGGCGTTGCAGTGGTACATGATCAGGTCTCCGGGTGAAGAGGCGAGGGAGCCCCGCCCATGTGCCACGGGAGGAACACACGGGCGGGGCGTGGCACCCTCACCGTTCGCAAGGAACGGCATCCTGCACAAGGGTGCGGACCGGGGTTGGTCGTACCGGGTGCCTCACGCCCCCATGGTCGCCTCCCACCGGCCACGGGATAGATGAATGACACCGTCCGGTGTGATGCGTACCTGAGCGCCGTACAGGGGCAACCCGCCCTCGGCCAGCAACCGGGTTCGGATGCGTTCCACTGCGTCCCACAAACGCCGTGGTCCGCCCTGGTGCACAGTGGGCGAGTCGGTCCACTCGGCGGACGCACGGGCCCATGATCCGTCCGGATGGACGAGATAGGCGGTGCGCGTCCGTCCGCTGGTCTGGTACCCGGTTTCCACACCGGGCATGGTGACTTCCAGCATGGAACGCACTTCCCACGCTGCTGACACGTCCACCACGGGATACCGGCCCGTTCCGGTATCGTCCCCGTCCGCTTCCCGGGCGAGGGCGAACACCTTGACGAGTGCGGGCGGATAGTCGAGGCCGGACCGGGTGAGCATGAACCCGGCCATGTCCCGCTCAACCACGCCGATCACGTCCCCGTTGGCGTGCTTCCACCCGGTGATGATCAGAGACGTACGGCCGAGCGTGGTTGCGAGCCGTCCGCCTTCGCGGAGTGCGCCGAGCATCGGCCGGAGCCCCGGACCAGCGGGCATCCCGACAGTCGCAATGATCCGGTCATACGTCCCCGGAATCTCCGCCGTGGCATCCAACGAGAGGAAACGGGGCCGGAACCCCATCGGTGCCAGACGTTCGGCTGCCGCATCGGTCAGATAGGGGTCTACGTCCACGCTGGTCACATGGTCACTGCCGAGCCGGTGAGCGGCATACGCAGTCAACCCCCCCGCCCCGGTGCCGAGGTCCAGCAGATCGTGCCCTTTCCCGAGCCGTCCGTGGCGCAGCATCCGCACAACCAGACTGGGCAGTGTTGCCGAGGACGTAGGCAGCCCCTCGGCCTGGTCGCCGGGGTCGGCGTGGTCGGCATGACGCGCCCCGACTCGGGTGATCAGCGACCGGTCCGAGTAGGCCGCTTGCATCCACGCGTCGTGGCTGTCCGCTCCGATACGAAGAGACCAACCGCCGTGTTCGTTCCGCTCCCACCAACGCGGGACCAGCTCATGACGGGCGGTCCTTGCGACCGGTGCGACCCATCGTGAATCCGGATCGGTCACCTTGTCCGCGAGACGTTCGGCGTGTTGCTGCCAATCCATGCCGGACCTTTCTTAGTAGGCGGGACCGCACGCTTCCGTGTTGGCAGGGTCGCAGTCGCCGGAGTCATCCGGCGAGCAAGCGGCCCGGGGAGCAGGAATCCTCGCGCTGAGGGATGACCACTCTTCCCCGTTGAGCAACTCGGCGAGACTGGTTGCCCGGACGTTGCCACACGGGAAGTCCCGGGCGAGCACGCAGCCGGCGAGATCACCGTTCGGAAGTACGGCAGCCCGTCCACGGGTGCACCGGCCGCACATCTCGTCCAGCGTCGGCCTCGTTCCGGGCAGCATGGCGCGACCGACCGCACGCACCCGGTCCGTGTTGATCCGCTGCACTCCCATGGACTCCAGCTCGGCACGCGCTTCAGCGACGCGCTGCCCATCGAGTACGTCCACGATCCCGACGTACAGCGGGATCTCACGCCGCATCACTTCCTCGATGTTGGCGCGGGTCCGGTGGTAGCTACCGGGCTTGCCGGTGATCTTGTCGTGTTCGGCGGGGGTGTCGCTGTAGTAGCTGGTCGCCAGGGTCACCCCGCGCCGTTCGAACGTGTCCCACCAGGACGCAGCCACGTTGAACAGGTTGGAGTACACCTGGACGTCCAGTCCGAGGAACAGCGCGTGGTCGACGAACACCCGCCACTGCGGGTGAACGGTAGGTTCCCCTCCAATGAGTTGGATGCGCGGGATGCCCAGTGCAGCGGCGTCCGTGATCACTCGGCGCCAGTCAGCGGGGGTCATAGCGCCGTGCGAAGCCTGCGGGCTGGACTCCGACAGGCAGTGTGAGCAAGTGAGTTGGCACTTTCCGGTGATCT
This sequence comes from Streptomyces sp. NPDC059816, assembly GCF_042732055.1. Taxonomy (NCBI): domain Bacteria; kingdom Bacillati; phylum Actinomycetota; class Actinomycetes; order Kitasatosporales; family Streptomycetaceae; genus Streptomyces; species Streptomyces sp. NPDC059816. The sequence continues at coordinate 204,242 of NZ_JBHWIQ010000010.1, forward strand.
CCAGTTCGAGCATGGCGATACCGGGCAGCGCGCGGGCGGGCGGTTCGATGGCCAGCGTCATTGCGTCTCTCCGAGAGTCGGTGTCGGATCGGTTCGGTACGGCGGTGCTGGTGGTGCCCGCCCCTGCCGGGGTCCGCCGTGGGGGACACGGAATCGGAGGTCCCGGCAGGAACGGAGATCAGGGGCCCCGGCCGCCGGGGCGGGGTGGCGGTGGCGACCGGGGCCAGGGGCGGGCAATGCCTGCCCCTCTTCCCGCAGGCCCATGTGTTCGGCACCGGCCCGCGAGGGGTACCGCTCCGCATGTTCTCCCCGGTGCCGTGCGGCACCGCCACACGGAGCGGGGGTATGGGGGTGGCCCGCCCAACCCAACCCCAGCAAGGGCTAGGCGGGCCACCGGTTGCCGCCCCGCATGATGAACCCGCGTTACGAAAGTGGCCGGGTATTCAGGGGGCGGACGTTCTCAGGGCTGGTACAGGACCAGCAGTGCCAGCAGGGTTGACGTGCAGAGGAATCCCAAGAGAAAGAACAGAGCGGCCAAGTACGGACCGAGCCTCACGTGGTCACTCCTTTGATGGTGCGCGGGTCGACGTCCTCGGGCGGGTCCCACTGAACGGTGTCGAACAGGACCCGGTCGTAGCGTCGGTGGCCGGTCCGGCGCAGGTGCTCTTCAGCCCACGTGAGCACACCGTCCGGCGTCCGCTGCTCCGCGGGTGAGGTGGCGCCGCACTGCGGGGTCCCCGACACGCACTGGATGTGCGCGCCGACCCCCCAGAACTCCAACCGTCTCAACGTCCAAGTGACGTGCCGGAACAGCCTGCTCACCCCCACGCCGAACCCCCGTACCTGCTACGGGTGTTGACCTCGGTCAGCGCGGGCCGCAACTGGTCCGTCACGGTGGCCGGACGAACGTCCTCGTACAGCGCGTCCCACTCAACTCCACCCCGGGGCGGCCGAAGGGAGTAGCGCCCGGAGGTGTCCGTAGCCATGACCACGCCGAGGGCTCGTTTGCGGGTGTCGTACGCAAGTTCACCAACACCAAGTTGGGGCATCGGTTCCGCTACGTTCTCCCGGGACACGGCAACTCCTCTCCGTAGTGCGATGACTACCGGGGTGAGTCAGAGTGGACTACGTTCGTGGCGTTGTTCAACTGTTGCAGACTGGTTGTTTCATAGGAGTGATCATGGTTAACCGCCGGGAACTAGACCCTGACAGCGGCCCCGGGGCGGCGTTCGGGGCACGTCTACGCAGGTTGCGGGACGGGAAGGGTTGGACTCAGGCGGAACTAGGGAAGCTGCTTAAGTGCACCGGATCGCACGTTTCCGCGGTTGAAATTGGTCGTCGTTCGCCAACTCGCCGTTTCGCAACACGGGTTGACGGGGTCTTCGGGACCGGAGACATGTTCGAGCGCCTGAGTCTCGCTGTGCGACAGACGGCACTTCTGGAGGGGTTCCAGGACTACCTAGGGCACGAATCGAGAGCGGCAGAGTTCAGGCTGTACGAGGTGGGAGTTATCCCGGGGTTGCTTCAAACGCCGGAGTATGCAGCAGCACTTGGGGATAGCGCCGTGAGGCGAGGTGTCGCGTTGCGCGAACAAGCTGACGAACGGGTCGACCTTGTTGCTCAGCGCCAAGCGTCCTTGGCCCGTACCCCACCCCCAACGATCTTCGTGGTCCTTGACGAGAGTTGCCTTCTTAGGCCTGTCGGAGATGACACCTTGATGGACGCACAGTTCACGCGTCTACTGGAGTTCGCGGAGCGACCCAACACTGTGCTTCAGGTTGCTCCGTTCAGCATTGGGGACCGTCGTCCGATGACGCTGCCGGTAACGATCCTGACCATGCCGGATCGGACGCTCATGTCCTACGCGGAGTCTGCGAATAGGGGCGACCTTGAGCGGGACACTGCATCAGTGTTGCCCATCTTGACGGACTACCATCAACTTCAGGCCGAAGCACTGTCCCGACCTGCATCTTTGGCCATGATCCGGCAGTTACGAAAGGGCACCCCGTGACGACCAAGTGGTTCAAATCATCATTCAGCGAGAACGGTGGTCAGTGCGTCGAGTGGGCCCCCGTGCACGCGGTCGCAACAGGCATCGTTCGCGTCCGGGATAGCAAGAACCCGAACGGCCCGGTGCTGAACGTGTCCGTCCCCGCGTTCGCCAGACTGGTCACCCTCGCTCGGTCCGCGAACCTGTAGTAGCGCACGACCCCGAACCCCGCCGTTCTACTCTCCGGAACGGCGGGGCTCTTGCGCTTGGAGCCTTCAAGTAGTCGAACGCCCTCTCCCTCGACTAGTTGTAGGGCCGGATAGCTATCCGGCCTGAGCCACTGCGCGGTAGCTGCCGCTCCCCCGCAACCGTGGCCGGTGGTGCGGTCGCCTCGCGTGCCGTACCCCGGGACGGCGTGGGTACGGTGCCCGGCCCCGCGTGCGCCTGGCGCCCGGCGTCGTCACCGGGGCTGCCCACCCCCCTCTCCCCGCTGCCTGGTCTACAGGATTTGGGCTCCAGCCGCGGACGGCTGCCGGGGTGTCACGTATACCGCTCAGCGATGCCGGTCTGAGCCGCAATCCGCAGGCATGTCGGCCGTGGCACGTCCGGGCTGGAGGCGAGAGTCCATGGTGAGCCTCCGGGGGCGCGGGCGGGGTCGCGGTGGGTGAGGCTGGGTTTCGGCGTCGGAACGATCGGCGCGGGCATGCCAGACGGCCGGTCGGGACGAACGCGAACCTCTTCTGCTCCAGTGGGGGTGGCGTGTCCGCCGTGGCGTCCGTCGAGACCGGCCGCAGGCCGCAGCTCGGTGGGGCGCCTGACGGCGGGGCGCCGTAGGCGCCCCCTTGAGGAAGTGGAGAAGGTTTACGCAGATCGCCTCCCGTGGCGGGGCCCAGGCAGGGCGAACCCGTCGCTGAGCACCGTGGACGTTGCGAACCCGTTCAGCTCCTCACACACCGGGGCCCCCGGCGCTGGCTGCCCGGGTAGGCGATCAGGACGGACCGGCCGCCCCCATGGCCAACTGCGTGCTTCTTCGGCAGGGCTCCGCCTGCGGTCACGTGCTCTGCCGGCACCACCGCGAACCCTGCGGCCCGGCGGTGGCTAACGATCTTGGCGAGGTCCGGCGGCAATGTGCTGTTAAGCATCCGTCCCGAGCGCACCCCCAGGGAGAGCGCACGTCCGCCAGGACGTACCCCCAGGGGCGCGGGGAACTGCGCGAACGGCCACGACGCACCCGCAGGAAACATATTCAGCTGCGGCGGACCCAGCGGGCCCGCAAACTGGGCACCGTCCGCGCCCCGAGCCCAGGAGCCCCGCGTGCAGCCCGCCGTGACCGTCACCCCCGCCCGGATACCCGAACTGCTGCTCGGCCTCGCAACGGTGCGCCCCGTGTTCCTGTGGGGAGCGCCCGGCATCGGCAAGTCCTCGCTGGTACGGGAGTTCGCCCGGTCCCTGGGGCTGGAGTGCGTGAGCCTGCTCGGCACCCAACTCGCCCCCGAGGACTTGATCGGCGTCCCGCAGATCCGCAACGGACGGTCCGTGTTCTGCCCGCCCGAGGCCATCGCCCGCGACGAGCCGTACTGCCTCTTCCTGGACGAACTCAACGCCTCGACGCCCGACGTGCAGAAGGCGTTCTACTCGCTGATCCTCGACCGCCGGATCGGCAGCTACGAACTGCCCGAGGGATCCATCGTCATCGGCGCGGGAAACCGGGCCACCGACAACGCGCTGGCCCGCCCCATGGCGTCCGCCCTGCTGAACCGGCTCACCCACGTCCACCTCCAGGCGTCCGCGACGGACTGGCTGGCCTGGGCCGCGGCCCACGGCATCCACTCCTGGGTGCTCGACCACCTCACCGACCGCCCCGACCACCTGTGGTCCGCGCCGCCGAAGACCGAGGAGCCGTTCTCCACTCCCCGCTCCTGGCACATGCTCTCCGACGCCCTGCACTCCTTCGGGCCCGCCCTCGACGAGGACACCCTGAAGGTCATCGCCCACGGCACGCTCTCCCCGGCGCACGCCGTCGCGTTCTGCGGCTATGTGAAGATCGTCCGGCATGCGTACGGCATCGACGCCATCCTCAAGGGCGACGCCTCCTGGCCGCGCGGGCAGGCCGACCGCGACCTCCTCTACTACCTCGCCGAGGCGTTCCGGGGACGGCTCGTCAAGGAGCTGCCCGCGAGCAAGGAGCACGTGTCGGAGGCGGGCCGCCAGACCGCGTACCGGGCCAAGACGCTGCTGGTGCAGTTGGCGGAGATCTCCGTGGAGGTCGCCCAGGCCGTCATCGCCGACGACGCCGAGGGACAGCCCGTGCTGCCCGCCTGGTTCCTGATCGAGGCGGCCCGCGACATGCCGCGGCTGGTGGAGGCCCGACGGTGAGCCGCCGCGGCGCGGACCGCAAGGGCAAGGCCGCCGCGGACCCGGCCGCCGAGGCGTTCACCGCCGGGCTGCGCCTGGCCCTGGGCAATCCCGCGCTGGGCGCCCTGGAGCCGACCGTGTGCCGGAGCAAGGAGTGCCGCGACCACCCCGAGCACGGGCTGTGCCGCATCGACTCCTCGGGCACCCTCCACGTCCACCCGACCCGGCGCGCCGAACCCGCCGACTGGGCCTGGGCCGTCGCCCACTGCGTGATCCACCTCGGGTTCGGCCACGTACCGGCGGCGACCGGCAGCCGGGTCCAGCCCGACCGCTTCGACCTGGCGGCCCGCTGCGCGGTGGTCAACCGCTTCCAGGAGACGTTCCCCTGCGGGCGCGCCCCCGACGACCTCCCCGCGAGCTGGCCCGGCGGCGACGAAGAGCAACTCGCCGCCCGCTGGCGGCGCGACGGCCTGCCCGCGGCGTACGAGCACTGCGGCACCGGCGGTGGCGCTCCCGACCAGCTCCTGGTCCCCTGGCCCGACCACTCCTGGCAGCCGGGGCCCACCGACTGGCGGGAGGCGTTCGCCCGGGCCCTCACCCGTGGGGTGTCCGTCGCCATGGACGTGGCGGGCGGGCACCGGACCTCCTTCACCGACCCGGACCCCGTGGTCCGTCCCTGGCACCGGGCGCTCAACTGGTTCGTCTCCTCCTACCCGTTGCTCGGCGGGATCGCCGCCGGGATGACCGTCGTCGCGGACGCCGAACTCGCCCGCACCCATGACATCGCGATCGCCGCCGTCAACGCGACGGCGGGCGAGGTCTACGTGAACCCGCTGACGCACCTGACCGAGGAGCAGTGGCGGTTCGTCCTCGCCCACGAGATGCTGCACGCCGCCCTGCGGCACGGCGACCGCATCGGCGGGCGGGACCCGTACCTCTTCAACGTGGCCGCCGACTACGTCGTCAACGGCTGGCTGCGCGACATGGACGTCGGTGAGATGCCCGAGGGGCTGCTGTACGACGCCGACCTCGCGGGCCTGTCGGCCGAGGAGGTCTACGACCGGATCGCCGGGGACCTGCGGCGGCTGCGGCGGCTGTCGACGCTGCGAGGCAGGGGCCGCGGGGACGTGCTCGGCGAGCCGCTGGGCCGCGGTCCCGGTGACTACGTGGACCTCGACGGGTTCTACCGGCGCGCCCTGGTCCAGGGCTTCGACCTGCACGGGTACCAGGACCGGGGGCTGCTGCCCGCCGGGCTCGTCGAGGAGATCCGGGCGCTGAGCCACCCGCCGCTGCCCTGGGACGCCCGGCTCGCCCGCTGGTTCGACGTGTTCGTGTCCCGCCCGGAGCCGGTGCGCAGCTTCGCCCGCCCGTCCCGCCGACAGGCGTCCACCCCCGACATCCCGCGGGCGGGCCGCTGGTACCCGCCGGAGGAGGTCGCCCGCTGCACCTTCGGGGTCGTCCTCGACACCTCGGGGTCCATGAGCCGGGTCCTGCTGGGCAAGGCGCTGGGCGCCATCGCCTCGTACGCCGCGGCCCGCGACGTCCCCGCCGCGCGGGTGGTGTTCTGCGATGCGGCCCCGCACGACGCCGGGTACCTGCCCGTCGAGGAGATCGCCGGCCGGGTCCGGGTCACCGGGCGCGGCGGAACCGCCCTCCAACCGGCCGTCGACCTGCTCGGCCGGGCCCGGGACTTCCCCGCGAGCGCGCCCCTGCTGATCATCACGGACGCCCGGTGCGAGGTGCTGCGGGTCCGGCGCGAACACGCCTACCTGATTCCGCAGGGCGCGGGCCTCCCGTTCCGGCCGGGCGGACCGGTCTTCCGGGTCCGTTGAACGGTCGGGTGCGCGTCCGGCCCCCGGAATGTGATCGGATGGGGGTACGGGGGTCCCGGCGACGGGGCCTCAGATGACCGTCAGGAAGGGCACTAACGTGGCAACCACGCGCTCCGCGCACACCGTGTGGGAAGGCAATCTGCTCCAGGGGAACGGCGTCGTCACCTTCGACTCCTCCGGCATCGGCCAGCAGCCGGTGTCGTGGCCGTCCCGCTCCGAGCAGGCGAACGGCAAGACCAGCCCCGAGGAACTGATCGCCGCGGCGCACTCCAGCTGCTTCTCGATGGCGCTCTCGCACGGCCTGGCCGGTGCGGGCACCCCGCCCACCAAGCTGGTGACCTCGGCGGACGTGACCTTCCAGCCGGGCGAGGGCATCACCGGCATCCACCTCACGGTGGAGGGCGAGGTCGAGGGCGTCGACGAGGAGACCTTCGTCGCCGCGGCCGAGAACGCCAAGAAGAACTGCCCGGTGAGCCAGGCGCTCACCGGCACGACGATCACCCTCTCGGCCAAGCTGGCCTGACCGGACGGCGGTGCCGTGACCCGGCCGGGCCACGGCACCGCCCCCGGACCCCGCGGGGGGTCAGTGGACGGTGAACCCGGCGTACCCGTCCCGGGCCACCGCGTCGCACCGTTCCCGGTACACGTCGGCGCCGCCGGGGTACGCGAGGAACCCGCGCGGCTTTCCCGGCACGTTCGCGCCCGTGTACCGGGCCGCCTCGTAGCGGGCGTCGCGTTCCTCGGCCGTCACCTCCAGCGCCGAGCGGGTCGGCACGGCGAGCACGGAGCCGCTCTTGGAACACCGCGGGGCGACCCGGAACTCCGGGTACTCGGCCTTGCGCGCGGTGACTTCCGCGCCGGTCGGCGGCCGGTTCGGCGTGGGCAGCGCGTAGACCGGGGTGCGCGGGAACACCGTCAGCTCCGCGGCCCGCCGGGCGATCAGCGGGACGCACTGCACCGCGGAGGCCCCGGTGTCGATCACCGCGAGCTGGCGGCCGGCGAACTCCCCGACTCCCGACACCTCCGGCCCCTTGGGCGCGGTGGAGCAGCCCGAGGCCATGATCAGGAACCGGGAGGTGGGCGGCGCGGTGACGGCGGCGGTGGACATGGCTCTCCTGGACGACGGGGATCGCCGCGGAACCGCCATTCCGCACACGGGGTCGCCGTCGATGCTGCGCCCGGAGCGGCCCCGGGCGCCACCGACCGCACGGGATCGGCGTGAATACCCCCCCGGTGTTGACCGGATCACTGCGCTCGGGGTGCCCGGGGGCCGTTCGTCACCTATCCGGGCACGGTGGGGGAGGACTCGCGATGGCGTCCACCGACCGGCAGGCTCCCGTCCGTGGTGCCGTCGGAGGCGCCCCGCATCCGCACCGCGCGCAGCAGGAGGAAGACCGGCAGGGCGAACGGTGACAGGAGGATGGCGAAGACCAGCAACGGGCCGGTGACCCAGGGGCTGATCTTCAGGCGGCGGGCCTCCAGGAAGATCCACTGTCCGATCAACAGGTCCCAGGCGATGATCTGCGCCCAGACGGCTCCCGCACCGTCGGCGAGCGCGGTCAGCTCGTGCATCCCCTCCAGGGTCGGCGAAGTGACGAGGGCCCACAGCTCGGGCAGGACCGGCAGGACGAGCACCGTGTAGACGACGAGGATCGGCAGCGCCGTCAGCGGCGAGGACGCGACACGCACCGTCACGCTCCAGCGAGGAGCGAAGATCATCAGCAGCCAGACGGGGGTGGCGCACCAGAAGGCGAGGTCGAACAGAAGGTCCGTCATGCCGAAGTCTCCTCGTGGGTGCGCCCGTTCCGCTGCGGGGCGGTCGGGTCGGGTGGGGTGTCGGTCGCCCCGGGGCGGGTGCGGGGCGTGGAGCCGAGCGAGACGCCGACGGCGAGGGCGGCGCCCAGGACGACGGCGGCACCGACCGCGAGGGTGGCGGTGTCGGGTTCCAGGAGCGGTTGGCCGCGCAGCGCCTGCCAGGTGATCAGAACCAGGACCGCCGCGTACGTGCCCGAGGCGGCGAACACCAGCCGCAGCCGCACGGTTTCGTCCCGTAGCCGGGGCAGGTGAGGCGCGAGGGCCACCAGGGCGAGCAGCAGCAGTGGCAGCACCTGGAGGGCGTGCATCCCGACGAAGTGCGGGATGCGGAGGTCGCCGCCGGTGGTGGACCAACCGGTGAGGGGCATCGACGGTCCGCCGTCGGGCACGCCCACGCTGTGCGCTCCGACGACGTCGACCGGACCGTTCTCCGCAGCGGCCCGCTGTTCCGGGGTGGGTTGGGGCATCAGGAAGCCGAGGGCGGCACCGATCACGGCGAGCAGGGAACCGAAGCGCAGGGTCCAGGCGGCGGCGCGGTCCTCGATGCGGGAGCGGAAGAGCAGGACGGCGATGGTCACCGCGCCCGTCCACAGCACGACGATGGTGACGGCCATGATGTCGTAGAGGGCGGCGTCGAAGGGGGTCTCGCGGTTGAAGTGGCTGATCTTCCCGCGGAAGACCTGGCCGATGATGATCACCATCTCGACGGCGCCGGCCGCGGCGACGACGGTACCGGCCCACCAGGCGAGCCGGTGGGCGCGGGTGGCGAGGGAGAGCGTCCACGCCAGGGAGAGCGCGTACATCATCAGCGAGAGCGAGAACTTGAAGGGCTTGAACCAGATGGGGGAGCCCGTGAGGGTGCGGTCGTCGACGAGGAGGCCGACCGCGGAGCCGATGCCCGTCACGATCATCAATGCGGCGAAGAGGAGCAGGGGGCGGTGCCAGGAGCGCCAGGAAGACATGGAGGATCCCGTTCGATGGATAGTAGCGCTATCCGCTATCTGTCGGGGACACTCTCTAGGATGGGGGGTGTGAGACGCAAGGGCGGAAGGGCGGGCGGGTCGTGCGCATCGGCGAGCTGAGCAGGAGGACCGGGGTCCCGGTGCCGACGATCAAGTACTACGTGCGGGAAGGGCTGCTCCCCGGCGGCGAGTTGACCAGTCGCAACCAGGCCGACTACGGGGACGCCCATGAACACCGGCTACGGCTGATCCGGGCGCTGCTGGACGTCGGTGGGCTGCGCATCGCGGCCATCCGGGACGTCCTGGCGGCGGTCGACGACCCCGGCCGGTCGGTGCACAGCGTCCTGGGCGCCGCCTCCGACCTGCTGGTGCAACGACTGCCCACGGGTGACGGACAGGCCGACGACGACGGAGTGCTCACGGCGGCCCGCCGTCAGGTGGACGAACTGATCGCCCGCCGGGGCTGGTTGGTCTACGACGACTGCCCGGGCCTCGAAGCTCTCGCCGCCGCCCTGGCGGCGCTGCAACGCGTGGGGCTCGGCGATTTCACGGCCGTACTCGACGACTACGCCGGGGCCGCCGAACTGGTCGCCCGGGCGGACCTCGACTTCGTGGCGACCCGGGGCGTGCTCGACGAACTGGTGGAGAGCGTCATCGTCGGCACCGTCATGGGCGACGCGATGTTCGCGGCGCTGCGCAACCTGGCGCAGATCGACCGTTCCACCCGCCAGTACGGGGGCGGAACCACCTGAGCTGCGGGTCTGCCGCGCCCGGGGGCGGCCCCCGCTAGGCGGGGTGGTGCTGCGCGCCCGCCTCGCACCGGTCGGCGTCGAGGGCCTCCGCCTCCGCGCGGAACGCCTGCTCCTTCGCCTGCGCCCGGTAGCCGTCGCGGGCCTCCCGCAGGATCTCCCGGGTGCGGTCGGTGGAGGCGGCCTGGGCCGACATGTGGTCCAGGACCTCCAGGTGGTTGGCCACCTCGATCTGCGAGTCGAGGTACAGCGCCCCGGTCAGGAACTCGCAGTACACCATGTCCGGCAACTCCGCCTGGGCGAACCGGAACAGGGAGAAGGGCCCGTACGTTCCCGGGTGGGGTCCGTTGTGGAACTCGGCGATCTGGAGGGTGAGCCCGGGGGCGCGGGCGGCGGTGAGCAGCCGGTCCATCTGCTCGGCCATCACCTCGGGTCCCGCCACCGGACGGCGCAGCACCGTCTCGTCCATGATGATCCACAGATGCGGGGCGTCCGGCTTGGCCAGCAACTGCTGGCGGTCGATGCGCAGCTCGACGTGGCGCTCCACCTCTTCGGGGCGGGTGTGCCCGATGGTGCCCGCCGTCATGACCTCACGCGCGTAGTGGTCGGTCTGGAGGATGCCCGGCACGAAGTGCGGCTCGTACGACCTGATGAGCCGCGCCTCGGCCTCCAGGCTGACGTAGAGGCTGAACCACTCGGGCAGGACGTCGTGGTACCGCTGCCACCAGCCCGGCTGGTTGGCCTCCTCGACGAGGGACAGGAAGCCGTCGACCTCCTCCGCGGACGCCCCGTACATGCCCAGCAGCACGTGCACGTAGGGCACCTTCAACGCCACCTCGGCGGTCTCCATCCGCCGGACGGTGGCCGCGGTGACCCGCAGTTCGGCCGCCGCCTGCTCGCGGGTCAGCTCCTTGGCCTCCCGCAGTTCCTTGAGCCGCTTGCCGAGGACGACCTGTCCGACGGTCGGCGCGGCGCGCCTTTCACTCACGTCACGCCTCCCCACGTGCCGAACAAACGTGAGCAGTGTGTCATGTCGTGGCTACGCGGCGGGGCCAGTCCGTCGTTCACAGGGAAAGTGACGTTCCGGTGACGCGCCCGGCGTCGGGTGGGAACCGGGCGTTCGGGAAGAGAACAGACGGACTACGGCCCTGGGTGGTGGCGTAAGTCACACGAACCCGTCCGGTCGGCGGGGAACGCCCTCGAAAGGTGACGCCCCGTCAATCCTCCAGCGACCGGAGGTAGTCGGAGGTGGCCCGGTCTGCCGGGAGGAACGTCTCGATCGCCAGCTCCGCGACCGTCACGTCCATGGGGGTGTTGAAGGTCGAGATCGACGACACGAACGACAGCACCCGACCGTCGTGCTCCACCTGCATCGGCAGTGCGAAGTACGGATGGGTGGCCCCGTGCGCCGCCGGTACGCCCTCGTTGAGCACCGGATACGCGGCCACCTCCTCGTACAGGTTCCGCAGGGCCGGCGACCGGTCGAGCGCGATCTGACGCTCCATCTGCTCCAACAGGTGCCCGCGCCACTCGCGGAGGTTGCGGATGCGCGGGGCGACGCCCTCCGGGTGCAGGATCAGCCGCATCGCGTTCAACGGCGGGACCAACAGGCGCTCCGGAACCCCGGCGAGCAGCATCGTGATGCCCCGGTTCGCCGCGATCACGTCGTACGTGGCGTCGACCACCAGCGCCGGATACGGCTCGTAGCCGGTCAGCAGTCGCTCCAGTCCCTCGCGCAGACCGTCCAACGCCGGATCGTCCATCGACGTCTCCGGGAACCGCGGCGCGTAACCCGCCGCCAGCAGCAGCGCATTGCGCTCGCGCACCGGGACGTCCAGATGGTCCGCCAGGCGCAGGATCAGCTCCTCGCTCGGACGGGAACGCCCCGTCTCCACGAAGCTGATGTGACGCGCCGACGACCCCGCGCGCAGTGCCAGTTCCAGCTGGCTCACCCGCTGCCGCTCCCGCCAGTCGCGCAACAGTGGGCCCACGCCGCGCGCTGCCGGGGAGCCGGGGGAGTCGCTACGGAGGGACCGGGGCGCGGCGGGCAGTGCGGTAGTCATGCTCCGAAGGTAGACGACGGGCGCGCCCGGTGAGTGACCAGATGGGCCGCTGTGGCCGCACCTGTGACCCCTTCGGCAAGGAGGAGTCGCATCATTTGGTGGGGAAACGGGCGGTAGTGGCGCGATCACGCCAGAGTGTGCGGCGTGCGGCCGTCCCCGCCGAACCCGAGGGTGGGTGGGCGCCCCGAGCGCCGAGCCGGGCAGCCCCCGCAGGAAGCAGATTTGCCGGATCGGCAACGGGAGTGGCTCCGCAACGCTCCCCGCGCGCACCCTGACCGTACGGCGGGCGCCACTGTGGGCGCACCGCCGCCCGCGCACCCAACGGAAGGCGGACCCATGCCGCACGCACCGCACCGGCACGGCCCTGCGAACCAGCACGGCGGACACCACCACGCCCACACCATGGACTGGACGGAGCTCGCCCCGCACCTCGAACGGGAGGGCGAGACGGCCGCGCCCCAGTACCGCGAGATCGCCCGCTGGATCGCCGCCTCCCACCCCGCGCCGGACCGGATCCTCGACGTGGGCAGCGGCCCCGGAGTCGTCTCCTGCCTCCTCGCCGAGGAGTTCCCGGACGCCGTGGTCAGCGCCGTCGACCCCGAGGAGTTCCTGCTCGCCCGCGCCCGGGAGCGTGCAGAGCGCGCCGGACTCGCGGAGCGGGTCCGGACCCACCGGGCACAGCTCCCGGACGGCCTCGGCGACCTGGAACCCGCCGGACTGGTCTGGCTCGGCCGGTCGCTGCACCACGTGGGGGACCAGCGGGCCGCGCTCGCCGCGATCGCGCAGCGGGTCGCGCCGGGCGGAGTCGTCGCCCTGCTGGAGGGCGGGCTGCCCACGCGCGTACTGCCCCGGGACGTCGGATTCGGGCGCCCCGGTCTCTGGAGCCGCATCGACGCCGCCGAACAGGACCGCTTCTCCGCGATGCGGGCCGAACTGCCCGGCTCCATCCGGGAGACCGAGGACTGGGCCGCACTGCTGGCCGCCACCGGGCTGAAGCACAGCGCCAGCCGCACCTTCCTCCTCGACCGGCCCGCCCCGCTGTCCGACGGCGACCGGGAGTTCGTGATCGACACCGTCCGACGCCGTCGCGAGATGGTGACCGACGTCCTCGACGCGGACGACCTGGCCACCCTCGACCGGCTCCTCGACCCCGACGCCCCCGAGGGGCTGGCCCGACGGCCGGACGCCTTCCTGCTGTCGGCGCAGACCGTGCACACGGCCGTCGCCGCGCCCGCCTGACGCACGGAACCCGCCCCGGGGCACCTGAACCCGGGGCGGGAGTACGGGCCGCGGCGCGCCGCTGAGGGCGCCGGACGGCTCAGGTCACGTTGAAGTCGGCCGGGTCCGGACCCAACCGGCGGTCCTCGTTCAGCGCGCCGATCGCCGCGACGTCCTCCGTGTCCAGTTCGAAGTCGTACACGTCGATGTTCTCGACGATCCGGGACGGGGTCACCGACTTCGGGATCACCACGTTCCCCAGCTGGACGTGCCAGCGCAGCACCACCTGCGCGGGGGTGCGCCCGTGCTTCTGCGCGATCGCGACGATCGCCGGCACGTCGAGCAACCCCTTGCCCTGGCCCAGCGGCGACCACGCCTCCGTGGCGATGCCCTGCTCCGCGTGGAACTCCCGGGCGGCCCGCTGCTGGAGCCTCGGGTGCAATTCGATCTGGTTGACGGCCGGGATCACCGACGTGGCGTCGAGCAACTGCTCCAGGTGCTCCGGGAGGAAGTTCGACACGCCGATGGACGTGGCCCGCCCGTCCGCATGGATCTTCTCGAACGCCTTGTAGGTGTCGACCGCCTTGCCCAGGGCCGGGGCCGGCCAGTGGATCAGGTACAGGTCCACGTACTCCAGGCCCAGCCGTTCCAGGGAGGCGTCGAACGCGCGCAGCGTCGCGTCGTACCCCTGCTCGCTGGTCCAGAGCTTCGTGGTGACGAACAGGTCCTTGCGGGCGATGCCCGAGGAAGCGAGGGCCCGGCCCGTACCCTCCTCGTTCCCGTAGACCGCGGCGGTGTCCACACTGCGGTACCCGGCCTGAAGGGCCGTGGCCACCGCCCGCTCGGCCTCGTCGTCCGGCACCTGCCAGACACCGAACCCCAGCTGGGGCATCTCGACGCCGTTGTTCAGGATGATCGGGGGGACCTTGCTGCTCACGGATTCTCGATCCTTCGCGTCGTGGGTGTTCGCTGGCGCGTACGGGCTGTCCTTCCATCGTGAACGATCACGTCCGCCGGCGCATTCCGTTCGCCGGGCCGCATTCCCGTTCCCGGGGTGCCCACACCTCACTGTGTCCCCACGGTCACCACCCGCCACTCACACCCGGTACAGCGCCTCCACCTCACCGGCGTACGCCCGCTCGATCGCCGCCCGCTTCAGCCTGCCGGACGGCGTGAGCAGCCCGTGCTCCTCGGTGAACCGGTGGGCGAGTATGCGGAAGGTGCGGATGGCCTGGGCCGGCGACACCCGGGTGTTCGCGGTGACCACCGCGCGGCGCACCTCGGCCTCCAGATCGGGATCGCGGACCAACTCCGCCACCGGCGGCACCGCCCCGCCCCGCATCCGGAGCCAGTGGGCCACCGCCTCCGCGTCCAGGGTGACCAGCGCGGCCACGTACGGGCGGTCGTTGCCCACGACGATGCACTGCGCGACCAACGGATGGTCCCGCACCCGGTCCTCCAACGGGGACGGGGACACGCTCCCGCCGCCGGCGGTCACCAGGACCTCCTTCTTGCGGCCCGTGATCGTCAGATGGCCGTCCGCGTCGAGCGTCCCGAGGTCACCGGTGGCCAGCCAACCGTCCAGGAGCGCCGCCTCCGTGGCCTTGGCGTCGTCCAGGTACCCGTGGAAGACGTGCGGACCGTGCAGCCACACCTCGCCGTCCGCCGCGATGTGCACCCGGGTACCCGGCAACGGCGGTCCCACCGTCCCGCAGCGCACCCGCCCCGGACGGTTCCCCGTCGACGGGCCCGTCGTCTCCGTCAGCCCGTACCCCTCGTACACCGTGATCCCCGCGCCCGCGAAGAACAGCCCCAGCGAACGCTCCATCGCCGCACCGCCCGACATCGCGCACCGGGCCCGCCCGCCCAGCGCCCGACGCAGCTCGGCGTAGACCGCCCGGTCGTACCACCGGTGCCGGGCGCGCAGGGCCGCGGAAGGTCCGGGGCCGGTCCCGAACGCCCGGGCCTCCAGCGCCTCGGCGTAGGCCACCGCCGTCGCCACCGCCTTCTCGAACCGGGCGAGCCCGCCCTCCCGCTCGGCCCGCCGACGGGCCGCCCGGAAGATCCGCTCGAAGAGGTACTCCGCGGTGAGCAGGAACGTCGGCCGGAACGTCGCCAGCCCGGCGAGCAGACCCGGCCCGTCCAGCTCCGGCAGATGACCGAACCGCACCCTTCCGCGGACCGCCGCCACCTGCACCGTCCGAGCGAAGACGTGCGCCAGCGGCAGGAACAGCAGGGTCGACGGCGCGCCACCCCGCCGGGGCCGGAACGCCTCCCGCCACCCGTGGTAAATCGTGTCAGCCTCGAACATCAGATTGCCGTGCGTGATCGCGCAGCCGTGCGGGCGCCCCGTGGTGCCGGACGTGTACACCACCGTCGCGATCGACTCCGGACGCACCAGCCTGCGGTGCCGGTCGACCAGGTCGTCCGCCAGGTGCGCCCCCGCCTCGTACAGCTCGCCCAGCGCGCCCGCGTCGAGCTGCCACAGCCGACGCAGCCGCGGCAGCCGGTCGATGACGGTGGCCACGGTCATCGCATGGTCCTCGTGCTCGACCATCGCGGCCACCACCCCGGCCTCGTGCAGCATCCACAGGAGCTGCTCCGCCGACGACGTCGGGTGGACCGGGACGACCTCGGCCCCGACGGTCCACAGCGCGAAGTCGAACAGCGTCCACTCGTAGCGGGTCCGGGACATGATCGCGACCCGGTCCCCGGCGCGGACGCCCTCCGCCAACAGGCCCTTGGCGAGCGCCGTGACCTCATCACGGAACTCCGCGGCGGTGACGTCGCGCCAGGTGCCCGGCTCCTCCTGCCGGGCGAGCACCACGTGCCGGGGATCGGCGCGGGCGCACGCGAAGACGGAGTCGGCGAGACCGCCCACGAGCGGCGGCGACACCTCGGGCAACGGCGGGCTGGCGAACTCGCGCAACTGGGCTCCTTGTGGCGGCTCTCCCACGGCGCCGCGACCGTACCCCACCCGAACGCCCTGCGGGAGGGGGCGTCGTACCCCCCTTCCGGCGGGGGTCCCGGGCGGCGCCGACCGTCCGTGCGGGCGAGCCCGTTGCCCTCGCCCGCACCCACATCGTGGCCCTCCACCGGGCCCCGACGGCGCGATCTGCACCGGATCGCCACGGCTTCCGTCCGATCACCACGCCGTCACCACGACCACCACCGGTGCGGGTCCGTACCGGGCATGCGGCCGTACCGGGCGTGCGGTTCGTGCCCGCCGCCGTGCAGTCGTCCGCGGTGTCACTCCCCGGCCGACAGCCGCACCCGCAGGAACCGCGGCCGGTACAGCGCCACGTTCCGGTTGACCTCCGTGTGCGCCACGCCCGCCGCGGCGTCCAGCCAGTTCACGTCGTAGCTGACCAGCAGCCCGCCCCCGCCGCCCAGCGAGGGATGGGCCCGCGGGTTGTACGCGGCGAGCCCCCGGCCGCCGCCCGCGTCCTCGGGCAGCGGCGGGGTGAAGCCCCGCACGGGGCCGTGCCAGGGACCGGTCGGCGAGCACGCCCAGTACCCCGCCACCGAGGTCAGCCCCTCGGCACCGGACGCCATGGTGAGCAGGGTGTACGTGTCCCCGTCCCGGACCACGGTGAACGCACTGCCCACCCCCTGCGTCCGCCCGTCCCCCAACACCGGACGCGGCGCCGCCCGCGCACTCCAGCGACGACCGTCCCAGTACCGCCACGCGCCGGGCTCCGCGAGCCGCCCCGTCGGGACCCGGGCCGCGTACGCGTACGCGCGTCCCCCGAGCGCCGAGCGGCCGTCGTCCCCGCCGAACACGTACGTCCACTCCCCGTCCGTGACGGTCGCCGTTCCGAACAGCACCCGCTCGGCGGGGTCCGGAACCGACGTCTGGTCCAGCACCGTCACGACCTCCTCGACCCTGAGGTCCGGCAACGACAGCGTGGCGACCTCCGTCGCGGCGGGCACCCCGTAGATCCACGGCGACCGTCCCGGGTCCCGCGTCCACAACAGCACCCGCACCACCCGCTCCGTGGAGCCGACGGTCCGCGGCTCCACCTGCGCGGCCACCGGCCAACGCCAGCGACCCCGCAACGGGTCGGGGAACAGCGGTGCGGGCAACGTCCGCTCCAGCGTTCCCGACGCCGACATCAGCACCCCGCTGTTGCGGACCGCGGGCGCGCTCATCTCCCGCCACGCGTGCGGCTGGCCCACCGGGTTCGGCGGCGGCCGCACCTCCCCGAGGAACGTGTCCGAGAACAGCCACAACACCCGTCCGTCCGGCAGCCGCACCGCATGGGTGCCGTCCCCGCCCGTCCAGTCGTCCGCGCGCGAGGTGTCGTCGCCGTACCGGACGAACTCCCCGGTCACCGCGGGGTCCGGGCGCCAGGACGCCACGGTGCGCGGAGAACAGGACGCGCCGTCCCGCGCGCCGCGCCCGTCCCGCAGCGCCCACACCGAGCCGGCGACCAGCACCACGAGCGCCACCGCCGCGCCCGCGACGGCACGGACCGGACGACGGGGCCGAGCCGCACGCACCTGCGGCTGCCCGGGGGCGAAGGACACGGGGGCGACGCTAGTCGCCGCGGACCGCCCGGGTCCACGGTGCGACCGGCCCCCACCCCGGGCGGTCAGGGCGCCGGATCGTCCAACGCCACCCGACGGTCGTGCGCGTACACGTTCATCGACGACCCCCGCAGGAAGCCGATCAGGGTGAGCCCCGCCTCGTCCGCGAGGTCCACCGCCAGGGACGAGGGCGCGGAGACCGCCGCGAGCACCGGGATCCCCGCCATCACGGCCTTCTGCGCCAGCTCGAAGGAGGCGCGACCCGAAACGAGGAGCACGGCGCGGGACAGCGGCAGCCCGCCCGCCCGCAGCGCCCGGCCGATCACCTTGTCGACGGCGTTGTGGCGCCCCACGTCCTCACACACGTCCAGCAGTTCCCCGTCCTCGTCGAACAGGGCCGCCGCATGCAGCCCGCCGGTACGGTCGAACACCCGCTGCGCCGCCCGCAGCCGCTCCGGCAACTCCGCGATCAGCGCGGGGGACAGCCGCAGCGGCGGGTCGTCGGCGATGGCCCACCGCGCATGGGTGCGCACCGCGTCGAGGCTGGCCTTGCCGCACAGCCCGCACGACGAGGTCGTGTACACGTTCCGTTCCAGGGTGATGTCCGGAACCGGCACACCGGGGGCGAGCTGCACGTCCACCACGTTGTACGAGTTCCCGCCGTCCGCGGTGGCGCCCGCGCAGTAGGCGATCGTGCGCAGATCCGCCGGTGAGCCCAGCACCCCCTCGCTCACCAGGAACCCCGCTGCCAGCGCGAAGTCGTCGCCGGGCGTCCGCATGGTGATCGCCAACGGCTTGCCGTTCAGCCGGATCTCCAGTGGTTCCTCGGCGACCAGGGTGTCCGGCCGGCGGTCCACCCGTCCGTCCCGCACGCGGACGACCCGTCGGCGCTCGGTGACCCGTCCCATGTGTAACCGTCCTGGTTCTCTGCGTAGCGGCCGTGGCTCGGGAGCCGTGACCCGGGCCCGTTCCGCCCGTGCCGTCCCGTCATTCTTCCGCACGACGGGCGACCGCCGGCCTGGGGTCATGATCGGAGCCAACAAGACGTACGGCCGATTCCTGTCGCTTTACTCGTCCGCATATTGGCGGGTCGCTCCCCAGACTGGAACTTCCGTGATCTCACCGGAACCCGAGGGGGACTCTTGCAGGGCACGCGCATCGCGGCGCTGGGTCACTACCAGCCGGCCGGCGTCCTCACCAACGAGGACCTTGCGGGCATGGTGGAGACCAGCGACGACTGGATCACCTCCCGCGTCGGCATCCGCACCCGGCACATCGCCGGACCCGAGGAGCCCGTGGACGAGCTGGCCGCGCACGCCGGGGCCAAGGCCCTCGCCGCGGCCGGTCTGACCCCCGCGGACGTCGACCTGGTGGTGGTCGCCACCTCCACCGCGATCGACCGCTCCCCGAACACGGCCGCCCGGGTCGCCGCCCGCCTCGGCATGCCAGGCCCCGCGGTCCTCGACCTCAACGTGGTCTGTGCCGGCTTCACCCACGCACTCGCCACCGCCGACCACACGGTGCGGGCCGGGGCCGCCACCCGCGCCCTGGTCATCGGCGCCGACAAGATGACCCAGATCGCGGACTGGACGGACCGCACCACCTGCGTCCTCGTCGGCGACGGCGCCGGCGCGGCGGTCGTGGAGCGCTGCGCCCCCGGCCAGGAGCCCGGGATCGGTCCGGTGCTGTGGGGTTCGGTGCCGGAGATGGGCAATGCGGTGCGGATCGAAGGCACCCCCCCGGTCTTCGCCCAGGAGGGCCAGAGCGTCTACCGGTGGGCCACCACCCGGCTTCCGCCGCTGGCTCGGCAGGCGTGCGAACGCGCCGGCATCGCTCCCGCCGACCTCGCGGCGGTCGTCCTGCACCAGGCGAACCTGCGGATCATCGAGCCGCTCGCCGAGCGGATCGGAGCGGTGAACGCGGTGGTCGCCCGCGATGTCGTCGACTCGGGCAACACCTCGGCGGCCAGCATCCCGCTCGCTTTCTCCAAGCTCGTCGAGCGCGGGGAGATCACGTCGGGGGCGCCCGTCCTACTCTTCGGCTTCGGCGGGAACCTCTCGTACGCGGGACAGGTCGTCCACTGCCCCTGACCCCGTCGGACCAGGGGTGCGCAGGTGCGTTCCGGGGGGCCGGAACCGGTTGCCGGTGACGGGCGGTCACGTGATGTGACGGCCTGGGCGCTGACCGTCTCCCACCCCTCGGGCCTGCGGATACGTGGGTGAAACGCACTCCGAAACCTTGGTATTGTTGTCCATGTCGCCGCGGGGAACACCTCGCGAACACCACACCGGTCCGGGTGGCGGAATGGCAGACGCGCTAGCTTGAGGTGCTAGTGCCCTTTATCGGGCGTGGGGGTTCAAGTCCCCCCTCGGACACCAGCTAAGACCCCAGTTGATCTGGGGTTTTTTGCTTTTCCGGGCTGTGGCGTGACCAGCCACGTGACCAATGGCCCAGCGGACTTCCTGGTCAGAGCGGGGATGGCAGGCCGATACGGCTGGCGCTCGAAGCGGCCAGCTTCTTCGTCCCTTCGGCGCGACGCCTGCCGTACCGCGCCATGGTGTAGCCCGGCGAGGAAGTTCCCCGAAAGGTGCAGGCGGTTGGGTGCCGTGTGTCAGCGGGCCGACACCTTCTCGGGGTCCTGTGGTCCGCCTGCCTCGCCCCGGTAGAGCTTGAAGCCGTCGCGGGCGAACACGAGGTCATGGTCCACCCAGAGATCCCCGAGCCGCTCCCGCTCCGCGTCCCGGCGTTCCTTCTGCCACTTGAGGGGCCGGTGCCATCGTCTTCGCCGTCTAGCCGTCGCCGCCGAAGTCGAGCGGGAGGGCATCCGGGAGAAGGCGCTGGAAGGAGTTCGACACCGTCGCCCGCAAGGGCAACGTCGGCGGACGCCCGTCCGTGATGGACGACGACAAGCTAGCCGTAGCCCGCGCCCGGTACGGCAAGGGAGGGAGAGCCACCGCCATTGCCAAGGCGCTCGGAGTGCACAGGGGCACCCCCGCCACCTTGCCGACAACGCCTGAGGCAGGCGCACAGCCACACGGTCAGACGCTCACCTCGGAGTGCACCGGAACGGGCGGGCGCACTCCCGTGAGTGCCTCCGCTCGGGCAACCAGGAGGGGCGCGAGGTCGGGGTACCAGCTACGGGCCACGGCTTGCAGCATCTCCGCCAGCGCGGCGAGTTCCCCGATTCGACCAGCCGGAGTGTCGAGTATCGGCGCGAACTCCTTACGGATGCGGGCAGCTACGTCGGGCACGAGCAAGCTGTTCGCGTGGAGGAGCCCCGCGTCGTAGCCGAAGGGCACCAGGCCCCAGCGCTCCCAGTCCAGCAGGCACAGGGGGGCGGCCGTGAGGTTGCCCCAGTGCAGGTCACCGTGACCGGTCACCCGCTCCACTATGACGGGGGCCGGGACGCCGAGGAACTGGGGGAAGGCCCGTTCGACCCAGCCGTCCCGGATGGTGACCTTTGCCCCTTCCACTCCAGCGAGCAGGGCAAGGGCTCGGCGCAAATCAGCCCACCACTCGTCAGGCAACCCGGGGTCGTGGTCGATGTCAGCTCGATCCGGGGACACGATGGATTGCGTGACGTAGTCGAGGACTTCCGCTTCGAAAGCCCACTCTCCGTCAGTCCAGTCGTGCACCTCGTGCAGGCGCGGGTGCGGGACGGCGTCGGGCACCCGCAGGGAGGCCCCGAGAACGCCCTCCGTCTCCTTCCTGCCCGCGTTGCGCTTCGCCGTCCGGCTAACCCGTAGCCACCGGTCTCCCGCCCGCCGTCCGAGGGTGACGCCGAGAAACCCCCACGCCAGCGGACCCGTGCAGGTGAGGCCCAGCGCCTTGGCCGCTCGGTCGTGGGCGGCCTCCATCAGGGTCTGCACGTCCTTATTCAGCGGCGAGTTCATCGGTCACCCTCCTCAGTTCCTCGGCTGTCAGGGGCGCGGCCAGAGCCTTCGCCGCATCGTCCCAGTGTTCGCGCGTACTCGCGGAAGTCAGGACGACATCGAGGCCGGGGCACGATCCGGCAGCGAGCATGGCAGCGGCTGCGGCCGACAGGCCGGGGCGGATGAGGTTCACCAGTTCGGGTGTCATGGCATCAAGGAGTTCACCGCCGTGCAGGGGAGCGGAGCCGAACGTGATCAGCCCTGCGTCCTTCGCCTGCACGAGCGGCCCACCGCCGTTCAGGGACTGTGTGATCGGGCCGTCCATGACCAGGCTCACAGGCATCTGCAAGCCCGTGAAGTGATGCTCGGCGGAACCCGCCGCCTGCCGGGCGAGCGCGAGTAGCTCGGGAACACTGAACACTCCGGAGGTCAGGCCCGACCATGTGGCGACGCCGTACCCGCCGATCCTGCCCGAGTGGGCGAACTCCTCCAGCGCGGCGAAGGCATTCCGCACCCGCCCGTGCAGAGCGGCACGGTCGAGGCCGTTCCCGTGGTGCTCGGGGTTGTGCACGAACGCCAGTTCCACCCGACCGAGCGCGGCCAACGAACGCTTCGTCTGCCACCGAACGAAGCCCGGTTCAAGGCTGTGCCTACCGGCTGCCCCCTCCTCGGTGAGTACTCCCTCAGCCAGGGCAGTCCGGCCTTGCTCCGCCGTGAAGAACCCCGTCTTCGCGGCTACCCGCACGGTCGGGTACTCCTCCAGGAGTGGGCGCAGCTCCTCATGAGCCCGACCATGGGCGTAGTTGGGTGCCGTGTCCACCCAGGGGCTACCGGCAGCCAGGGCGGTGCGTGCCGCCTGGCTG
The DNA here is from genome assembly GCF_042732055.1 of Streptomyces sp. NPDC059816. Lineage (NCBI taxonomy): Bacteria > Bacillati > Actinomycetota > Actinomycetes > Kitasatosporales > Streptomycetaceae > Streptomyces > Streptomyces sp. NPDC059816. Next base: position 226,491 of record NZ_JBHWIQ010000010.1, read on the forward strand.
ACGGCACGCACGCGGTATGTGCCCAGGGAGAGTGCGGCGGTCACAGAGCCGTACCCACGACTGCGACGGCATGGCCGTCGATGAGGACGGAGACCAGTTCGGCCACCTTCTTGATCTCCAGTCCGGCGGAGTCGGCGAGTTCGCCGAGCGTGGTCGGCCGGTTGGTCAGCAGCGTGCCGAGCGCGGGCGCTGCGGAGTCGGCGAAGTCCCACGCGGTACCGGCCGCCGAGAGGGTGACCGTGCCCTCTGCGGGCTTCGGCGTCAGGTGGCCCCTCGGAGTGATGAGCTTGACCATGACCTCCCTCCGCGCGGGGAGCCCGTCCACGTAGGGCAGGGACGGAATCGCGTGGCCCAGGTCAGTCGTGTCGATCGACTCCGCCCACCGCTCCACGAGGCGGGGGTCCGTCATCATCTCGGCCACCTCACGGCGTACCGCATCGATGAAGTCCGACTGCTCCCCCAGCGAGCCGAAGCGCGGAATGTCCCTGCGCAGCGCGAGGGACGCCCGAAGCTGATCGACGACCCAGAGCATCAGGTCAGCGCCCGTGTGCGGAACCATGCCGAAGGTGAGGTGAAGGGATTCCGTCCCCTGGTCAGCAGTGACCGAGTGCCACCAGCCACGCGGCAGGTAGAGCACGTCACCCGGGGACAGAACGAGGTCCGCCATCGGTTCACCCTCCGGCTCCTCCGGCGACTCCACGTCCCGGAAGGTGGGCGCCTCACGGGTCGTTCCCCACAGGCGCCACCGCTTCGAGCCATGCAACTGAACGACGACGACATCATGGTCGTCCCAGTGCCGGCCGAAGCCCTCCCGCTCGGTCCATGAGGCGTACACGTTGGCCTGCACGGAAGTCCCCAGGAAGCGTTCCAGCCCCTCAGCAGCCGTCCCCACGGCGGGGTGGATCTTCTCGACCGCATCGAGGACAAGCGACGCCCCGTCCCTGAGCTGCGCGTGAAAGTCGGACGGCTGGATACGGGACCACGTGACCGCACGGCGGTTCGTGGTCGGGATGGCGTAGCGGTGAAGGGGGACCATCTCGCCGTCGACCGAAAGGCGCAGCCGGGGCGGCTCCAGCCGTTGCGTGGCGATGATTCGGTTCAGGTCGTCCCAGGAGAACAGGCCCGCCGTGTCGGCAACCCTGGGGAAGTGTGCGTAGGAGCGGTGGTACGTCTGGGCGAGGAACGTGTCCCCGCCCAGACGCCCCGCCCACGAGGCTGCATCAAGCAACGTGGGCGCTCCCGTCAGTCGTTGCCGTCGGAACGGCCACTGGTGACGTCAGACTCCTGCTCGGCGCGGGTGCGCGCGGCCACGATCTTCCGCTTCGCGACGAGCAGTCCACCCCCCTCGGGGGTCACCGAACCGGTGTTCTCTTCCACCATCGGACTACCTCTCTTCTCGGGAACTCCCACCGGAAATCCGGCAGGAAGCACAAGGGATAGCGGCGGGCACGGCGGTTACTGGAGAGCCAGGGTTCCGACGAGAACCAGGGCAAGGGCTCCGAGGATCATCGCCAGGTAGAGCAGACCTGCGTACCGGCCGAAGCAGCGCAGTACCCACCGCCCCAAGCCGGACATCAGGCCGACCCGGAGACAGGCGAGCCGCGCACCGAGGGCACCCGCACGGCGGGTACTTGGTCGGCGAACCCAAGATCACCGCGTTGCGCGGGCTCACCTTCACCGTGCGCACCGGGCCGTACGTCCTACCGCCGTCGTACGACACCCGCAGATTCATGCGCCCGCTGTCGCGGTTTCTCGTTTCGTCTCGCTCGGTCGCCGCCATGGGGGAAATCATTTCCCCGGAAAGCGGCGACTGTGTAGTTCTTTCCCGTCATGGACTAAAGATCATGAACGGCAAGCGGCGGACCAATTCGCCAACAAGGCTCGCACTTCGTCCCCGAACAACGCATAGCCCTCCAGCGTGGAGAACAGTTCCAGGTGCATTTCGATGTCTCTTGGATCTCTCAGGATTACGACACCGGTCGTGTTCTCCACAGTGGCCAGCGCGTTGTCATAGACGGTGAAGGTATCCATCGGAGCCATGGGCTTATGCCCCGCGATCGGGATGACGCCGAGCCTCACGTTCGTAAGGTGGGTCAGTGAGGCCAGCCGGTCAATCTGCATCGCCATCGCAGCCGGGGGCAGGAGCGGCCACCTCACAGCCTGCTCAGTCAAGATGAAGGTAAACCGCTTCTTCGTTTCATAAAGAACCTCTTGCCGCTCCAGCTTCCTCGCGATCGTCTTGGTGACATCGGTCGGGGAATGGGCAAGGCTGGCCCGGATGTACTCGGGGGTGGACAGCAGTCCTGTAATCATCGAGAGCAGGAAGAAGCGGAACTCCGTACACGAGGATTCAAGAGCCGCAAGTTCAGTCTGCTTCTTCTCCAGGCCCCTACGTCGCAGCGAGCGCAAGTCTTGCCATTCAGTGTTGGCCAGTCTAGCGAGGGCGATGACCTCTTCGATGACTTCGGGCGGAGCCACCACGGCCCGGAGGATTCTTTCCAAGTCCAGCAGGCTCGGCTGGGCTTTCCCGTTCTCGATCCGACTGATCTTCGATTGGGACATATTGCAACGCCGAGCGAGCCGGTCCCCAGTGAGGCCGGCTCGCTTGCGTAGTTCTTTCAGCAGGGCCGCCAGTTCTTGCTTCGGCTGCCCCAACTGTTCAGGGTCGAACGTCACCCGCTCACGTACTCCAGGAATGGAACCGACTCGGCAATGGCGATTCGCTTCCACTGCCGGTATGACGCGGGATCGCCCTCGCACAATTCCCTGCTGATCTGCGTCCCGTCTTCCCCGTAATTCATCAGGACCACCTTGGACTCATCGAACATCCAGAAGTCCTGATCCGGAAGGCCCGGGTTCTCTCGCCCGGTGAGGTCGAGGATGCGAATATCCTCGCCCGCTTTGACGTGATGCCGATAGTAATACTCGAACTCAAACCGAAGGTAATCTGAGAGCGGGCGGGTCACGACATGCACCCTGCCGACACGCTTTCCTTCCGAGGTCCATTGTCGAACCTCATCCATCCAGGCCGACGTGTAATCGTCCGGGGATTTCTCCCCGACGAGGAAGCGTTTCAACTTCTCCGCCTCTTGGGGCATGGTGTAGACGGGCAGCGTTTCCAGCCGCCACGCGTCGCGCTCCATGGAATCGAAGCAGTCATTCCACGCGTCACCATCCAAGTGCACGGAACGCCTCCCTGAGAACCGCCTCCGGGATTTCCACGAGCCCTTCCCCGGCGGGCGGGGTGAAGGCGTCGGACATGTCGCCCTGCACGAGGAACGATCCGGTCGCCTTGCGGTACACGTTCGGGCAGTCCTTCTCTCCGCACTCACCGTTGCCGTTGCCCGTGAGCCGGGTGAGTGCCGTACGTTCGGACATACCAAACCCCCTTGCTCTGGCCCCGTATGGGCCGCCTATCCGCCGACAGTAGAGGGGGTGGCGCTACGGGTCTATGCGTGAACGCGACTATGCGTGTCCTTGCATAAACAGGTCCCGGGCCACCCCAGCCCACCCTGGTACGTGGTCACGTACGCGTCCGTGCAGGCTGGGTGTAGCCCCGTGGCGTCGTCCGGGAAGCCTGACCAGGGACCCCCGCGGGACTCCTGAACGCCCGGGCCCTGCGTGATCTTCGAGGTCGCCGAGCGCGCGGCCGGAAGTCCCCTCGTTGGCCGCGGTCACCCATCAAGAGTGCGAACGCTGTGCGCACCTTGCGCACAGCGTTCCTTAGTGCGTATGGTGTGCGCATCGAGGAACACTGTACGCACCGAGTGGGGGCAGACATGTCGAACAACGTGAGCTGGGACGAGCAGGGCGACTGGGCCGCCGAGGGCACGTGGGGTACCCGGAACTCGGCGGGCCGGAAGCTGGACCTCGCCCACTGGCAGTCCCGGCTCGACGAGCTGCGCGCCAAGCACCACGTGCCGGCCGCGTCCCTGGCGGTCCTCGTGGACGGTGCCGTCCACGAGCTGGCCAGTGGCGTGCTCCACCGCGGAACGGGAGTGGAGGCGACGACCGACTCGGTCTTCCAGATGGGCTCGATCGCCAAGATCTACACCGCCACCCTGATCATGCAGCTCGTCGACGAGGGCCGACTGGACCTGGACGCACCGGTCGTGGACGTGCTGCCGGAGTTCTCGGTCGCCGATCCCGAGGTGACCAGGATGATCACCACGCGCCAGCTGCTCAGTCACACGAGCGGCCTCACCTGCGACTTCACCTACGACAGCGGGCGCGGCGACGACTGCCTCGCCCGGTACGTCGAGGCCGCGAAGGGCGTGGCGCTCGACTGCCCGCCCGGTGAAGCGCTCTCGTACAGCAGCGTCGGGTACAACGTGCTCGGCCGCATCGTCGAGGTGCTCACCGGCAAGGTCTGGGACGAGGCGCTCAAAGACCTGCTCCTCACCCCGCTCGGACTCGACCGCACCATGACGCTGCCCGAGGAGGCACTGCGGTTCCGCGCGGCGATGAGCCACCTGGGCGAGCCGGGCCGGGCCCCGGAGCCGGCGCCGTCCTGGGACCTGATGCCGCGCTCGGCCGGCCCCTACGGTCGCGTCATCGCCACCGCCGGGGACCTCGCGCGGCTCGCGCGGATGCACCTCGCGGGCGGAAGGGCCCAAGACGGTACCCGGGTGCTCTCCGAGGAGGCCGTTGCGCTGATGCAGCGCCGGGTCGTGGACTCCCCGGACAGGTGGTCGGTCAGTGCCGACGGCTGGGGTCTGGGCTGGACCCTCTACGACTGGGACGGCGTCCAGGGCTACGGCCACGACGGCGCCTCCATCGGACAGTACGGCTACCTGCGCGTCGTTCCGTCGGCGGGTGTCGCGGTCGTGCTGCTCACCAACGGCGGCGGGGCGCGCGAACTGTACGCGGCGCTCTACCGGGAACTCCTCGCCGAACTGGCCGGGGTGACGATGCCGGACGCCTTCGCCCCGCCGGCCACGCCCCCCGTGGTCGACTTCGCGCCGCTCGTCGGCACGTACCGGCGCGAGGGCGTGGTCATCACCGTGACCGAGCGGGACGGTGCGGGGCACCTGGTGTACGAGTTCGTCGACGGCATGAAGGACTTCTCCGAACCCTTGGAGATCGACCTGGTGCCGGTGACGGAGACGGTCTTCGCCGGCACCGGGGTGGGCGCGGCGTTCAGCGAGGGCTACATGCCCGTCACCTTCTCCACGCTGCTGGACGGCACCGGGTGCGTGTACATCGGGATGCGCTGCGGCCCCAAGGTCGCGTAGACCGGCCGCGCCGGCCCGCGTCGGGGCGGCGCCCCGGCTCCGGTCAGGGGGCCGGCGCCGGTCCGGTCCCCGAAGCGGTACAGCCACCGCACGTCCCGGCCGAACGACCAGGTCAGTGCGGCCAGCGCCGTCAGGACCAGACCCGCGCGCACGAGAGGGGGCAGGAACGGCGCAGTGGCCAGCAACAGGGCGATCCCCTGGAACGCTGCCACCGCCTTGCGGCCCGTGCGAGGCGGCAGGGGAGCGCCCAGCCAGCACAGTCCGCGGGCGGCGACCACGAACGCGTAGCGCATCGCGCCGATCAGCAGCACCCAGGGACCGAACCGCACCGCGGCGTCCACGCTGAGCACCAGGATCAGGGCCGCGTCCACCTCCATGTCGAACCGGGCGCCCAACGGCGTCGCAGTATCCGTACGTCGGGCCACCCGGCCGTCCACCGCGTCGAGGACCAGGGCCACCGCCGTCAGCGCGATCAGCGGGAGCACCGGGCGCGAGCCCCCGAACGCCTCGGCCACCAGGGCGGTCACCCCGCCGACCAGGAGCGTCCGCGCCAGGGTGACCCGGTTCGCCGGGCCGAGCCGGTGCGCGCCGGTCCGGTCCAGCGCACGGGTCAACACGACCCAGGTGCCGGCCCCGAAGACGAGCCCCGCCAGCCACCCCGCCGCACCCAACCCGACCGTCGCGGCGAGCAGGGCCAACAGCAGCACCTGGGCAGCGGCACCGATCGCCGCCTCGTGTCGAGGCGTGGGGAACCCCCGTTGCCCGCAAGCCTGGTTCAGGTCCATGGCGCACCTTCCTCCCCGGTGACAGGGCTGAGCCCCGCCGCGTACCGTGTCGCGGTCTCTGCCTCAGTACGCGGGGCACCGGGGGAACGTTCACCCCCACGGCGGTGCTCCTGCACCCGCCCGGCCCCACGCCGCGACCGACGACAGGAGCGCCCGTGACACCGCGCACCCCGCCCCGTACCGCTCGCGCCTACTGGCTGACCGCCCCCGGGCAGGGCGAGATCCGCAGCGTGCCCCTGCCCGAACCGGGGGAGGGGGACGTCGTCGTCCGGACCCTGTACTCGGGGGTGAGCCGGGGGACCGAGACGTTGGTGTTCCGCGGTGGGGTCCCGGCCAGCCAGCACACCGCGATGCGGGCCCCGTTCCAGGACGGGGACTTCCCGGCGCCGGTCAAGTACGGGTACCTCAACGTGGGACGGGTGGAGGCGGGACCGGCCGGACTCCTCGGCCGCACGGTGTTCTGTCTGTACCCGCACCAGACCCGGTACGTCGTGCCCGCCCGTGCCGTCACGCCCGTGCCCGACTCCGTGCCCGCCGCCCGGGCCGTGCTCGCCGGGACCGTCGAGACCGCGGTCAACGCCCTGTGGGACGCGGCCCCCCTCGTCGGGGACCGGATCGCCGTCGTCGGCGGCGGAATGGTGGGGGCCTCGGTCGCCGCGCTGCTGGCCCGCTTCCCCGGCGTACGCATCCAACTGGTGGACGCCGACCCGGGCCGGGCCGTCCTCGCCGAGGCGCTCGGCGTCGGCTTCGCCCTGCCCGGGGACGCCCTCGACGACTGCGACCTGGTCGTTCACGCCAGTGCCACCGAGGAGGGGCTCGCCCGCTGCCTGGAACTCCTCGGCTCCGAGGGCACCGTGCTCGAACTCAGCTGGTACGGGGACCGGAAGGTGTCCCTGCCGCTCGGCGAGGCGTTCCACTCGGGTCGACTGGTGGTGCGCGGCAGCCAGGTCGGGGCCGTGGCCCCCGCACGCCGCTCCCGACGCACCTTCGGGGACCGGCTCGCCCTCGCCCTCGACCTCCTGGCCGATCCCGCCCTCGACGCGCTCGTTTCGGGCGAGTCGACCTTCGACGACCTGCCGCGGGACATGGCACGGATCGCGTCCGGGGAGCTGCCCGGCCTGTGCCACCGCGTCGTGTACCGGGACGAAGGGGAAGGGGACGAAGGGTGAGGGGTCGATGGGTGAGGGGCGGACGGGTGACGGGCTGAAGGGTGACGGGCTGAAGGGTGAGGGGTCGATGGGGGAGATGTCACGCTGCCTGAACAATTCGCGCGAGGAATCCGTAGAAGGGGGCGAGCCCCGGCACCGGACCGGTACCCCGTACCTGGAGGGTCCTTGTTCAGCATCACCGTTCGCGACCACCTGATGGTCGCCCACAGCTTCCGCGGCGAGGTCTTCGGGCCCGCGCAGCGACTGCACGGCGCCACGTTCCTCGTGGACGCGACCTTCCGCCGTACCGCCCTGGACGCCGACGGCATCGTGGTCGACATCGGACTGGCGACCCGCGAACTAGGCGCAGTCGTAGCGGAGTTGACATACAGAAACCTGGACGAGGAGCCGGCGTTCGCCGGCGTCAACACCTCGACCGAGTTCCTGGCCCGGGTGATCGCGGACCGGCTGGCCGAACGAGTGGGGTCCGGTGCCCTGGGAGAGGGCGCCCGGGAACTGCGCGGCATCTGCGTCACCCTCCACGAGTCCCACGTCGCCTGGGCCAGCTACGAGCGTGAACTGTGACCCCGGCCCCCGCGCCGACCCCGGCCCACAGCTCCGCCCCGCACCCGCACGGCGCGCACGGCCCTCCCCCCGTGGTGCCGATCGAGGTCCGCGGCCCCGCGACGCCCGCCGCGCTCAGGCCGACCGAAGCCCGTCCGGTGCACTTCGTGATGCCCGGCGGGGTGGACGACCCGGACACGCCCAGCGGCGGCAACACCTACGACCGACGGGTCAGCCTGGACCTGTCGGGCTTCGGCTGGGACGTCCGGGCCCTCGCCGTCCCCGGCACATGGCCCCGTCCCGACGCCCTGTCCGTCGCCCAACTGGCCCATCTGCTCGCCGGGTTGCCCGACGAGAGCGTCGTACTCCTCGACGGACTGGTGGCCTGTGCGGTGCCCGAGGTGGTCGTCCCCGAGGCCGAGCGGCTGCGGCTCGCCGTGCTGGTGCACCTGCCGCTCGCCGACGAGACCGGACTCGACCCCACGACCGCGACCGAACTCGACGCCCTGGAGCGCACCACCCTGCGCGCCGTCGCCGCGGTCATCGCGACCAGCGACTGGGCAGCGCAACGACTGGTCAACCACCACGGCTTGGCCCGCCGCCGGGTGCACGTCGCCGCTCCCGGCACGGACATCGCCCCGCTGGCCACCGGAACCGACGGCATCTCACGGTTGGTGTGCGTCGCCTCGGTCACCCCGCGCAAGGGCCAACACCGGCTGGTCCGGGCCCTCGCCAGCGTCGCCGACCTGCCGTGGACCTGCGTCTGCGTCGGCAGTCTCGACCGCGACCCCGCCTACGTCACCAAACTGCGCGCCCTGATCGCCCACCACGGGCTCACCGACCGGATCGGGCTCGCCGGTCCGCAGACGGGGGCGGCACTCCACGCCAGCTACGCGAGCGCCGACCTGATGGTGCTCGCCTCCCGCACCGAGACCTACGGCATGGCCGTCACCGAGGCCCTGGCGCGGGGCGTCCCCGTGCTCGTCAACGACGTCGGTGGACTGCCCGAAGCGGTCGGCCGCGCCCCCGACGGCGCGCTGCCCGGAGTGTTACTGCCGCCCCAGGACCCCGCCGCGCTGAGCACCGCGATCCGCCGCTGGTTCGACGAACACGACGAACGCCAACGACTCAAGGCGGCGGCCCGGCAGCGGCGGACCTCGCTCGACGGATGGGCGACCACCGCCCGCAGTCTCTCCGGGGTCCTCGAACAACTCCGCCGCGACAGTTGGAGCGCCCCGTGACGAGGACCGCCCCCGATCCGGCGGCGTTCACCCCGCAATGGCTCGCCCTGCGTGAACCCGCCGACGCCGAGGCCCGGTCGGCCGCCCTGCTCGGTCCGCTCCGTGCCCGGCTCGGGCACCGGGTCCCCGCCGGCACGCCCCTGGTCGTCCATGACCTGGGCTGCGGCACCGGGGCCATGCCCCGCTGGCTGGTGCCCCGGCTGCCCGGGCCCCAGCACTGGATCCTGCACGACCACGATCCCGACCTCGCGCGACGGGCCGCCGAGGGCATGCCCCCGTCCGCCGCCGACGGCTCCCCGGTGACCGCGGTGGTCCGGGGCACGGACGTGGGCCGGCTGTCGGCGGCCGTGCTCGCCGACGCCTCGCTGGTCACGGCGTCCGCGCTGCTGGACATCCTGACCGCCGAAGCCGTCGACGCACTGGCCGCCGCCTGCGCGGGGGCCGGCTGCCCGGCCCTGCTGACGCTCTCCGTGCTCGGCCGGGTGGACCTGACCCCCGCGCACCCCGCCGATGCGGAGGCCACGGAGGCCTTCAACGCGCATCAGCGCCGCCGTGGGCTGCTCGGTCCGGACGCCGTCCCCACCGCCACCGATGCCTTCGCCCGCCGGGGCATGACGGTCCGGGTCCACGCCAGCCCCTGGCGGCTCGCGGCCGGCTCGCCGCTGCTCGGTGAGTGGCTGCGCGGTTGGGTCGGCGCGGCCCGGGAGCAACGCCCCGACCTGGCACCCCGACTGGACGACTACCTCGCCCGTCGGCTGGCCGCCGACGCGGCCGGCGAGCTGCGTGCGACCGTCCACCACGCGGACGTCCTGGCCTTCCCCAGGAACCGGGACACCACGTCGTGACGCCCGCCCCGAGCACGACCGGGTCGCGTCGCCGCGCGCTGCGCAGACACGCGTCCTCGCTCGCGGGCGCCGCCGTGCTCGCCGCCCTCCTCCGGTACCTGGACACCGCGGCCCTCGTCACCGCGCTGGACCGCATCGACCCCGCCGCCGTGCTCGCCGCCCTCGGCATCGGGGCGATGACCACCGTGCTCGGCGCCGGCCGCTGGTGTCTCGTCGCCCGCGCGCTCGGCCTGGGGCTGGGCCTCGGTCGGGCCGTCGCCGACTACTACCGCTCGCTGTTCCTGAACGTGGTCCTGCCGGGCGGTGTGCTCGGCGACCTCGACCGTGCGCTGCGCCACGGCCGGGACAGCGGCCACCCGAGCCGTGCCGTGCGCGCGGTCGTCCTGGAGCGGGCGGCAGGACAACTGGCCCTGTGCGCGGTCGGCGTCGGCGTGCTGCTCGGTCTCCCGTCGCCGGTGTCGGACCGGGCCCGCGCCCTCGTCACCGGTCCCCCCGCGCTGGCCGCCCTCGGGGCCGGCCTCCTCGTCGTCGGTGCGGTGGTGGTCGCAGGTCCGCGGGCCCGACGGCTGCGGTCGGCGTGCGCGGGCGCGTGGCGCGTCCTGTGCGCGCCCGGGGTACTCGGTGCCTCGTTCGCGGCACTGGCCGGACACCTCTGCCTGTTCTGGCTCGCGGCGCGCGTCACGGGAGTCAGCGCGCCCTTCACCGTCCTGCTCCCGCTGATGGTCCTCGCCCTGCTGGCGATGTCGCTCCCGTTGGGCGTCGGAGGGTGGGGGCCTCGCGAGGGCGTCACGGTGTGGGCGTTCGCCGCTGCCGGACTCGGCGCGGAGCACGGTCTCGCCGTGTCCGTGGTGTACGGGGTACTGAGTGCCGTCGCCGCGCTGCCGGGCGCCGTGGTGCTGCTCTCCCGCCGACGCACGGGACGCGTTCACCACCCCCGTACGCGCCCCCGCACCCTACTAGCCCGCCGCACCGGTGAGGTCGAACTCGAAGAGCGTGTCCGCACCGAGGAACGCCCGTCGCAGCGGCGGGCGCCGCGCCTCACGCATCACGTCCGGACCGTCGAACCGCAGCCCGGGGACCCCGTCCCCGAGCAGGACCGGGGCCACCGTCACGTACAGCCGCTCCAGGGCGCCCGCGTGCAGGAAGCGGGACACCGTGACCCCGCCCCCCTCGACGAGCACCCGGCCCAGTCCGCGCCGGTTCAGCACCTCGACCAACCGCTGCGGGGCGAACGCCTCCCGGTCGGGCAGCCGCACCACGGTCACCCCCTCGCCGACGGGGTGCGCGGGCCTCCCGTCCGGACCGACCAGCCACAGGGTGGGCGCCGATCCGTCGGTGAAGACGTGTCGGTCGGCGGGGACCCTGCCGTGCGGGTCGAGCACGACGCGCACGGGATGGGCCCCCTCGCAGGCCCGGACGGTGAGCCGCGGGTCGTCGGACACCGCGGTGCCCGCTCCGACCAGCACCGCATCGGCCAGCGCGCGCAGTCGGTGCAGATGGCGGCGGTCCTCCTCGCCGGTGACGTAGTCGGCGTCGCCGGTCCGGGTGGCGATGAACCCGTCGACGCTCTGCCCGAGCTGGGCGAAGGCGAGGCGCGGGCCGGCGAGACAGAGCGGGAGGTAGCGCTCCACGAGATCCGTGGCCGCTGCCGTCGCGGGGCCGTCCCAGCACCAGGTGCCGTCGGAGCGTTCGACGAGCCCGACGCTCCGGGCGTGCGCCGGGGTGCGGGCGGTGAGCAGGCGCCGCCAGGCCGAGGAGGCGCTGAGCGCGCCGGCGGAGGAGGTCCCGGTCACGGTGCGTCGCCCCCGATGCCCTGCGACAGCAGCGCGTGGTGGGCGCCGAACGAATCCGTCAGCGACTCCAACAGCGCCTTCCCCTTGGCCGCCGTGGCACGGGACGGCCGGCCGATGACACCGGACTCCGTGTAGGCACCCATGCCGAGGGTCAGGAGGTGCGCACGATCGCCCGCGCCGTGGTCACCGGACGCGTAGCCCGGGCGCAGGAGTTCCGGATGCGTGTGCAGCAGGATCGACGTTTCGATCTCGCCCGCGTGCATGTCGTCGTGGGCGGAGGTGACGATCCCGGCGGCGGCACCGGCGGACCGCCAGTCCGCGGGGCCGGGGAACAGGGACATGCGCGTTCCCCGGGCGGCGGATTCCTGAACGGTGTTGCGCAGGACGTAGTTGCCGCCGTGACCGTTGACGAGTGCGAGCGCGTGCACCCCGGAGTTCCGGAGCGAACGGGCGACGTCCTCGACGACGTGGTGGAGGGTGACCGCGGAAATGCTCACCGTGCCCGGCCAGTCGGCGTGTTCGTGGGAACACGAGACGGTGAGCGGAGGAAGGAGGAGGACCGCATGGGAACCGGCGATCCGATGAGCCAGTTCGTTGGCTATCAGCGTATCCGTGGTCATCGGGAGGAAGGGGCCGTGCTGTTCAAAGCTACCGATGGGAAGAACCGCGACGACGGCGCCGCGTTCACGTATCTCCTCGGTGGTGTCCGTCGGTAGGAAAACGACGGCGTCGTGACCGGATGTCGGTTGAGTCATTTCGCTCCTGTGGAATTCCGCTGGACGGCAGGAGCAGCGTACGTGCCCCGGGCCAACTCCGGTCGACGGGGACGGAAATGAGTGGTTGATGAGGTTCTTGACGACGTTTTCCCGCCCTCGGAGGCGGGTGTCGGCGGCCGGGTTCGACGGGGTGACAGCAGCCGTCCCGAAGGCCGCCGACGGCGCCCGGGAGGGTGGCGGCGCCTCGGTCGGCACGCGAACCACCGTTCCCCCGGACGGTGTCGAACGGGTCGTGGACGTGCGCCTTTCCACCGAGTACGGCGAGTTCACCGCCGTCGGCTACCGTCCCGGCGACTCCGGCGCGGAACAGATGGTCCTCGTCCACGGCGAGCCGGGCGGGGATCACGTGTTGACCCGGCTGCACTCGGAGTGCCTGACCGGGGACGCGTTCGGTTCGCGGCACTGCGAATGCGGCGAGCAGCTCGGTGCCGCACTGGAGGCCATAGCGGCGGAGGGGGCCGGGATCCTGGTGTACCTCCGCGGCCACGAAGGGCGCGGGATCGGGCTGGTCGCCAAGCTCCAGGCGATGCGGCTCCAGGCGGAAGGGCTGGACACGGTCGAGGCGAACCTCGCCCTGGGACTCCCCGTCGACGCCCGTGACTACGCGGTGGCGGCCCGGATGCTGGGCGACCTCGGAGTGCGTTCGGTGCGACTCCTGTCCAACAATCCGCGCAAGGGGGAGTCGCTGCTCCGGCACGGTATCGAGGTCAGCGAGCGCGTACCGCTGCTCATACCGCCGCACGCCGAGAACCTGGCCTACCTCCGGGCCAAACGGGAACGCCTCGACCACGTCCTGCCGCACCTCGACCGAATGGCCGGACCTTCCTGACGGCCGGCTTTCGGAGCAGGAACTCCCGCACGTCGATGCGAGTCGTTCCGGCGATGACGTTCCGGCATTCGGGTGCCCGTTCCGGGTGACTGCTCCCGGGGTTCCGTGCGGTACTCCTCTCCGCCTCTCCTCGCATTCTCCAAGGGGCTCCCCGGATCGTGGGTGCAGGCCGTGCGGCATTCCGCCCGCTCCCGAATCCCTTTCGCAGAGAGGAATTCCCCCGACCCCATTAGGCTGTGCCTGGTCGTCCAGTGATGGACCGCAACGAACCGGGCGGGTCGCAGGGTGTGCCGACCGCCCGGGCACCGCTTTGGGGGCGAGACGCGAGGACCCGATGGCAGCCACGACACCGGCCACGACCCCGGGGAACCACGGCCTCGTCGTCGGGCGGGAGCACCCCCCGTCCGCCGCACCGGAAGCGGGCGTCCCGGCCGTCCTCACCGCCGGCCCCGCGGCCCCGGCCCGCACCCTGATCGACGTGCTCGACGTGTCCGTGCGCCGCCACCCCGGGGAACCCGCGCTGGACGACGGCACCACCCGACTCACCTACCGGGCCCTGGCCGTGGAGGTCGAGCGGCTCCGTCGCCGCCTCACCGAAGCGGGGGCGGGGCCCGGCACCCGGATCGGGGTCCGTGTCCCGTCCGGCACCAACGACCTGTACGTGGCGATCCTCGCCGTCCTGGCCAGCGGAGCCGCGTACGTACCCGTGGACGCCGAGGACCCCGACGAACGGGCCGAGCTGGTGTTCGCCGAAGCCGGCGTACGGGCGGTGATCGGCGCCGGCCACCTCCTCACGCACCGCGTCCCGCTGCCCGGACGCGACCCCACCGGACGCACCGCACCTACCGCACCCGCCGGACGCACCGCACCTACCGGACCTGCTGAACGCACCCCACCCACCAGACCCACTGAACCCACCGACCCCGCCGCACTCGCCGGCCACCAGGGGAGCGGGCCGGGAGCGCCCCCGCCCCGACCCGCGCCCGCGCCCGCACCCGCGCCCGCACCCGCGCCCGCACCCGCGCACGACGCGTGGATCATCTTCACCTCCGGCTCCACCGGCACCCCCAAGGGCGTGGCCGTCACCCACCGCTCCGCCGCCGCGTTCGTCGACGCGGAGGCCGCCCTGTTCCTCGCCGACGACCCCATCGGCCCCGGGGACCGGGTCATGGCCGGACTGTCCGTCGCCTTCGACGCCTCCTGCGAGGAGATGTGGCTCGCCTGGCGCCACGGCGCCTGCCTGGTCCCCGTACCCCGCTCCCGGGTCCGCGACGGCGTCGACCTGGGACCCTGGCTGGCCGCCCAGGAGATCACCGTCGTCTCGACCGTGCCCACCCTCGCCGCCCTGTGGGAACCGGAGACCCTCACCCACGTCCGGCTCCTCATCTTCGGCGGGGAGGCGTGCCCGCCGGAGCTGGCGCAGCGACTGGTGACCGAGGGTCGTGAGGTGTGGAACACCTACGGGCCCACCGAAACCACCGTCGTCGCCTGCGCCGCCCTGCTCACCGGCGCGGAACCCGTCCGGATCGGCCTGCCCCTCAACGGCTGGGAACTCGCGGTCGTCGACGGCACCGGGCGGCCCGTACCGATGGGCGCCACCGGAGAACTCGTCATCGGCGGCGCCGGACTCGCCCACTACCTCGACCCCGTCAAGGATGCCGAGAAGTACGCGCCGCTCGACTCCCTCGGCTGGCCGCGCGCCTACCGCAGCGGCGACCTCGTTCGGGCCGAACCCGAAGGGCTGGTGTTCCTCGGCCGGGGCGACGACCAGGTCAAACTCGGGGGCAGGCGCGTCGAGTTGGGGGAGATCGACGCGGCCCTGTCCGCGCTGCCCGGCGTCACCACCGCCGCGGCGGCCGTCCGCACCGCACCCGGCGGCAGCCAACTCCTCGTCGGCTACCTCGTCGTCGGGGACGACTGGGACCGGACCGCGGCCCTCAACCGACTGCGTACCGAACTGCCCGCCGCCCTGGTGCCGTTGCTCGCCCCGGTCCCCGGACTGCCCACCCGCACCTCCGGCAAGGTCGACCGCGACGCCCTGCCCTGGCCGCTGCCCGGACTCCCCTCCGACACGCCCGCAGGGACGTCGTCCCCCACCGAAGCCTGGCTCGCCGAGCAGTGGAGCCGGGCCCTCGGCGTGCCCGTCACCAGCCGCGACGACGACTTCTTCGCCCTCGGCGGCACCAGCCTCGCCGCCGCCCGACTCATCACCCGACTGCGGAGCCGCTACCCGACGGCCGCCGTCCTGGACGTCTACCAGCAGCCCGTGCTGCGCACCCTCGCCCGACGCCTGGAACGGTCCGCCCGCGACACCGCCGCGGCCCGCACCGTCGCCCCCGTGCCCCGGCGCGCCCAGTCCCTCCAAACCCTGCTGTTGCTCCCCCTGTTCACCGTCACCGGACTGCGGTGGAGCGTGGCGCTGTTCGCCCTCGGCAACGTGCTGCACTCCCTGGGGCCCTACCCGTGGGCCCCCACCGCCCCCTGGTGGCTGGTCCTCGCAGCCGCCGCCGTCCTGTTCACCCCGCCCGGCCGGCTCGCCCTCGCCGCCGGCGGCGCACGACTGCTGCTGCACGGGGTGCGCCCCGGCACCCACCCGCGCGCGGGCTCCGTCCACCTGCGACTGTGGACCGCGGAACGCCTCGCCGAGCACACCGGCGCCACCGCCCTCACCGGCGCCTGGCTCCAGCGGTACGCCCGCGCGCTGGGCGCCCGCATCGCCACCGACGTCGACCTGCACTCCCTGCCGCCCGTCACCGGACTGCTACGGCTCGGCCGGGGCTGCGCCGTGGAGTCCGAGGTGGACCTGTGCGGCCACTGGCTGGACGGCGACCGGCTGCACATCGGCACCGTCCGGGTCGGCGCCGGAGCCGTGATCGGCACCCGCAGCCTGCTGTTCCCCGGCGCCCGGATCGGCAAGCGCGCCGAGATCGGCCCCGGCTCCGCCGTCACCGGCCGCGTGCCCGCCGGACAGCGCTGGGCCGGGGCCCCCGCCGTCAAACTCGGCAAGGCGAAGCGCGACTGGCCCCACACCCGCCCGCCCCGCTCCCCGCACTGGCGCGCCATGTACGGGGTCACCGGCTCGGCGCTGCTCCTGCTCCCCCTGCTCCCCACCCTGCCCGCGCTCCTCGTCGCGGGCGCGTTCATCGACCCGGCGGCCACCTTGCCGGACGCCCTGGACGACGCCCTGCTCGCGGTCGTCCCGGCGGCGCTGGCCTTCGGCCTCGGATACGCGTTGCTCCTGCTCGTCGCCGTCCGGCTGCTCAGCCTCGGACTGCGCACCGGCGTCCACCCCGCCCACAGCCGCACCGGATGGCAGGCGTGGACGGTCACCCAGCTCATGGACCTGGCCCGGGACACCCTCTTCCCCCTGTACGCCGGGTTGATCACCCCCGTCTGGCTGCGGCTGCTGGGCATGCGGATCGGTCGGGGCGCCGAGGTGTCGACCGTCCTCGCCCTGCCCAGCCTCACCACCGTCGGAGAAGGCGCCTTCCTCGCCGACGACACGCTCACCGCCCCGTTCGAGCTCGGCGGTGGCTGGGTGCGCATCGGCCGCGCCCGGATCGGCCGCCGGGCCTTCCTCGGCAACTCCGGCATGACGGCACCCGGCCGCCGCGTCCCGGACGGCGGGCTCGTCGGCGTGCTGTCCGCCACCCCGAAGAAGGCCAAGAAGGGCAGTTCGTACCTGGGGCTCCCCCCGGTCCGGCTGCCGCGCGCGACCGAGGACGGCGACCACAGCCGTACCTACGATCCCCCCGCCCGGCTGCTGTGGGCGCGCGCCCTGGTCGAGCTGTGCCGACTGGTGCCCGTGTTCCAGTCGGTCGCCCTGGCGGTACTGACCCTCGCCGCGCTGAGCGCCCTGACCGCCGCCCTCGGTCCCCTGGCCGCCGTCGCACTGTCCGGAGCGGTCGTGCTCGCCGCGGGCCTCGCCGCCTGCCTGGTGACGGTGCTCGCCAAGTGGCTGCTCGTCGGACGGCACCGGGCCGGTGAACACCCGCTGTGGAGCGGCTTCGTCTGGCGCAACGAACTCGCCGACACCTTCGTGGAGGTCCTGGCGGTGCCCTGGCTCGTCGGTTCGGTGCCAGGAACGCCCCTGCTGACGTGGTGGCTGCGGGCCCTCGGCGCCCGGATCGGGCGGGGCGTGTGGTGCGAGAGCTACTGGCTGCCGGAGACCGACCTGGTGACCCTCGGCCCCGCCAGCACCGTCAACCGGGGCTGTGTCCTGCAGACGCACCTCTTCCACGACCGCATCCTGCGGACCGACACGGTGGAGCTGCGGGCGGGCGCCACCCTCGGGCCGAACGGGATCGTGCTGCCCGGCAGCACCATCGGCGCCCGCACCAGCGTGGGGCCCGCCTCCCTCGTCATGGCCGGCGAGTCGGTGCCCGCCGACTCCCGCTGGCTGGGCAACCCGATCGAAGCGTGGCGGCTCTGAACGGCCCGCCGCCGCACCACCGGCCCCGCGCGGGGAGCGCGCCGGCCGCGGGCGGCCACCGGCTCCCGGACCCGGACCCGTACTTCCCGGGGCACGGCGACGCCCGATTCCGGGTGCACCGCTACGAGATCGCCCTCGACTACCGACCGGACCCCAACCGACTCTCCGGCACCGCCCGGATCACCGCCACGGCCGGACCCGCGCCCCTCGCGGAATTCCAACTCAACCTGAACGACTTCCGGATCGGCCGCGTCCGCGTCGACGGACGACAACCCCGCTGGACGCACCGCGGCGGCCGGCTGCGACTGCACCCGGTCAAGGCCCCGCGGGCCGGAGCCGCGTTCACCGTCGAGGTCCAGTGGTCCGGCAACCCGAAGCCGGTGCGCAGCCCGTGGGGCGGCCTGGGCTGGGAGGAACTGACCGACGGCGCCCTCGTCGCGAGCCAGCCCATCGGCGCACCGTCCTGGTTCCCCTGCAACGACCGGCCCGCCGACAAGGCGTCCTACCTGGTCTCCGTGACCACCCCGTCCGCGTACTCCGTGGTGATGGGGGGACGGCTGCTCACCCGGGTCGCCAGGTCCAGCACCACGACCTGGGTGTACGAGCAGTCCGCACCGACCTCCAGCTACCTCGTCGGCCTCGCCATCGGCCGGTTCCGGACCGTCCTCCTGGGCGATCCGACCCTCGGCGTCCCCCAGAGCGCGCACCTACCGGCGCACCTCTTCCCGAAGTTCACCCGGGACTTCGCCGGGCAACCCCGGATGATGGACCTGTTCGAGGAACTCTTCGGCCCGTACCCCTTCGACGAGTACACCGTGGTGATCGCCGACGAGGAACTGGACGTGCCCGTCGAGGCACAGGGCCTGTCGCTGTTCGGCACCAACCACGTGGACGGCGCCGGGGGTTCGGAGCGGCTCATCGCCCACGAACTGGCCCACCAGTGGTTCGGCAACAGCGTGAGCATCGCCGACTGGCGACACATCTGGCTCAACGAAGGACTCGCGAAGTACGCCGAGTGGCTGTGGTCGGAGCGCTCCGGCGGCCGAACCACCACCGAACTGGCCGGGACCGCCCACCGGATGCTCGCCTCGCACCCGCAGGACCTGCTGCTCGCCGACCCGGGCCGCGCGCACATGTTCGACGACCGGCTCTACGAGCGGGGCGGCCTCACCGTGCACGCGCTGCACCGCGCACTCGGGGACGGGGCGTTCTTCCGGATGCTCCGGGGGTGGGCCGCCCGGCACCGCGGCGGCGCGGTCAGCACCGCCGCGTTCGCCGCCCACGCGGCCCAGTACGCGGACCGGCCGCTGGACGACCTGTTCGGGGCCTGGGTGCACGGCACCGAGCTGCCCCCGCCGCCCACCGGCTGACCCCGCCGACGCGCTGCCGGGCGTCGGCCGACGTCAGCAGGTCTGCTTGCCGAAGGTGTAACCCCGGGCCTTGAGCGTCTTGAGGATCTTCGGGAGTGCCGCCACGGTCTGACTGCGGTCACCGCCCGCGTCGTGCAGCAGCACCACGGACCCGTTGCGGACGTTGTTCAGGACCCGCGACTCGATCGCGGCCCGCCCCGGCCGGGCCCAGTTCTGGGTGTCCACCGACCACAGCCGTATCCCCTTGCGCAGCGCCGCCGCCCGGTCGCGGACCGTCTGGTTCACCGCCCCGTACGGCGGGCGCAGGCAGGTCGGCGTCGTGTTCGTCTGGGCGCGTATCGCGGCGTCCGTCCGGTTCACCTCGGACTTGAACGTCGTCGCGCTGACGGTCCTCAGATCGACGTGCGACCAGGTGTGGTTCTGGATGCTGTGGCCCTCCCGGTGGGCCCGCTTGGTGGTGGCGGGCCGCGCCGTGACGTTGGCCCCGTTCTGGTAGAACGTCGCCTTGGCGCCGTACTGCTTCAACAGGTCCAGCACCTTGGGCGTGTGGACGCCCGGGCCGTCGTCGAAGGTCAGGTACACCACCTTGGCGGGCGCCGCCGGCGCGGCGACGGCGGGCGCGGCGACGAGGACGGACCCGGTCAGCGCCCCGGTCACCACCACGCTGATCACGGCCGTGCGCCCCCGCCCGGTGCCCCCGGCCTTCCCTCCCGCTTCCTGGACCCGCCGCCCGACCCGTCCGTTCCGTCCACTGCCTACGGTCATGCCTGTGCTCATGAGAATCCCTCTCCGTACCGGGAGTTGTGCGAATCGATCACGTCGAGCAGGTGCATCACCGGGAGTTGCCCACGGCACCGATCAAGTGACGGCTCGACGACGACAGTTCAGACACATGCGGGGAGGCGGTCGGTTGCATTCCGTTTCGCTCCGGTGCGCCCGTCCGCCGGGCGCACGGAAAAGGAGTGGCACGGGTCACCCCGTTCGCTTACCTTGTCCGCTCGTGACCCATGACGCCCAGCGCTCGTCGACGAACCCGACCCCGCCCGAGCAGTCCGCCCCCTCGGACCCCGAGCGCCCCTTCGAGGCCCCCGAGAAGCTGTTCTCCAAGACGTACCGGGCGGCCACCACCACCTTCGCTGCGGTGATGTTCCTGACCGGTCTCGCCGCGCTCGCCGTGATCCCCACCCTGCCGACCGCCGCCGAAGCCCTGGACGGAGTGAGCCTCTTCCCGCTGGTGGCGGGCTGTTTCGTGGCCGCGAGCCTGTTCGGCGGGGTCCTGGGCGGCCACTGGGCGGACCGCTCCGGCGCCCACCGCCCGCTGGCCGCCGGAATGGCGCTGGCCGTCGTCACCCTGGTCGTCTCGGGCGCCAGCACCTCGATCTGGCACCTGGCCGCCGGACGGTTCCTCGACGGCGTGTCCGCCGGAATGGTCGCGGTGGCCGTCAACACCGCGATCGGCCAGTCCTATCCCCCGGCCCTGCGCCCGCGTGCCCTGGCGCTGATGAGCACCTGCTGGATCGTTCCCTCGCTGATCGGGCCGCCGCTGGCCGGGGTGGTGGCCGAGGTCTGGTCCTGGCGCACGGTGTTCCTCGGGCTCGCCGTGCTCACCCTGATCCCGGCGCTCGCGGTGGTGGCCGTACTGCGCGGCGTGTCCTGGTCGGCCACCCCCACGGCGGAGGCGGCCGAGGCGCCCCGGCCCCCGCTGCTGCTCGCGGCGACGGTGAGCGTCGGCGCCGCGCTGGCCCAGTACGGGGTGTCCGGCTGGGACGCGTGGCACCTGCTGTTCGCGGGCGGTGGTCTCGTCCTGCTCATCGCCTTCACCCCGCGGCTGCTGCCGTCGGGAACCTTCCGGGCCGCGCGCCGACTGCCCGTGACGGTGCTGCTGCGCGGCCTGGGGTCCGGGGTGTTCTTCACCCTGGAAGCATTGGTACCGCTGATGCTCGTCACCGACCGGGACGCACCGCCCCTGGTGATCGGTCTGGCCTTCACCGGTGCCGCGATCGCCTGGGCCGCCGCCTCCTGGGTCCAGGGCCACCTGCTGACCGGCTGGTCCCGGCACCGACTGGTCCTGGTGGGCGCGGTGGTGCTGGCCCTCGCGGTCGTGGTGGCCGCCGTGGGGACCTCCCCTTCGCTCCCGCCGTACTTCGCCGCCTCGGCCATGGTCGTGGCGGCCCTGGGGATGGGGCTGATCGCCCCCTCGCTCACGGTGCTGTCCCTGGCGCACAGCCCGGCCGATCGGCAGGGCTACGCCAGCGGTGCGATGCAGACCTCGCAGAACCTCGGCCAGATCTCGGTCCTGGGCATCGGTTCGGCCGCCCTGAACGTCTGCCTCGCCGTCGGTACGGACCGCTCCACGGGCTACGCCACCGCATTCGTCCTGCTACTGATCCCCTGCCTCCTCACCGTCCTGCTGTCCGCGCGGACCCGCCACCCTTGAGCCGCCCGTGGGAGGGCCGTTTCCCGCGCTCCCGGCAGGTCTCCGGTGCGGACATCACCCGCGCCGGGAGCAGGCCCCGTGCAACAACGTGAAGAACTCCCGCTCGTTGCCGACCAGACCCGCGGCGGCCAGTGTCCGCTCGGCCTCGGCGAGGACCCCCTCCGGGACGACGACCGGCCGGTCCGGGCCGGGCGGCATGTCGAGGACCGCCCGTACGGTGTGCAGCAGGCGGAGGTACGCCTGGACCGCGGAGCGCTCGCTGTCGGTCATCACGGCGGTGGGCATCGGTCGTCTCCCTGAGCGTCGGGGATCGTGCGATCGGCTGGACACGGCACTGCGCGTACCAGCTTGCCCCCTGCCACTGACAACCCGTCCGCCCCACGCCCGCAACGGCCCCCGACCGGCGGGGTCAGCCCGCTGACGGACAGTCGGCCGTGCGGGCCGCCGCGACCACCGGGGAGTGGCGCAGCGCCAGGGACATCCGCACCAGGTCCCGCGGACCCTCACCGGACAATGCGGCGGGCGGCGCCGCGGCGTCACGGTCCAGCGCGGTGCCCTCGGGGTCGGCGGCGCGCGCCCGGACCGCCGCGGTCACCATCACCGCGTCGGCGACGGCGTGTGCCTGGTCGGGTCCGCTGCCGTCCCGTACGGCGGCGGCGTAGGCGCCGGCGCGGACCCGGCCGTCGAAGTACGGGTACAGACAGAGCATTCCGTCGTGAATGTCGGACTCACGCTGGATGACGAGGAGTTCGGCCGACGGCCACCAGACCAGGCGGGGCGTGTGACCACCGTGCGGGCCGAGTCCGCGCAGCTCGTGCCAGAGCGGGCCGAGCCGCCGGTAGGTCGACCAGATCTCCAGCCGGTCCGTCAGGCGTTGGAAGGCGAGCGGCAGGCAGAAGCCGACCGCGGTGAACCCGGCCGCGACCGAAGCGAGCAGGGGAGCGGTGTCGGTGCTCAACCCGTCGAGGTCGGTCCGTCCCGCCCAGCAGGCGAACACCGCGGTGAACTTGGCGGTGGCGTAGGACAGGTTGAACAGGTACCCGGTGGCGATGCAGATCAGACCGGCGCGCAGCAGTCCGCGCACCTGGAGCGACCAGCGCAGGCACAGCCAGGCCATCGCGACGCCCGCGACCGTCAGCCCCGTCAGGTAGAGCACGATCATCTCGCGGATGTACGGGGTGTTCGCGTAGTACGTGTCGAGGTCCCGCAGCCGCTCCACGGGAGCGTCTCCGAGGGCGAACAGGGCGATGAGGGCCAGGCTCACCGCGGCGTACCCGCTGATCCACAGCCGTGAGGTGCGTCGGGTGGCCTCGGCGGGACCGCCCCGCCAGTTGACCATGAGCACCAGGCATGAGGCGCTGAACGCGGAGAGCAGGACGTAGACGAGCGGCGCGGAGATGTTGGGTACTGAGGTGAGCCGGTTGACCCGGACGATCGTCGGCGGGGCGGAGAAGAAGAACACCGAGGTGCCGAGGGCGAGCAGAGCGGTGACGGACCGCAGCAGGGGATCGCGCCAGTTGCGCACCAGGGCCGGGACCTTGAGCGCGAGCGCGAATCCGGTGGCCGCCGCGGGTAGGTAGTAGTCCGGCCCGTTCACGGCCTTAGCCTTGGGGCCTTCGGTAGCCGAGGGACGCCTCGATCCGGGCGGCGATCCCGTCGCTGGGTACCTGACCCCGCCCGGGGGTGCCCAACAGCCAGGGGCGGCACTTGCTGGCCAGGAGCAGGCCGAAGCTCTCGGCTTCCTCCTCCTCGGCGGCGTGCGAGCGGCTGCGCGCGGCCACTTTGAGGACGGTATCCTTGAGGTCCACTCCGCCGGCGAGCAGCCGGGCGGCGACCCCGGTGCCGTCCCCGTCGACCTGCCGCCTGCTGTGGCCGGCCGTCATGTGCCACAACTCGTGTCCGAGGATCACCAGTTGGTGGTCCGGGGCGGTGCGCTCCTCGATGACGATGAGGTCCTGGTCGGCCATGTCCAGCCACAGTCCGCTCGCGGTTCCGGGAGGGAAGGTCGCCATCCGGTGGTTGACCGGCCGTCCGCGCCGGACGCTCATGGCCGCGCACAGGGCGGTGAGGATGTCGCCGGGTCCGCCGGGGACCTCGGGCGGTAGTTCGGCGATGAGTTCGCCGCACAGCCTGCGCATGTCCTTGCTGACCCGGGCACGCATCAGGGCTCCGTGGGGCCGTGGGGCGGCTTGACGCTTTCCAGCAGCATGTCCAGCCACTCCGTGACCTTGTCGCGGTGCTTGTCGGTGGGGAGTTGGGCGGCCCGCCAGGCGATGCCGCGTACGCCGTGGTCCTGGAGGAGGCGTTCCAACGCGTCGTCCATGCCATCGGGGTCCTGCGGGTCGTCGAGCCCGTCGTGCGGGCGGCCCGGCGGGCGGAGGTGGTCGCCCGGCTCCGGTCCGTCCGGTCTGCTCGATCCGCTCGATCCGTCCGGCCGGTGGGGCCCGCGGGCCGGTCGGCGTTTGCGGGCGGGTCTTTCATGGACGGCGGCCCGTTGGAGGAGGTCCTGTTCGGTGAGTTGCAGCGCGGAGGCGAGGGCGTCGGCGTCCTCGGCGGAGAGGAAGCCGGCGTGCACGCCGAAGAAGCGCTGGATGGCGGCGCAGTGTTCCATCGTGGGCCTCCGGTCGCCGTTGATCAGCGCTCCGGCCTGCTGACGGGACATCTTGGCGCCGTCCGCGATCTCCTGCTGGGTGTAGCGGCGTCCGTTCGGCTTCAGTCGGGTCCGGCGCAGCAGGTCGAAGCGCTGGAGGAACCGCGCCTGGAGGTCGGGTTCGCCGCCGGGGCGTCCGGACAGCAGGTCCTTGACGACCGCTTCGGGCACTCCCGAGGCCACCGAGAGTCGGGTGACGTCGAACACCTCGGCGTGGGGTACGCCGAGCCGGTCGGCGAGACCGCGGACCCGGGCGAGGACGCCGGGCAGTGAACCCGAGGGAGTGACGCCACCCGGTACCGAGAAGCCATCCGTCACCGAAGGTCTCCTAGAACCGACAGGTCGAACAGGACCGACATCCATCACGAGCACACCCCCCTCAGCCGCTCCGGCAGAGCCGAACGGCGCGTACGGGCGGTCCGACACGGGAACCGCCGCGGTCCCGCCGGGGGCTCTCCGGTGGTGCCGGGCGCACGGCGCATGGGGGCCCGGTGTGCGGGCCCTGGACGTCGCTGTCCGGCATCGTGCCATGGACAGCACCAGAGGCTAGCCCGCCGACCCGTCGGGCGGCCAGAGCACGCCACATCTGTGGCGCGAATCAGCCGTCAACCGACTGTAAATGCCACGATAGTTGACATGTGTGCGGACGGAGTAGCACGATCATCACGCGGTGTTGAGGGACCTTGGTCCTGCCTTGGTCCTCCTTCGGTCCCTGATGCCGTGTCGCACGACCAGCGCTCGCCGTCAGAGCCGTAAGAGGGGTGACCACCCGATGGCATTCAAGGCAAACGGGCGCCGACTACCGGTCCGGGGGAGTACGGGGCCCGAGCCGGAGAGCCGGGCCTATCTCCAGGACTACGCCGCACTGTTGGATGCTGTTTCGTTCCCCTCCCTCGTTCTCGACCACCGCTGGAACGTCGTCCACGCGAACGACGCCTTCGATGCGCTGTTCGGTGCCGTGACGCCGCATCCGACCGCCATGCCCGGGGACAACTTCCTCCGTTTCGTCCTGTTCCATCCGGATGCCGGATCGGTGCTGGCGGACCGGGAGACGAGCTGGTGCCTCCCCATGCTGGCGCACTTCACGGAGGCGATCGAACGGCACCCGGACGACGAGGAGTTGTGGGCGGTCCGGCGGGCCATCGCCGACGACCCGATCATGGACGCCGCGTTCCGGGACGGACTGCCCCGCTGGATCAGGGCCGTCGGCCTGGACGCCGTCGCCAACGACGGGGCGCTGCGCCCGCTGACGCATCCCGACCCGCGCTGGGGGCAGACCTACTGCCGGGTCGTGGGGGAGACGCCGCGCACGCTCCAGGCCCTGGGACTCTCCCGGCTGACGCTGGTCCTGCGCGAACCGCGTCGGGCCCCCGAACCACGCCCGGTGCGACGGGGCACCCCCCGCCGCCCCGTCGCACGGCACCTGCGAGCCGTCCCCGCGGACGGCTGAGCCCGACCCGGGGAGGGCGGCGTCGCGACCGGTCAGGGGGCCGCGGCGCCCGCCCTCCCCTTCTCCCTCCCCCCTGCGGAGGACGGGCCCCCGCCCTCGCGGTGGGGGCCGAAGGCGTCCAGGAAGCGGTTCCGGAACGCGTCCATCCGCCAGACCGGTGCGGTGGGCGCGGGGACGAGCCCCTCCGTCCACCGCCAGCCGGCGATGCGGTCGAGCACCGCCGGGTCCCGCGCGACCACCGACACCGGTACGTCACGGGAGGCGTCGCGGCCCACCACCGCGGGCACCGGCTGGTGGTCCCCGAGGAAGACCAGGACCGTGTCCTCGTCGCCGTACCGCTCCAGGTACGACAGGAGACTGGTCAACGAGTACTCCACGGAACGCCGGTACTCCCTGCGCAGGCGTTCCGGGTCCTTCCAGACCTCACGCGGGTCCTCGCCCCGTTCGTGGACCCCCGCGTAGACCGAGCCGTCGCCGAGCCCGTCCCAGGGCAGGATGCGGGGGATCGGCGCCCACGGGTTGTGGCTGGAGACCAGGACGATCTCCGCCATCAGCGGACCCCGCCCCGCCCGGCCGTGCTCCAGCCGCTCGAACGCGGCCAGGCTGAACTGATCGGGTACCGGCGCCCAACTGAACTTCGGCCCCCGGTAGCCGAGTTCACGCGAGTCGTAGACGTGGTCGAGACCGTAGAAGCGGCCCTCGGGCCAGGCGCGCGTCACCCCGGGCATGATGCCGACCGTGCGCCAGGCGCCCGTCCTGCGGAACGCCCCGGTCAGGGTCAGGTGCTCGCTGCTGGTGACGCTGCGGTACCGCTGCTGGTTGTTCACCCACCGGCCGGACAGGAACGTCGAGTGCGCCAGCCAACTGCCGGCGCCGGTCGTCGGCGAGGTGAGGAACCCGCTGCGGGCCCCGTAGCCGGCCCTGCGCAGCCGTTCGCCGCCCTCCCGCAGGACCCGCCCCACCTGCGGGGCCATCGCCGGGTCCGTCAACGCGCCGCGCCCGTAGCTCTCGATGAACACGAACAGCACGTCCTTGCCGCGCAACCCGGTGAGCAACCGCTCCGGCGGGACGTCCCCGTACGGGTCCACGGCGGCCTCCTGCGCGAACCGTTCCTCGTCGGCCAGGGTCGCGTTCACCTGGGCGACCCGGCCCCGTAACGCCTCCGAGGTCGTCCGCGCGGCCAGCGGAGCCCCGGCGAGTTGGGCGCCGAGCGCCGCGCACACGGTCCACACCGTGCCCGCGACCAGCGTCGCGGGGGCCGCCGCCCCCCGGTGCCGGGCCAGCAGGGCGCTGGCCCGCAGTGCCGAGAACACCATCAGGACCGGTACGAGGAGCACCAGGGCCGCCCCCGCGGCGCCGATCAGGACCGTGCTCGTGCGACCCACCGAGTCCTTCAGGAACGCCAGCCCGTAGTCGAAGAGGATCCAGTCCAGGACCGGGTCGAAGTCCCGTCCCAACGACTGCCTGAAGCCCAGGTCCAGCGCACCGAGCAGGACCGTCCCCGCGAGCAGCAGCCCGATGAGCACGGCCCCGGCACGTCGTGCCCGGTCCGGCAGGACCAGGAACAGCGCCGCCCCGAACACCGCCTCGACCGGTAGCCGGACGAACGACCGCCAGTCCAGCGCGTCGAGCCGGGGCGGCAACAGCAGTGCGGCCAGGACCAGGACGACCGCCGTCCCCGTCATCACGGCGGACGCGATCCGCCGGGCCCGGTCGGACCGGTCGGCCGGGGACGCGGACGTGTCACCGATCGTGGCGTCCGGCGTCCCGGCCGCGCGGTCGGCCCGGGGGACCGGCGCCGGGCGGTCGCGGTTCCGCCGCCGGAGCGGGTGCAGGGGGTGACTCAACCCGAACGTCCTTCCATGGGGGCCCGGTGCGGGTACGGGGGTGGGCACGGGTGCCGGGGACCGGCGGACGGCCCGGTCGCACCGCCCTCCAGTACGGGCGCCCACGGCCTCCGGTTCATCCTTCGGCTCGGACGGGTTCCGGACCCGTCCGCTCCGGCCGGGGCGGCGCGGTCGCCCGCTCCCGCCGTGGCGCGCGTCACCTGCGGGACTTCCCCCGCAGTGACCGGCCTTGACCGTCTTGACCCACGCCTGATTTGATCGAGTGCATGCGGCAACGACAGGAACTCACGAGGCGACGCCACGTCGACCTCGCCCGCGTCGCCAGCTCCTTCTGTCGCCCCTGACCGCCGGCCCCGACGCCGCTCGCGGTCCCCGCGACCCCGGGTGAGCACGCTCTCCACGGCAGGACTCCGCGCCCCCTGTGGGGCCAGCCAGCACCGCGCCTCCCGGTCCGTGCGCGAGCACACCGGCCACCGCCTCCCCGCCCGCTCGTCCCGGGAACTCCCACCGCTGCGCGCTCCCGGGCCGT
Source organism: Streptomyces sp. NPDC059816 (assembly GCF_042732055.1). Lineage (NCBI taxonomy): Bacteria > Bacillati > Actinomycetota > Actinomycetes > Kitasatosporales > Streptomycetaceae > Streptomyces > Streptomyces sp. NPDC059816. The sequence continues at coordinate 254,421 of NZ_JBHWIQ010000010.1, forward strand.
TCGTGCCCGCACCTCGTCCACCGCCCCGCGCCGCTCCCGTGGTTGCGTTCCCGCGGGGCGGGACGTGCGGGCCCACCCGCTCGCTCGTGCCCTCTCGACTCGAAGGAACTCCCATGGCCACCGTTCTGTCCGTCTCCGGCAGTCCCTCCGCCACTTCCCGTACCGCCCGGCTGCTGCGGCACCTGGACGCCCGACTGCGGGACCAGGGGCACGAGGTCATAGCCCTGGACGTGCGCACCCTGCCCGCCGAGCCGCTGCTCGGAGCGGACTTCGCGCACCCCGCGATCGTCCACGCCGGTTCGCTCTTCGCGCAGGCCGACGGCGTCGTCATCGGGACGCCGGTCTACAAGGCCGCGTACTCGGGGCTGTTGAAGTCGCTGCTGGACCTGCTGCCGCAGTACGCCCTGGAGGGCAAGACCGTTCTGCCGCTGGCCACGGGCGGGACCAACGCCCATGTGCTCGCCATCGACTACGCGTTGCGGCCGGTGCTCAACTCGATGGGCGCCGACCACATCGTCCAGGGGTGGTTCACCCTCGACCGGCACATCACCGTGGAGGCCGACGACAGCCTCACCCTCGCGCCCGAGGCGGCGGAGGCGGTGACCCAGGTGCTCGACCGCTTCTCCGCGGCCCTCGGCGCCCCGACGCTCGCGGCCACCGGCTGAGCCCCCGCCCCGGGTGCGGGCCCCGGCACGCACCCGGACCGCGCACCCGACCGCGGGCCGCGGCGGCCCCCGGCGAACGCGCCCCGCAAGCATAGGATGCGGTCGGAGCACGAGGGCGGTGGCGCGATGAGACTGGTCGTTCTGGGTGGTGGGGGGTTCCGGGTCCCCCTGGTGTACGGAGCCCTGCTCGGGGACCGGGGCGAGGGCCGGGTCGACGAGGTCGTGCTGTACGACACCGACCCGCTGCGGCTGCGGACCATCGCCCGGGTGCTGGCGGACCAGGCGGCGACCGCCGCGGCGACCGACGCCCCGCGCGTCCGGGTCACCACGGACCTCGACACCGCCCTGCACGGCGCCGACTTCGTGTTCTCCGCGATCCGCGTCGGCGGACTGGAGGGGCGCGCCACCGACGAGCGGATCGCCCTGGCCGAAGGGGTCCTCGGGCAGGAGACCGTGGGCGCGGGCGGCATCGCCTACGGGCTGCGGACCCTGCCGGTCGTCGACCGCATCGCCCGGCGGGTGGCCGAGGTGGCGCCGGACGCGTGGTTCATCAACTTCACCAACCCGGCGGGGCTGGTGACCGAAGCGATGTCCCGGCACCTCGGCGACCGGGTGATCGGGATCTGCGACTCACCGGTCGGGCTGGGGCGCCGGGTCGCCCGGGCGCTGGGCGCCGATCCGGCGACCGTCGAGGTCGACTACGTGGGCCTGAACCACCTGGGGTGGCTCCGCGGGCTCCGGGTGGACGGCAAGGACGAGTTGCCGCGCCTGTTCACGTCCGCAGCGCTCCTGGAGAGCTTCGAGGAGGGTCGGCTCTTCGGTGCGGACTGGCTACGGTCACTCGGCTGCGTCCCCAACGAGTACCTGCACTACTACTACTTCAACCGGGAGGCCGTGCGCGCCTACCAGCAGGCCGACCTCACCCGCGGGGCCTTCCTGCACGAGCAGCAGGCCCGCTTCTACGCCCGCGCGGCCGATCCGACCGTCCCGGCGCTCGCCGCCTGGGACGAGGTCCGGGCCGAACGGGAGGCCACGTACATGGCGGAGAGCCGGGAGGCGGCCGGGGCGGGGGAACGCGACGAGGCGTCCCTCACCGAGTCCGGCGGCTACGAGAAGGTGGCCCTCGCCCTGATGCGCGCCATCGCCCGCGACGAGCGGGCCACCCTCATCCTGAACGTCCGCAACCGCTCGACCCTCGCCGGACTGGACTCCGATGCGGTCATCGAGGTGCCCTGCCGGGTGGACTCCCGGGGCGCCCACCCCCTGCCCGTGGACCCGTTGCCCGCCCATGCCCTGGCTCTGGTCACCGGGGTGAAGGCGGTGGAGCGCGAGGCGATGGCCGCGGCGGACGCCGGCTCGCGCGCCGGTGCGGTCAAGGCGTTCGCCCTGCACCCCTTGGTCGACTCGGTGTCCGTCGCGCGCCGACTGGTCGACGGATACGCCCGAGCGCACCCGGGCCTCGCCTACCTCCGCTAGCCGCGACGGCCCGTCAGGGGGCGGGCGTCAGCGGCGGGGAACCGTCCGCGGCGCTGCTCAGCCCGTCCCGCGGGCCTGGGCGGGGCACCGTCGCGCCGGACACGACGACCCGGGAGGCGCCCGGCCCCGTGTCCCGCAGCTCGGCGGAGGCGCGGCTGAGCACCAGGACCCCGCGAGCCGCGACCACCGCGCCGGCCAGGGCCAGCCCCAGCCCCGGTGCACCGCCCCGGAACCCCTCACCGAGCAGGGCGATCCCGATCGCCGACGCGGCCACCGGGTTGGCGAGGGTGAGCAGCGCGAGGGGCGCACCCAGCCCGTGGCGGTAAGCGGTCTGGGCGAGCAGCAAACCGGCCGCGGCGAAGCCGGCGACCAGCAGGGCCACCACGGCCACCCGGGTGCTCAGCAGTCCGGCCGCCGTCGCGGTGGCGGCGACGGCCACCGTCTGGGTGAGCGCCGACGCGACCCCGGAGGCGATGCCGGACGCAGTCGCGTGCCGCAGCCCCGGCCGGGCACCGGGCCGAGCCAGCAGCCCCAGCAGCAGGACGGAGACCCCGGCGACGCCGAGCGCCTCGCCCAGCGACAGGGCGTCCCGGGGCGCCGGCCCCGACGCGGCGAACGTCAGGGCGCCGAGCCCGGCCAGGGTGAGGGCGATCCCCCGCCACTCCGGTCGGCCCACCCGTCGTCCGGCGAGCCGGGCGCCCAGGGGCACCGCCGCGACCAGGGTGAGGGCGCCGAGCGGCTGCACCAGGGTGAGCGGCCCGAACCGCAGGGCGGCGACGTGCAGCAGTGCGCCGCCCGCGTTGAGCGCCACGGCCCCCCACCACACCCGGGCGCCCATCAGTCCGCGGAGGTGGCGTGCGTCCCGGCTCCGGGCGGCGAGCCGCTCCTGGGTGACGGCGGCCGAGGCGTACGCGACGGCCGAGAGCAGGGAGAGGGCGACGGCGACGGCGGTGGCGTTCATCGCCCCACCCCCGGGCGGTGCAGGGGGCGCCGGCGGAGCGTCCGGTGCGGCTCCGGCGGGGATGCCCCGGTACGGGAGTCCATTCCCTGCCCCTTCGTGTGAGACCTGCTCGGGGGTGCGGCGGCGCACAGGTCGTGCAGACCATGCAGCCCGGGCACGGGCCGGCCGCGCGACACCCCATCGATACGTGAGTGTACCGATACGGGCCCGTATCGGTACACTCACGTATCGATGGGGTCGTCGGATCGTTACCACCACGGCAGCGGGACCGGCCCCGGGAGCGGCGCGACGCGCTCCACGCGCGGAGGGAGACGGAGCCACGATGACCACGGGCACCACAGGGGAACCAGCGCCGCGGGCAGCGGCTCCGGCCCGCCGCTCGAAGATCAGCCCCGAGCGGGAGCGGGAGTTCTTCGCCGTCGCGCTCGACCAGCTCCGGGAGTGCGGGTACGAGTCGCTGACCATGGAGGGCGTCGCCGCTCGTGCCCGGTGCGGCAAGTCCACGCTCTACCGCCAGTGGGGCACCAAACCCCGCTTCGTGGCCGCCGCCCTGCGCTCCGAACGCTGCCCCCGCTTCGCCGGCATCGACACGGGCAGCCTGGCCGGGGACCTCCGCGCCGCGGCTCGGGCGGCCGGCGCCGAGTCCTGCGACGACACCCGGCTGCTGCACGCCCTCGGCCACACCACGCTCCAGGACCAGGAGCTCCAGCAGGCACTGGGCGAGGCGCTGGTCGAACCGGAACTGGTGGCCCTCGACGCCATGCTCGCCCGGGCGGTGGACCGGGGCGAGATCCGTGCGGAGCACCCGGCCGCGGAGTACGTCGCGGCCCTGCTCTTCGGCGTCACCCGGGTCCGCCCCCAGTTGGAGGGCCGCTTCGCCGATCCGGAGTACCTGATCCGGCTGGTCGACGCCGTGATCCTGCCCGCCTTCGGCCTCGACGGAGCGGTCACGGCCGACCGCTCCCCGTGAGCGACGGGCCGCCGGGGACGGATGACCTACGGCGGCCCGTCAGCGCCGCACCGTGGGGACGGGGGCGGCGCGCACCCCGGGCCGGACGGGTCCCCTCCACACGGGACCCGTCCGGCTCCCGGTCCGACGATCAGGCCGGCCGACCGTTGCCCGACCCCTTGGGAGCCTTCTTGATGCCCTTGGTGATGTCGTCCATCACGGACAGCGCGGGCGCCTTGTCGTTCACGTCGAAACCGAACCGCACCACGACGAACTGACCCTTGTCCCGGGGCGAGGGGAAGGCCAGCGTCTGCACGTAGCCGTCGTCGCCCTTCTCGGTGATCACTTTCCAGCGGACCAGGTACCCCTTGCCGCCCGCGATGGTGGCCGACCGGGCGGCCACCTCGGTGTGCGAGGTGATCCCGCCGTACGAACTCTTCCCGTACGCCTCCTCGGCCGCCTCCTTGATGTCCGCCTTCGCGATCGCCTCGGCCGAGGACTGGTTCCGCTTGAACGCCTTCGCCGGACCGGAGTTCGCACCGGCCCGCGCGCACATGTTCTTGGCGTCGCCCGGGCACTTGTAGGGCCCGGTGGTCACCTGCGCCCCGATGGGCGAGGACTGGCCGGTCCACCCCTTGGGGACCGGCAGGCTGATGCCGCTCGCCAGGTCGGTGGCGTACCCCTTTTCCAAGGGCGGCGCCCCCTGCTCCGGCACCCCCGGTCCGCTCGGGCCGCCGCCGTCCCGGCCGCCCGGCCCACCGGACCCGTCCGGCGTGCTGGGCACGGCGTCCTCGGGCCCCCCGCCGGGGGGCTGCGCACCCTCCGGGGACTGCGTGCCCTCCGGGGCGGCGGACGAGGCGGTGGGGGCCGGCGCTGTGCGGTCGTCGCCCCCGTCGTCGTCCAGCGTCAGCGCGTACACTCCCCCCGCGAGGCCGCCGAGCACGGCGAGCGCGACCGCGATGCCTATCGCCGTGCGTATCGCCTTGCGCCGCTTCGAGGTCGGGGGCGCCACGGGCCAGGACGGCGCCGTCGGGGGACCCCACGCACCCGCTGCGCCGAGCACCCGGGTCTGTTCCGTCCACGCGGTGCCGTCCCACCATCGTTCGGTCGGCGGCCCGTCACTTGTCTGCCCGGGGTCGGGGTACCAGCCGGGCGGCGTCATCTGGGTCATGACGTAACAGTAGGAGCCGCTCCTGAGATCCGGATGAGAGGGGGCAGATCGGTAGCAGGGCTGTGACCAGCGGCGCAGCGTTCCGGCCAACCCCGAGCACCGTGGCCCCACGCACCTCGGTGAACGACTCGTGACCCCCCGTGCGCAGAACGCCCGTTCGCCCTGCTCGGGGTGGTGCCGTCACTCGACGTGGGGCAACCTGCCCGTCCGTCGGCGCGTTCGGGTCCCGGCCGGCTAATCTCGTTGGTTTGTACGCCGGTTGGGTGATCTGGGAGGATGCGGGATGACGCAGGGACGGCCGGACGCGGCCGGCGCGAGAAAGCTGTGGGAACGTGACCGCGAACTCGACGCCGCCCGGGAAGCCATCGCCGACCTGTGTCGGGACCGGCCCGCGACCGTGCCCGGCAGCCCCGCACCACCCGGCCGCCTGCTCGTCTTCACGGGTGAGCCCGGCATCGGCAAGACCGCACTGCTCGACGCGATCCGTCGGACCGCGCAGGACGCCGGGTGCGTCGTCTGGTCGGCACGCAGCGGCGAGACGCTCACCTCCGTACCCTTCCACGTCGTCCGGCAGTTGATCCAGCCCGCCCTGATCACCCTCACCCCCGACGAGGCGCGGGGACACCTCGACGAGTGGTACGGCATCGCCGGTCCCGCCCTCGGCATCGCCGAACCGAGCGAAGCGCTGGTCGACCCGCAGGCCGTCTTCGACGGACTCGTGCACGTCGTCGGCAACCTCGCGAAGGAGCACTTCCCGCTGGTCCTGCTGATCGACGACGCCCAGTGGGCCGACCCCGAGACCCTGCGCTGGTTGGCCGGCCTCGCCGAACACCTCGACGAGGCGCGGGTCCTGGCCGTCGTCGCCCACCGCACCCTCGACCCCGCTCACCAGGCCGAGCCGTACCTGCGCCGGATCGGCGAAGCCGCCCAACTCGGCAGCGTCCTGCACCGTTTCACTCCCGATGCGGCGGCCCAGCTCACCCGGGCCACCCTCGGCGCCCACGCCGACGACCCGTTCTGCCGTCAGGTGTGGGCCGTCACCGGCGGCAACCCGTACGACACCGTCGAACTGCTGGCCAAGGTCGAGGACCGCGCCATGCAGCCGACCGAGTCCTCGGCCGACGCCCTGCGCGGCCTCAACAAGGCGGCGCGGGACGGCGGCCTCATCTCCCGACTGGACGCACTCGGCTCCGAGACCGCCCACTTCGCCCGGGCCGCCGCCGTCCTCGGCACCGACATCCCGCTGCCCGTCGTCGCCCGACTCGCCCGGGTCTCCGAGGACGTGGCCCGCGGACGGGTCGCGGAACTCCGGGCGGCCCGCATCCTCGCCGCGCCCGAAGCGGTCGCCGCCACCGGGTCCGACGGGCTGGAGTTCGTGCACCCGCTGATCGCCAGCGCCGTCTACCAATCGATCACACCGGCCACCCGCACCACGATGCACGGATTGGCCGCGGAGGTGGTCCTGGACACCGGCGGGTCACCGACCGCCGTGGCCCGCCACCTCCTGGAGGTCCACCCGGACGACGACCCCGAGCTCGTGGAGCAGCTGCGGGCCGCGGCGCGGGAGAGCCTCGCCGTCGGGGCGCCCGAGGCCGCCGTCCGCTGTCTGGAACGTGCCCTGAGGGAGCCGCCGCCGCCCGAGTTCCAGGGACACGTGCTCTACGAACTCGGCTGCGCCACGCTGTTGACCGCGCCCGCCAGGACCGTCGCCCATCTGCGCGAAGCCCTCGCCGTGCCCGGCTTCTCGGGTGACGACCGGGTCGACGCGGTCTGTCGGCTCGCCCAGGCCCTCGTCCACAACGACGAGTTGAAGGAAGCCGTCCGCGTGATCGACCAGGAAGCCGGCCATCTGGAGCCCGGACCCCAGCGACTGCGCCTCCAGGCGTTGCGGTACATGTGGGAGGGCATCCACGCCGAGAAGGTGAACTCGTCCACCCGTTCCGACAGCCTCGCCGCGCTCGTCGCACCCCTCACCGGCTGCGACAACACGGAACGCGCCCTCCTGATCATCCGGGCCTTCGACGCCATGACCCGCGGTGAGAGCGCCGAGGCCGTCGTCGAACTGTGCGACCGGTCCCTGGTCAACGGTGTCCTACCGGCCGGTCTCGGCTGGACCGACACCGAGTGGGGTTTCGAACTCCTGATGATGCTGGGTAGTTCGTACCTGTTCACCGACCGGCTCGACCGTGCGGAGAGCCTCTTCAGCGAAGCACTGCGCGTCTACCAGTCCCGGGGTTGGAGCGGTGGCCACCTGGCGCTCGCCCACGCCTTCGTCGGTTTCGTCCTGCGTCGCCGCGGGAGGCTGGCCGACGCCGAGGGACTGTTGCGCGAGGGCCTGCGGTTGGCCGACCGGGTGGGCTCCGGGCTGCCGATGCACTGGGACGCGGCCTGCATGCTGATCGACACCCTGGTCGCCCGCGGCCACCTCGACCAGGCCATGGAGGTCGTGGAGCGGTACGGCATCACCCCGCCGTACCCGTCCACGATCATCATGCCGGACGCCCATTCGGTCCGCGGCCGGCTGCTGATCGAGGCGGGACGGGTGACGGAGGGCGTCCGGGCGCTGGAGGCGGCCGAGGAGTCCGCCGCCGTCGGCGGGCGGCACAACACGGTGATGGCGCCCTGGGCCGCGGACCTGGCCCGCGCCCTGGTGCGCAAGGACCCGGCACGGGCGGCCGAACTGGCCGCCGTGGCCCGGGTCCAGGCCGAACGCCTCGGCACCGACACGGCCATGGGGGAGGCGCTGCGGTGCGCCGCCGCCCTGGAGACCGGGCAGCGGTCCGTGACGCTCTACGCCCAGGCGGTGGCCTATCTGGAGGCGTCCCCCTGCGCCTACGAACACGCCGTCGCCCGGATCGACTACGGCATCGCGGCCCGCTCCGCCGCCGAAGTGAACCGGGGCCTCACGCTCGCCCGTTCCTGTGGCGCCGAAGGTCTGGTGACCCGTGGGGAAGCGGCGCTCGCCGCCTGGCGCAAACGCGACTGACGGCACCGCTCCACCGTCTCACGGCCCCACCGTCTCAGCGGGCCACCAGCACCACCCAGACAGGCCCGGCCGCGAAGTCGAGCGGCTTGCCGTCGCGGGTGGTGAAGGTGGTTCCGTCCGAGGCCGACGGTCGCTTCCACTCGCCCTCATGGACGCGCCCGTCCCGCAGCACCTCGGCGGGACCGGAGCCCACGGTGACCGTGAACGGCGAGTTGTTGCCCATGAAGTCCTGGAACTGCGAATCGCGGATCTCGACCCGTTGGACGACGACGGTCGCCGCCGTCACCGGGGTGCCGTTCGGTTCCGTGCTCCGGCGGCCGTCCATCGAGACGAGCCACCGGCCCTCGTCGGCCGACCAGGTGAAGGTGAACCGGGCCGACGGGAAACTGACGGTCCGCTCGCCGACCGGCTCGCCGCCGTCCGGTGCCGGGCCCGTGCGGAACCCGGTCTGTGCCAGGGCCGCCGCCCCGGCGGGCCCGTCCACCACCTTCGCGGGGTGCAGCAACAGGTTGTGCGGCGCGGACCGGCCGGGCTCCCGGGTGTACGCCCCGGCCGGTGCCCCGTCGGGCGGTACCGGACGCAGCGGCGCCGCGTCGATCAGCGGGAGCAGCTTGGACTGCGCACCGGAGAAGGCGAGTACGGGGTCCTTGAACTGCGCCAGCAGCTCCAGGTCGGACTCGCGGGCGCTGCGCACCGGGCCCACGGTGTCGGGCAACCGGGTCGCGTACAGGGCCAGCAGCCGGCTCAACCCCGCCTCGACCTGTTCCGCGTACACGACGTCGGCCGCGGCGAGGCCGGTCTGCGGACGGGCCGCGGCCACGTTGTCGACCTTCACGGCCAGCACCGGCCCCACTGCGGGGGCCGTCTCCGACTCCTGCGGCGACGGGCCCCCGCCGGAGCAGGACGTGCCGAGCACACCCAGCACCAGCGCGGCGACGGTGACGCTGACCGCGCGCCGGGGCCGCCCGGCTGTGCGGGTCCGACTGATCGGTTCCTTCATCTGGCACCCCCGGTGACGGCCGTGATCTCCACCGTACGACCAACCGGGCCGTCCGTCCGCGCGAACGCCCGCGACCCTGTCCGGGGCGCGCTCAGTGGCCGAGGATCTGCCCGAGGTCATAGCGCACCGGCTCCTCCAACTGGTCGAACGTGCAGCTTGCCGGCGTCCGGTCCGGGCGCCACCGCCGAAAGCGTGCGGTGTGCCGGAACCGCGCCCCGTTCTCCATGTGGTCGTACGCCACTTCACAGACCCGCTCGGGCCGTAGCGGAACCCACGACAGGTCCTTCTTCCCCGACCAGCGACTCGGCGCCCCCGGCAGTCGCGCCGAGGCGTGCGCGGACTCCTGTGCCCAGGCCGCCCACGGGTGGTCCGCGGCCGACTCCATCCGCAGCGGCTCCAGTTCGGTCACCAGTTCGGCCCGGCGCTTCATGGGGAACGCCGCGCACACCCCCACGTGCTGGAGGGTGCCCCGTGCGTCGTGGAGGCCGAGCAGCAGTGATCCGACGATCGGCCCCGACTTGTGGAAGCGGTAGCCCGCCACCACCACGTCGGCGGTCCGCTCGTGCTTGACCTTGAACATCACCCGCTCGTTCGGCCGGTACCGCAGGTCGAGCGGCTTGGCGACGATGCCGTCCAGGCCCGCGCCCTCGTAGCTCCGGAACCAGACGCGCGCCACCTCGGGGTCGGTCGTCGCGGGTGCCAGGTGCACCGGTGCGAGGGCCCCGGCCAGTGCCCGGGAGAGCAGGGCGCGCCGATCCGTCAGCGGGGTCTCCAACAGACCGTCGTCGCCGAGGGCGAGCAGGTCGAAGGCGACGAAGGAGGCCGGGGTGCGCTCCGCGAGCAGCCGGACCCGGGAGTCGGCCGGGTGGATGCGCTCGGTCAGCGCGTCGAAGTCGAGCCGTCCCTCCCGGGCGATCACGATCTCTCCGTCCACCACGCACCGGGCCGGTAGCCGGGCGGACAGTGCCCCGACCAGTTCGGGGAAGTAGCGGGTCAGGGGTCTGCCGGTGCGGCTGCCGATCTCCAACTCCGGGCCGTCGCGGAAGACAATGGCCCGGAAGCCGTCCCACTTGGCCTCGTACTGCATGCCGGGCGGGATGTCCTTCACGGACTTGGCGAGCATCGGCTTCACGGGTGGCATCACCGGCAGATCCATAGGGTGATTGTCTGGTATGTGCGGATTTTCGGCCCGATCTGGGGTGAGTGTGTGTCCGGTGCGGGCGCCGCGCGGGAGTGCTCCCGCGGGTGCAGGGGGTCGATGAGTGGCATGTGGCGCCACCCGGCGCCATCTGGTGCCACTCTGTGGCGCCTTGGCGTCAGGTTGCCATTCGCTGACGTGAGCTGCATGAATGCGACGATCGGGGGGTCTGGGATGCCAGTTCGTGCCGTCGGTTGCGCCGTCGGGCTTGCCGGTGGCGCCAAAGTGGTGCCACTATTGCGTCATGGACCTCACGCCGTACGTCGAAACACTCCGCAGGGAACTCGCGGTGGCCGCCGAGGCCGGAGGCGGAGAAGCCCGCGAGCTCGCCGAGCGGCTGACCGCCCCGCTGGAGTCGGCCACCCGCTTGACCCTGCTCAACGTGCTGTCCGCGGCCATGGACGAGATCACCCGTGAACTCGCCCCCGGCTCGGTCGACGTACGGCTGCGGGGTCTCGACCCCGACTTCGTGGTGGTGCTGCCGCAGCGCGAGGACCGGACCGAAACGCTCGACGCGACGGCGTCCGCACCCGCCCCGGCTCCGGCTCCGGTCCCCACCGATCCGGACGAGGGTGGCACCGCCCGCGTCAATCTGCGCCTGCCCGCCCATCTCAAGACCCGCGCCGAGGAGGCCGCGAGCCGCGAGGGCCTGTCGGTCAACGCCTGGCTCGTGCGCGTCGTGTCGGCCGCCGTCGACACGGGTGCCGCCGGCCCCCGTACCCCCGGAAAGACCAGGACCGTCGGTCAGAGCTTCACCGGCTGGGTGCGCTAGCCGGCCCTTCGCAACGACTCCACCCACACCCCGTTCACCAGCGGGGACGCCGAGAACATCCCACAGGACCCCAGAGGACGGGACAGCCATGCCTTCTTTCGACACGCCCGAGCCGGTCGCGGTCAAGGCCCATGTGTACTCCGGTTCCATCCAGTTCACCGCTGGCGACCGGCTCGACACGGTCGTCGAGGTGCAGCCCCGGGACCGGGGGAAGGACCAGGACGTGCGCTCGGCCGACCAGGCCGAGGTCACCCACGTGGGTGGCGTCCTGACCATCCGGACGCCCAAGCCGCGCAACCCCCTCGCCCGTCCCGGCACCGTCGACGTGACGGTCGAACTGCCCGCGGGCTCACACGTCGACGTCAGCGGCGCCTGGACCCAGGTGCTCGGCGAGGGGCGGCTCGGTGAAGTGCAGGTGAGGACCTCCTCCGGGGACGTCCGCCTCGACACGACCGGGCCGCTCCGGCTGACCGCCTCCCACGGCTCGATCACCGTGGACCGGATCGAGGGAACGGCCGAGATCAGCACCAGCTCCGGCAGTCTGCGCGTCGGCAGCGTCGACGGCTCGGCCGTCCTGAAGAACTCGCACGGCTCCACGACCATCGGCGTCGCGACCGGCGGCCTGCGGGTGCGCGGGGTCAACGGCGACATCGACATCGAACGGGCCGAGAGCTCCGTCACCGCCACCACCGCCCACGGCACCCTGCGCATCGCTGAAATCGCAGACGGAACCGTCCAGTTGGAGACCTCCTACGGTTCCATCGAGGTCGGCATCCGGGAGGGCACCGCCGCCTGGCTCGACGTCAGCTCCAGCTCCGGACAGGTGCGCAACGGGCTCACCGCCTCCGATGCCCCGAAGGAGGTCGAGGGCACCGTCAAGGTCCGCGCCCGGACCCGCCACGGCAACATCGACATCCGCCGCGCCCGCGTCTGAGCGGGGTCCGCCTTCCACTTCGCTCCAGTCCCCTCCAGTCCGTTCCTGCCCCTGATCGGGAGAGCCCCATGGCTTCATCTGTCATGCCCATGCCCAATGACTCCGATGGTCGGACACCGCCCGCCGCCGTCTCCGCCGTCGGCCTGCGCAAGTCCTTCGGTGACAAGGTCGTCCTCGACGGGATCGACCTGCACATCCCCGCGGGCACCGTCTTCTCCCTGCTCGGCCCGAACGGTGCGGGCAAGACCACCGTCGTGAAGATCCTCTCCACCCTCGTCTCCGCCGGCCCGGGCACGGGCGCCGTGCGGGTCGGCGGCCACGACCCGGTCAGCGCACCGCAGGGGGTGCGGTCGGTGATCGGTGTGACGGGGCAGTTCTCGGCGGTCGACGGTCTGATCACGGGTGAGGAGAACATGCTCCTCATGGCGGACCTGCATCGTCTGCCGCGTGCTCAGGGACGGCGTACCGCGGCCGAGTTGTTGGAGCGGTTCGATCTGGTGGAAGCGGCGCGCAAGCCCGCCGCGACCTACTCGGGCGGG
>NZ_JBHWIQ010000011.1:0-70374 GCF_042732055.1 Streptomyces sp. NPDC059816
GGCGGGGTCCCCCTGAGGGACCCCGCCGACGGGTGTCTTCGGTGGTGGCCGCATCCACGAGGGACGCGTCGGTCAGTCGGCGGCCCCGGGCCCGCTCGCCGTTCCCGTTCCCGATGCGGGGGAGTGCGACCCCGTGGCCGGTGCGGTGCCGTTGCGGGTTCCCTGGTCGTCGTGGCCCTCCAGGTCGCGGCCCTCCACGACGACCGCGGGTTCGAGCGGCGAGACGATCTCCTGGTTCGTGCTGCGGCCCGCCCAGTCACGGATGCCGATGACGACCATCACGAAGAAGATGGCGTAGACGATGCCGGAGAAGTACAGCTCGGAGTGGATGGCCAGGGGCACCCCGACGAGGTCGACGGCCAGCCAGGCGAACCAGAACTCCACGTACCGTCGGGCCTGCGAGTACATCGCCAGGATCGAGCCGACGAAGATCCAGGCGTCAGCGAGGACCATCCACCACGGAGCGCCCGGGTAGAAGGACGCTTCGGTCGCCTTGAGCAGGGCGGCGAACGCGAACGTTCCGACGACCATCACGACGAGCAGCACGATGCGTTCCCGCCAGGAAGCCCAGCGGACGTTGATCGCGCCCTCCTTCTCCCGGCTGCGCCGCCACGTCGCCCAGCCCCAGGTGGCCGATGCTATGATCACCACTTGCCGGGCGGCGTTTCCTCCGAGGTCCACGTTCAAGCTGGCGATCAGTAGGAGCACCGACCCGAGGATCTGCACCGGCCAGGCGATGAGCAAGCGCCGCAGCGCCAGGAAGACCGTCGCGAGCGCCAGGATGTTGCCGAGGAAATCGGACCAGTAGACATCCAGGCCGAAGAAGCTGAACTGTTCGTTCAACCACTGAAATGCGCTCATTACTCACACCTTTGTTCGTTCTTGAGCCAATCAGGGTGTGGGGGAGTGGGGCCCGGACCGGGCCGGTCGTGGAGCGGGGGAGTACGGCGGTGTGCGCCGCCGACTCCGGGTGGAGCGGGGTGCCTCAGACGGAGGCGGTCTCTGCGTCCGCGGCGAGCGCGCCGGTGAGGACGCGGCGCCCGCGGTCGGAGGCGAGCAGTGCCTCCGACCGCAGGACGTCCAGGTGGGCGGCGCGCACCAGGTCGTCGGTGGACGCGAACTTCACCGTGTCGCGGATGCGTGCCACGAACCACAGTCCGATGCGTTCGCCGTAGAAGTCGTCCGACACGTCGTGGCAGTGGACCTCGACGTGTACGTCCGTCGTGTCGCAGAAGGTCGGGTTCGACCCGATGCTGATGGTGCCGCGGTGGACGGCGCCGGTCGAGTGGCGTACGACCCAGCCGCTGTAGACCGCGGGCGGTGGGACGTGTGAGCCGGGATCGGCCGCGAGGTTCGCGGTGGGGAACCCGAGCCCACGGCCCCGACCGGCACCGTGCACCACCTCACCCGTGAGGGGTGCGCGAACCGCCCGGACGTCATTCATGGGGGACGAGCTCACGGAACTGGCTGGTGTGGAAGACGAGCGGTTCCACTTCGGGGAACAACTCGGCCGTCAGCAGTTCCACGAGCACGATCTCGTGGTCACCGCCGTCGTAGGTCGCGCTCACCCGGGCCGTCAGCCAGAGCGCGGCGTCCTCGATCAGGACGGCGCCCTCGGGCGTGGCCCGCCAGGAGACGCCGTCGAAGCGGTTGCCCTCCCGGGAGGCCAGCCGTCGACACAGCGTGCCCTGACCGTTGCTGAGCACGCTCAGTCCCAGGACGGGTGCCTGGGCGAGCCGCGGCCAGGTGGTCGAGGTGCGGGCCACGCTGACCGCGGCCAGGGGCGGTTCGAGCGAGATCGAGACGAACGAGTTCGCCGCGAACCCGACCGGTTCGGTGCCGTGCAGCGCGCCGATCGCGACGACACCGGTCGGGTAGGCCCCGAACGCCCGTCGCAGCGCTGCCCCGTCCAGTTCCTTCGGCGAGGCGGACGCCTGGAGCGGGTGGTGGGTAGACGTGGCCATGGTCTTCGACATCCTCTCGTTCGCGCGTGCTGTTCTCGGTGCGGTGCTCAGTGCCGGAAGCGCGCCGCGGGGTGGCTGTCCGGCAGCGCCCGGTCGGACGCCCCGGTGAGCCGCTCGCGCAGGCTCTCGCCCTCCGTGTACTCCCCGCGGAACACCCCGCGGGCCCGCAGGATCGGCAGCACCGACTCGACGAAGTCCGTGGTCGAGGTGGGCTGGATCGTCGGGGACAGCAGGAACCCGTCGAGGTCGGCGCCCTCGGCGAGCGAGCAGATCTCGTCGGCGATGTCCTCGGCCGTGCCGATGACGGGTCGCGCTCCGACCCCGTGGGTGTGCCAGTCGGCGAGGACGTCACCGACCGTCTTGTCGGCGAAGCGGGCCACCTGGGTCTGCGACAGCTCGGTGGACAGGCTCGCCATGGGCGTCTCGGGCGCGTAGGACGACAGGTCGAGCCCGGTGAACATGGCGTAGCTGGCGACGGTCACCTCGGGGCGCTGGGCGTCGAGGATGCGCTGGTAGCGCCGTTCCGCGTCGGAGGTGGTCGCACCGACGACACAGGAGAACGCCGACATCACCTTCACCTCGTCGGCCCGGCGACCCGCCTTGACGGCCTCCTCGCGGATGGACGCCGTGTGCCCGGCGAGCTGCGGGATCGAGCCGCTGCCCACGAACATGCACTCGCCGTGCCGGCCGCCGACCCGGCGCCCGGCGGGCGAGGCCCCGGCCTGGAACAGGACGGGCGTGCCCTGCGGGGAACGCGCGGTGTTGCCGTAGCCCTGGGAGCGGAAGTACGGGCCCTCATGGGTGATGAGGTGCACCTTGGCGGGGTCGGCGAACCGTCCCTCCTTGTCCTTCTCCAGCGCGTCCGGCTCCCAGGCCCCCTCCCAGTACTTGTAGACGAGTTCGAGGAAGTCCTCGGCCATCCGGTAGCGGTCGTCGTGGGCCACCATCTCCATGCCGAACGCCTTGACCGCGGTGTCGGCGGTGCCGGTCGTCACGACGTTCCAGCCGATGCGACCGCCGGAGAGCTGGTCGAGCGTGGCCATGCGGCGGGCGAACGCGTACGGGGGTTCCACGAGGACCGAGCCGGTCATGACGAGGCCCAGGTTGGTCGTCGTGGACAGCAGTGCGGAGGCCACCACGACCGGGTCGAGCCGCGGGAGGTCGAGGGTCTCCTCCGTCGCGATGGGCGGGCGCTCGCCGTCGATCTCGGACCAGCCCCACGCATCGGCGAGGAACAGGAAGTCCAGCTTGGCGTCCTCGCACA
Source organism: Streptomyces sp. NPDC059816 (assembly GCF_042732055.1). Taxonomy (NCBI): domain Bacteria; kingdom Bacillati; phylum Actinomycetota; class Actinomycetes; order Kitasatosporales; family Streptomycetaceae; genus Streptomyces; species Streptomyces sp. NPDC059816. The sequence continues at coordinate 3,229 of NZ_JBHWIQ010000011.1, forward strand.
CGGCGGCGAGGTCGCGCCAGTAGTCGAGGGTGTCGAAGTCGTGCCGCCGGCTGTCGGGGTGACGCCAGGTGGCCGTGCCGCTCGCATTGGTCTGCGCGTTCTCGAACACGCCGATCTTGAGGTTCCTCATGGGTGGTTCTCCGTAGTGCTGGTGGGTGACCCGCGGGGTTCAGGGGGCAGAAGTGACCGCGGGTGCGTCGAGCTGGGATGCGTACGGCATGGAGGTCTGGGCGCCGAGGCCGGTGGCGGCGTAGGAGGCCGCGTGCACGGCCCGCTCGACCGCGGCCGGCAGCTCGACGCCGCGTCCGAGCGCGTCCGCGAGGGCGCCGCAGAAGGTGTCACCGGCGCCCACGGTGTCGACGGCGTCCACCGTCGGCGCGGGGACGTGGGTGGTGTGCGGGCTGTGCGCCTCCTTCAGGACGGCGCCGTCCGCCCCGATCGTCACCACGACGGCCCGGCACGGGAGCGCGGCGCGCTCCAGCAGGGTCCGCACCTCGTCGACGGTGGTGGGCCGATCGGTGTCGAGGAGCGAGGCGAGCTCGCCGAGGTTGGGGACGAGGACGTCGACGGCGGCCAGTACCCGCATGTCGATCGGCCGGGCCGGGGCGGGGTTGAGGATGACGACCCCGCCCTGTTCACCGGCCCGGAGCACCGCCGCCGCGACCACCTCGGACGGGACCTCGTTCTGGACGAGGACGATCTCTCCCCTCGACCGGACGAGCTGGGCCGGCAGGTCCTGGACACCGAGTTCCGCGTTGGCCCCCGGGTTCACGACGATGGTGTTCTCGCCGGCGTCGTCGACGACCACCGCGGCGATCCCGGTCGTGGTCCGCCCGTCCGACCGCACGGCGTCGACGTCCACTCCTTCGGACCCGAGCGCGTCGAGGATGACGTCCGCGTCCGCACCGACCCTGGCGACGAGCCGCACCCGCGAGCCGAGGCGGGCGGCGGCGACGGCCTGGTTGGCGCCCTTGCCGCCGACCCCCTCCACGAAGCGCCGTGCGAGCACGGTCTCGCCGGGGTGCGGCAGGTCCTTGACGGTCAGGACGAAGTCGCGGTTCACCGAACCAACGACGGTGATGGGCGACATTTGCCCTCCTTGGGATCCTGGGAGATCGATTTCCGACATGCTGTACCAGTGCACCCGCGCCGTCAAGTAGCCTCGTCGTGCCCGTTCGCCCCGCCGTCGTGGCGCCCCCCCATCGACCGAGAGGGAACACTTACGTGACAGCGCCCCGACTCATCGACGTGGCCGAGGCCGCCGGCGTCTCCCGTGCGACGGCGTCACGCGTCCTCGCCGGCACCCCGCGCAACGTCGACCCCGAGCTCGCGCGCCGTGTCGAGGAGGCCGCGAACCGGCTCGGCTACCAGCCCAACCACTCGGCCCGGGCGCTGCGCACCGGTGAGACCGGCACCATCGGCGTGGTCCTCCCCTCGCTCGCCAACCCCTACTTCGTCCAACTCGCCGACGCCATCGCCCGGCAGGTGCGCGCGGTGGGCGGCACGCTGGTCGTCTCCGACGCCGCGAACGACACCGCGATCGAGGCCGAGCAGATCGACACCCTGCTCAGCGGCCGGGTGGACGGCCTGTTCGTCGTCCCGGTGTCGGCCAGCGCCTCCGGGCCCGCCATCCGCGATGCCGCCCGACGGCGTCCCGTGGTCCTCTTCGACCGGTGGGCCAAGGGCTCCGGCACCGTCGCGGTCACCCTCGACAACGCCGCCGCGGTCCGGCTCCTCGTCGACCACCTGGAGGGCATCGGCCGGCACCGGATCGCGCTCGTCGCCGACCAGGCGTCCTCCTCGGGCGCCGAACGCGTGGCGGCCTTCACCGAGGCGCAGGGGCCCGACGCCCCCACCATCCTGCTGCCCGACTTCACCACCGGTGCCGGTCGGACGGCGGCCCGCCGCATCATCGAACAGCGCGACAGCGTCGACGCGGTGGTCTGCGGAGCGGACGTCCTCGCCGTGGGGCTCGTGAGCACGCTGCACCGTTCCTCGGTCGCCGTGCCCCGACAGATTGCCGTCACCGGATTCGACGACACCGAGATGCTCAAGCTCCTCGACCCGCCCATCACGTCCATCCGGCACCCGCTGTCCGTCATGGCCGAACGCGGGCTGACGCTGCTTCAGGCGCCGGGCCGCGAACGGGCCGAGCGGATCGAACGGTTCCCCCCTCAGCTGGTCGTCCGCGCCTCCACGCACGAGACCTGACGGGTGGTCACCTCGGCGGCTCCCTCGGACGCGGGCGGGGGCGAACAGGGGTGGGCTCTGCGTACGTTCGAGTGGTCTACGGGAGGCCCGGCCCGCTGAGAGGTGACGGGACGGCGGGCGCGTCGCTACCTTGACCGCCGCATCCCCAATCCTCCCGAACGGTGACGAGTGGGAAGATTCTGGACGTGTGGTCGAACGCGTCCCGGCGCTGCACTCCCCGTGCCGCGGCCCTTCCGGGAGCCGGTCGCCCCGCACCCCTCACCCGACGAGAGCGATGCCGCCGCGAACTCCGAGACCTAGGCAGGTAGCCGCAGATGACGCCGACCGCGACACCCGAGTTCTCCGTCTTCACCCCCAGCCACCGGCCCCGCTTCCTGGACGAGTGCCTGGCGACGCTCCAGGCGCAGTCCCGTCAGGACTGGGAGTGGATCGTCCTCCTCAACAACGGCGCCCGGTGGCGGCCCGAACGCCCCGACGACCGGGTCCGCGTGGAGATCGCCGACGATATCCGCGGCGTCGGCGCGACGAAGCGCCGGGCCTGCGAACTCGCCCGCGGCGAGATCCTGGTGGAGCTCGACCACGACGACCTGCTGGCCCGCGACTGCCTGGCCGAGCTGGGCAAGGCGTTCGCCGCGAACCCGGACGCCGTCTTCGTCTACAGCAACACCGCCCAGATCACCGAGGACGGCGGACGGGACGACTCCCGGTTCAACGAGACGCACGGCTGGCAGTACGAGGAGGTGCTCGTCGACGGCCGGCAGCTGCTGGCCACCACGACCATGGCGCCGACGCCGCACAACGTCTCGTACATCTGGTACGCGCCCAACCACGTGCGGGCGTTCCGCCGGGACGCCTACACGAAGGTCGGCGGTTACGACGCCACCCGCACGGTCCTGGACGACCAGGACCTGATGTGCCGACTGTTCCAGGTGGGCGACTTCCACCACGTCGACCGTTGCCTCTACCTCCAGCGCATGCACGCGCAGAACACCCAGCGCGACGCGGAGGTCAATGCGCACATCCAGCGGGAGACGGTCGCCCTCTACGACAAGTACGTCGAGGCCAACGCCCTGGCCTGGAGCCGGCGCCGCGGGCTGCTCGCCCTGGACCTCGGCGCGGCCCACCGCAAGCCCCCGGGCTACCTGGGCGTGGACCAGCACCCGGGCGAGGGCGTGGACATCGTGGCGACGCTCCCCGACCCGCTGGACCTGCCCGACGGCTCGGTCGGCCTGATCCGCGCGGTGGACTTCCTGGAGCACGTGACCGCGAAGGTGCCGCTGATCAACGAGCTGTACCGGCTGCTGGCGCCCGGCGGGATGCTGCTCACCACGACGCCCAGCTCGGACGGGCGCGGGGCCTACCAGGACCCCACCCACGTCGCGTTCTACAACGAGAACTCCTTCTGGTACTACACGGACGACCAGTACCGGGCGTTCGTCCCCGAGATCGAGGCGCGCTTCCAGAGCTCCCGTCTGGTGACGTACTTCCCGACGGAGTGGCACTCCTCCAACAACATCTCCTACGTGGTGGCGAACCTCATCGCCATGAAGGAGGGCGCGACCCGCTGCGGCGGACCGCTGCTGGTCTGAGGCGGCGCCCCGGCCCTCACCCCGCCACGAGGGTGGGGGCCGCGGTCCGGGCCCGGGCGGCCAGTGCCGCGAACCGGGGGGTCGCCAGGGCCGTCGCCAGCTGGCCTTGCCAACCCGGTTGGCGGGCGACCCCGGCACGCGTCCACCCCTCGTGTCCCAACACCCCGTACGCCGGTCGGGCGGCGGGCCTCGGGAAGGCGGCCGAGCCGACGGGGCGGATGCGCTCGGGGTCGAGCCCGCTCAGCCGGTACGTCTCCCGGGCCAGCCCGTACCAGGTCGTGCACCCCGCCGCCGTGCCGTGGTAGACGCCCGCCGGCGCCCGTCCGGCCAGCGCGGCCCGCCCGAGCGCGACCACCTGCCGGGCGAGCTCCGCCGACCGGGTGGGCTGACCGTACTGGTCGGCGACCACGTCGACACTCGCCCTGTCACGGGCGAGTTCGAGCATCGTGGCGACGAAGTTGGGCCCGTGCGTGCCGTAGAGCCAGGCGGTGCGCACGGTGTAGCCGGTGCGCGGAAGCAGGTGGGCCACCGCCCGCTCCCCCAGCAGTTTGCCCCGACCGTACGCGTTGAGCGGCCCGGTCGGCGCGTCCTCGGCGTACGGTCGGCGGGCGTCACCGGCCAGGACGTAGTCGGTGGAGACGTGCAGCAGGACCGCCCCCGTCTCGGCGCAGGCACGGGCGAGGTGCCGTACGCCCGTGCCGTTGACCGCGGTCGCCGCCGCCTCGTGCGCCTCGGCGCCGTCCACGTCCGTCCAGGCGGCGCAGTTGACGACCACCCGGTGGGCGGCGACGGCCGCGCGCACGGCCCGGTGGTCGGTGACGTCCAGCTCGCCGCGGGTCCGCCCGGTCACCTCGGCACCCGGGGTCGCGAGGAGTTCCGCCCGCACGTCCCGGCCGAGCATCCCGCCCGCGCCGGTCACCAGCCACGACGTGCCCTCCGTCGCCGCCGTCATGACCGCTCCGACCCGGCGGTGAGCGGACTCCACCAGCCGTGGTTGTCCCGGTACCAGTCGACCGTGGCCGCGAGACCCTCCGCGAACGGGACCTGGGGCGCGTAGCCGAGCTGTTCGCGGATCTTGCCGTCGTCCAGCGAATAGCGCAGGTCGTGGCCCTTGCGGTCGGCCACCGGGGTGACCCGGTCCCAGTCGGCGCCGACGGCGTCCAGCAGCAGCCCGGTGAGCTTGTGGTTGCTCAGCTCGGTCCCGCCGCCGATGTGGTAGACCTCCCCGGGCCGCCCGTCGCGCAGGGCGAGTTCGATGCCGCGGCAGTGGTCAAAGACGTGCAGCCAGTCGCGGACGTGGCGACCGTCGCCGTAGAGGGGGACGGTCCTCCCGTCGAGCAGCCGGGTGACGAACAGCGGGATGAGCTTCTCGGGGAACTGGTGGGGCCCGTAGTTGTTGGTGCACCGGGTGATCACCACGTCCAGACCGTGGGTGCGGTGGTGGGCGAGGACCAGGAGGTCGGCCGCACCCTTGGACGCGGCGTACGGGGAGTTGGGTGCGAGCGGCGACTGTTCGGTCCACGAGCCCTCGCTGATCGAGCCGTACACCTCGTCCGTCGACACCTGAACGAACCGGCCCACGCGGTGGCGCAGCGCCGCCTCCAACAGGACCTGGGTGCCGACGACATTGGTGCGGACGAAGGGCGCGGCCCCCGCGATCGACCGGTCCACGTGCGATTCTGCCGCGAAGTGCACCACGGCGTCCTGTCCCGCCATCACCTGGTCGACCACCGCGCGGTCGCAGACGTCACCGCGGACGAATCGGTACCCGGGGCGGTCCGCGACGGACGCGAGGTTCTCCTCGACCCCGCAGTAGGCGAGTGCGTCGAGGACGGTGACGTGCGCCGTCGGATCGGCCCGCAGCCAGCCGCGGACGAACTCCGAACCGATGAACCCCGCCCCGCCGGTCACGAGGAGACGCATGCTTCTCCCCGGGCTCCGGAGCGCAGCCCTCGCCGGTGGGCGAGGCACTCCTCGTGGCTGGGCAGCAGGCCCCGCCGTTCGGCCTCCGCCAGCGTGGGCGCCGCGGCGTCCTTGGCGGAGAGTTCCGGAGCGAGGCCGTCGGGCCACCGGATCGCCAGCTCCGGATCGAGCGGGTGGATCCCGAACTCCCGGTGCGGTGCGTACCCTTCGGAGCAGAGGTAGACCACGACGGAGTCCTCCTCCAGCGCCATGAAGGCGTGGCCCAGGCCCTCCGAGAGGTACACGGCCCGGTGCTCCCGGTCGTCGAGGCGCACCGCCTCCCAGCTGCCGAAGGTCGGGGAGCCGGTGCGCAGGTCCACCACCACGTCGAGCACCGCTCCGCTGACGCACGTCACGTACTTGGCCTGTCCCGGCGGGACCGCGGCGTAGTGGATGCCCCGCAGCGTGCCGCGACCGGACCGGGAACAGTTGGCCTGCTCCAGGCGCAGCGGGTGGCCGGTCACCTCGCGGAACGCGTCGGCCTTGAACCACTCGTGGAAGTGGCCCCTGCGGTCCGTGAAGACCTGAGGTCGGTCCACCCAGGCCCCTTCGATGTCCAGCGGTCTCACCCGTCACCTTCCTTCCGTCTGTCCCGGTGATCCGTCAGGTGGTCGCCGCGGACTGCGTCGATCCGCCGTCCCGCGGCGCCACGACGGCACACGCACACCGGTCGTCCTGGTCCAACAGGTCCATCAGGTACTGCCCGTATCCGCTGGTGAGGAGCGGTCGGGCCAGGGCGCGGAGCTGGTCGTCGTCGATCAGCCCGACCCGCCAGGCCGCCTCCTCCACACAACCGATCTTGAGTCCCTGGCGCTCCTCGACGACCCGGACGAACTCCGCGGCCTGGACCATGGACGCGAAGGTCCCCGTGTCCAGCCAGGCGGTGCCCCGGTCGAGCCGGGTGACGCGGAGTTCGCCGGCCTCCAGATAGGCGCGGTTGAGGTCGGTGATCTCCAACTCGCCGCGGGCGCTGGGCCGCAGCCCGCGCGCGATCTCCACGACCCGGTGGTCGTAGAAGTACAGTCCGGGCACGGCGTACCGGGACCGCGGGCGGGTGGGCTTCTCCTCGATGGACAACGCCCTGCCGTGGTCGTCGAACTCCACCACGCCGTAGGCCGAGGGGTTCGCGACCTGGTACGCGAAGACGTGGCCGCCGTGCGTTCGGCCCTCCTGCGTCAGCCGGGCGCCCAGCCCCGAGCCGTGGAAGATGTTGTCGCCGAGGATCAGTGCGACGGATTCGTCCCCGATGAAATCGGCCCCCAGGACGAACGCCTGGGCGATTCCTTCCGGACGCTCCTGTGTCGCGTAGTCAATGCGTAGACCGAGCTGACTTCCGTCGCCGAGCAGTGTGCGGAACTGCTCCTGGTGTTCCGGGGTCGTGATGACGAGGACTTCGCTCACCCTCGCCAGTACGAGCGTGGAGAGGGGGTAATAGACCATCGGTTTGTCGAACACCGGCAGGAGCTGTTTGGAAACGGAACGGGTCAGCGGCCAAAGTCGTGATCCGGTGCCGCCGGCCAACAGAATTCCACGCATGGGCAGTCAGGGGCGTGGTGCCTGCGGCAGGCCCGCTTCCCCGTCCTCCTTTCACTCCGTACGTGAGATTTTCCGGACGGAGCCTGCGCCGGCACGCTCGGGCCGGCTTTCAGGACGTGCCGTGGGGGTCACCGTAGAGGAAGCCCCACGGCCTCCACATTCCGACACGCAACGGATTCCCCCACCGGTCGGCCCCCCGTATCCGCGGCCTCTTCACCGCAATGCGTCTCCAATCGGGGGACATTTTCCTTCTGTCGCGAGCCGTATGCGCAACCTGCTCGGACGTCTGTCGAAAATGACCCGATTCATCATCCCCTACGAACGTCGCACAATTGCGTCGTTAGGCCGAGCGGCTGCCTTCTGCGGCGGCCTTGACCCGTCTCCGTCGTTCTTCGTGAAAGGAATTCAGGTGAACCGTAGAACCATCGGTCGCAGCCGGGTGAGAACGATCACCCTGGTTTCGGCAGGTACCTTGGCCGCCGTGCTCAACGTCGTGCCGAGCACGGTGGCCATCGCCGACGCCGTCGAGCGCTCGGGCCCTCGGCACAGCCTGGGTCTGCCGGGGCCGAACGGTGCCACGACGGTGAGCGGGCAGGACCGCGACGCCGATGGGCAGGAAGCGCGCGGCCCCCAGGGCGGCGGTGGTGGCGGTGGCGGTGGCCACGGTCCGCAGGGTCCGCAGGGACCGCAGGGTGTGCCGGGCCCGCAGGGGCCGCAGGGTGCCAAGGGCACCTCTGGCCTCACCGGCCCGCAGGGTCCCCAGGGTGCCAAGGGAACCAACGGCACTCAGGGTGCCACGGGTGCTACCGGCCCCCAGGGCGCCAAGGGCACCAACGGGACCAACGGCACCAATGGCACCAACGGTGCGCAGGGTCCACAGGGTGCCAACGGTTCTGCCGGTCCCCAGGGCTCCCAGGGTGCCAACGGCACCAACGGGACCAACGGCGCTCAGGGCGCCAACGGCGCCGCCGGGCCGCAGGGTCCGCAGGGCACCAACGGGACCAACGGCAGCAACGGCGCGCAGGGTCCGCAGGGCGCGAACGGCACCAACGGCACCAACGGTGCGCAGGGTGCTCAGGGCGCCAACGGTGCTGCCGGACCGCAGGGCACTCAGGGTGCCAACGGGACCAACGGCACCAATGGCGCGCAGGGTCCGCAGGGCACCAACGGGACCAACGGTGCGCAGGGCGCACAGGGTGCCAACGGGGCCGACGGATCTCAGGGCCCGCAGGGCACCCAGGGCACGAACGGCACGAACGGTGCGCAGGGTCCTGCCGGGTCCCAGGGCCCGCAGGGCACCCAGGGCACGAACGGCACCAATGGTGCGCAGGGTCCGCAGGGCACCAACGGCACCAACGGCGCCCAAGGTCCGCAGGGCACCCAGGGCACCCAGGGCGCGAACGGGACCAACGGCACCCAGGGTCCGCAGGGCGCCAACGGCACTCAGGGCCCCCAGGGCACCAACGGGACCAACGGAACCCAGGGCGCGCAGGGCGCGAACGGGACCAACGGCACTCAGGGCCCCCAGGGAACCCAAGGCACGCAGGGACCGCAGGGTCCGGCGACGCTGAACACCTATGTCATCAAGGGTCCCCAGGCCACCCCGCTGCTCATCGGCGTGGGCGTGACGTCCACGGCCAACTGCCTCCCCGGTGACGTGGCCACCGGCGGCGGCTTCGACACCTTCGGGCTCCTCGGCTCGGTCAACGTCATCGAGAACGCGCCGATCCCCAAGCCCGCGGGCACACAGGGCGGGCCGGCCACCGGATGGCAGACCCAGGCGTCGTTCACGGTGCTCGGCGGCGGCTTCCAGTCCTACGTGATCTGCGTCAGCCCGTAGCCCGGGACGCAGTCCGGGACCGTACGCGCCGGTGCGGCAACACCGGCGCGTCCTCGGCGAGCATGCCCGTACGGGCATGCCGACCGGTGCGGTGGAGCTGTCCGGCGGCTCCACCGCACCGATCGGTGTCGTCCTACGCGGTGCTCCGGACGGTCAAGCCGACCGGAGCACCGTCTCAGCGGCAGTTCGCGGCGCTGGTGTAGCTCGCTTTGACGAAGCCGGTGGTGTAGCTGGTGTGGAAGAGGTACTCGCCGCTGGTGACGTGCCGGCCGATGTAGATGTACCCGTACCGGATGCTGAAGCCGTTGTCCGTGGTCCAGATGTTCTTGCTGGCCTCGCCGAACGTCTTGTTGCCGACCACGCCGTCCGCCTCGGCGGCGCCCAGGTGGTCCCTCTGCCACCGCTTCGTGGCGGCCTGGGTCTTGGGGCCGAACTTGCAGTCTACGTCGGACTCCGCGAGGTACCCGTCCTGCCACAGCACCAACTGCCATAGGCCGGTGGCGCCACTGTGGGCATGCTTGGTGGTCGACAGGAGGCCCTCGTCGGACCAGTCGTCCTTGTGGTCGCCCCAACCGTCGACGGTGCCCTGGGCGGTGGACGCCTGGGCGGTCGTCGTGGGACCGGCGGCGATTCCGAACGCCAGCGCGGCAGCGGCGAGAGCCGTGACCCGGCGGCTGGTCTTCCTTCTGATGTTCTTGTTCATTGCGGTTAAAATCCCCCGAAATCAGGTGAGTTGTTGCCTGCATGCACTCCGGTGCGACGCGTCGTGGATCGTGCATCCTCGGAGCTCCCGCACATGAGTACGAGAAGAGATGATCTAAATGCCAACCGCCACGCCGATGTTGGTGAGGTCACTTGTTCATCTGGGGCGCCCTGGGTGACCGTGACGGCCTGGAAGCCCTCGCCGACCAGGAATTCCCCATGGTTGCGGCGGTTTTCGTTGGTTCTGGCACACCTCGTACCGTTACCTCTCCGTGGAGCCGGGAGAGGGCCCGGGGCCCGGCTCCACCACGTGATCCCGGCACGGCCGCAGCCCCCACCCCACCCGCCACCACGAACCCGCCTAAGGCCCCCGGAAGCCGATCGCTCCCCGTCTAAGGCACCCCCACCGAGGCAGATGCGGCATCCGCCCGATGCGCCGACACCCCCCGGGCCACGACAGTGGAGGCATCGCGGAAGCGACCACCACAACCAGCCGAGGGGCACCAGATGTTCGCGTACGAACTGCACCGACTCCACATCGAAGACCTCCACCGCGAGGCCGACCGCCAGCGCCTCGTCCGCGCGGCGCTGCGGTTGCGCCGCGAACGCCGCACCGCGGACGAGCAGCAACCCGCCGGCCGGCCGGGCCCCGTAGGGACCCGTGGACAACAGCCCGAGCGCTTCACCCGCGCCGCATGAACCCACCGGGCCCGACACCCGCCTGCACCAGGGGCGAACGGGCCGGCACCACCCTCCCCGTGGGGGGGGGCGGGCCCCCCCCCCCCCCCCGGGCCCCGGGGGGCCCCCCCCCCCCCCCGGCCCCCCCCCCCCCCCCCCCCGGGGGGCCCCCCCCCCCCCCCCCCCCCCCCCGGGGGGCCCCCCCCCCCCCCCCCCCCGACGGTCCCGTTCGGGCCCCACCGCGCCCCGGGCCACCGGCCGCCGCCGAGCCGGAGCGCCCGCATATCCGCTGGGGGAGCGTCACCGGCCTGTGCGATGCTCGGTGGCGTGGAGACCAGGTCAGTAAGCCCCGTGTTCATCGGTCGGACCGCGGAGCTCGGCGTGCTCCGCGAGGCGCTCACCCGCGCCACGGAGGGCGAACCCCAGGCGCTGCTCCTCGGTGGCGAGGCGGGCGTCGGCAAGACCCGCCTCATCGAGGAGTTCGCCCGCACCGCCCACGCCCGGGACGTCGTCGTGGCCGTCGGCGGCTGCGTCGAGATCGGCGCCGAAGGACTGCCGTTCGCCCCCTTCTCCACCGCCCTGCGCGCCCTGCGCCTCCTGCTGCCCGGGGAACTCGCCGCCGCGGCGGCCGGGCAGGAGGAGGAACTCGCCCGACTCCTGCCCGAACTGGGCGAAGCCCCCGGGGGACTCCACGACGAGGAGGCGATGGCGCGCCTCTTCGAGCTGACCGCGCGCCTGCTGGAGCGGGTCGCCGCCGAGCGGACCGTCCTGATCGCCCTGGAGGACCTGCACTGGTCCGACGCCTCCACCCGCCACCTCCTCGCCTACCTCTTCCGCACCCTGCGCCGCGGGCGGATCGTCCTCCTCGCCAGCTACCGCGCCGACGACATCCACCGGCGCCACCCACTGCGCCCCCTGCTCGCCGAACTCGACCGGCTGCGCACGATCCGCCGCATCGAGCTGAACCGCTTCAGCCGTGACGAGGTCGGTGCCCAGATGGCCGGCATCCTCGCCGCGGAACCCGACCCCACCCTCGTCGACGAGATCTTCGACCGCTCCGACGGCAACCCCTTCTTCGTCGAGGAGCTGGCCGTCGCCGCGGGCGAGGACTGCTGCCCACCGCTGTCCGACTCGCTGCGCGACCTCCTCCTCGTCCGGGTCGAACGGCTCCCCGACCACGCCCAACGGGTCGTCAGGACCGTCGCCGAGGGCGGCTCCAGCATCGGACACGCCCTGCTCGCCGCCGTCGCCCGACTGGGCGAGGACGACCTCATCGAGGCACTGCGGGCCGCGGTCGGCGCCAGCATCCTCCAGCCCACGCCCGACGGCGACGGCTACCGCTTCCGGCACTCCTTGGTCCGCGAGGCGGTCAGCGACGACCTGCTGCCCGGCGAGCGCTCCCGCCTCAACCGCCGCTACGCCGAGGCCCTGGAAGCCGAACCGACCCTGGTGCCCGCCGACGAGCGCGCCACCCGCCTCGCCAGCTACTGGTACCACGCGCACGACCCGGCCAAGGCCCTGCCCGCCGTGCTCGAAGCCTCCACCGAGGCCCGCCACCGCCACGCCTACGCCGAGCAGCTGAGGCTGCTGGAACGGGCGATGGAACTGTGGGACGAGACGCCCGAGGAGGTCCGTGCCCTGCTGTGCGCGGGCGACAACGTCGGGTCGGACCCGCGCTGTGACGTCACCCCCGGGGCTACCCGCCTCACCTACCAGGACGTACTGGCCGAGGCCACCGTCGCCGGACGGCTCTGCGGGGAGCGCGACCGTGCGCTGAAGATCACCAAGCGGGCCTTGCGGCTGCTCCAGGACGAACCCGACGCCCTGCGCGCCGCCTGGTTCTGGGTGCAGCGGTCCATGCTCGTCCAGACCCTCGCCCGGGGCGACGGCTGGCAGGAACTCGCCACCGCCCAGGACCTGGTGAGCGGTCTGCCGCCGTCCCTGGTGCACGCCGAGGTCCTCGCCCGCGTCGCCAACTGGTTGATGCTCCACCAGCCGGGCCCGGACAGCCTCACCGCCGCCGAACGTGCCGTCGAGTACGCCCGCATGGTCGGCGCCCGGGACATCGAACTCAACGCCCGCCTCACCCTGGGCGGCCTCATGGTCGACGCGGGGGACGTGGAGGCCGGGCTCGCCGAGATGTACGAGGTCAAGGAGAACGCGCAGGACCTGGGCCGGGGCGCGGTCGGCCGCGTCTACGTGAACCTGCCCTCCGCCCTGGAAGGCGTCGGCCGCTCCCGGGAGGCGGTCGCCCTCCTCGACGAGGGCGCCGAGCTGGCCCGGAACCTCGGCCTGCGCGACACCGAGGCGTGGATCTGGAGCAACCGCGCCGAGTCCCTGTACGCGCTCGGCCGCTGGGACGACTCCGCCTGCTCCATCGCCCGCACCCGGCACCCCGTCTACGGTTCCAAGCCCCGCGCCTCCGCGGCCGTCCACGCCGCGCACCTGGCGCTCGCCCGCGGGGACGACGCGGAGGCCACCCGCCAACTCGCGGAAGCCCGCCGCTGGTACGGCAACTACGGCCAGATGCCCCAACACTCCCTACCGATGGCCGCGGTCGCCCTGGAGGTCGCCGCGCACGAAGGCCGGGTCCTCGACGCCCGGGTGGAGTTCGACGCCGCGACCACCTACGGGTTCCCGCCCGGCACCCAGCGCTACGGCTGGCCCCTGTTGCGGGCCGCCGCCACCGTCGAGGCCGACGCCCGCGGGCTGCCACCGGCCGGCCCGGGCCGGGCCGCGGCCCTCGCGCGCATCCGGTCCGCCGCCCGCACGCTCACCATCGGTGCGCCCGTCTGGCAGGCCCACGACCACTGGGTCCGGGCCGAGCTCCGTCGCGCCGAGGGGACCGACACCCCGGCCGACTGGCAGGAGGTCGTCACCGCCTTCGGCCCGCTGGAGCGCCCCTACGACCTGGCGCAGGTCCGCTTCCGGCTCGCCGAGGCCCTGCTCGGCGCGGAGGACGACCGCACCCGGGCGACGGAACTCCTCCGACAGGCCGCCGCCCTCGCCCGCCACCTGGGGACCGTCCCGCTCGGCGAGGCGGTGGAGCGGCTGGCCCAGCGGGCCCGCCTCTCCCTCACCGGCCTGCCCGCCCCGGCCCCCGTCGACCCGTTGACCGCCTTCGGCCTGACCAGCCGGGAACGCGACGTCCTGCGGCTGGTCGCCGCTGGCCGCAGCAACCGCCAGATCGCCCAGGAGCTGTTCATCGCACCGAAGACCGCGAGCGTGCACGTCTCCAACATCCTGGGCAAGCTACAGGTCTCCGGCCGCGGCGAGGCGGCGGCCCTGGCCCACCGGCTGGGGGCCTTCCCGCCGGCGCCCCGTGCGGTCGGCGCGGGCAGCGAGCGGCCCGGCGCCCGGTGACGTTGCGCTCACCCCCGGACACGGGACGGGCTCGATTACGCTGACGGGGAGAACCGGCCCGAGGAGGCACCGTGTTCAACGTGATCGACGCAGTCTTCGCGCCCGGGCGCAGGCACACCGACGACGAGACCAAGCGCCTGGAACTCACCCGGGAGGACCAGAGCGACGGGGACCCGGGGCGGGGGCCGATAGACCTCGGCTCCGGCAAGGTCACCGTCCGGATGCCGGCACCGTCGCCGGCGCCCGCCGAACCGTCGGACTGACGGCCGCAGGTCAGCTCACCCGCAGCTCCAGGACCCGGTCGTCGGAGTCCCCGGGCGACCCGCGGCCGTCCGTCTCGCTGGTCATCAGCCACAGCCGGTCGTCGCCCGCGGCCACCACCGTGCGCAGCCGCCCGTACTCGCCGTGCAGGAACGCCTGCGGCTCGGGCGCGCCGTCCGCCGCGCCGTTCGCCGGGCCCACCGGGATGCGCCACAGCCGCTCCCCGCGCAGCCCCGCCATCCAGATCGACCCCTGCGCGTAGGCGATGCCGCTCGGCGAGGCTTCCGAGGTGGGCCACTGCGCCACCGGGTCGCGGAACCCGGCCCCGCCGCCCTTGCCCTCGACCTCGGGCCAGCCGTAGTTGCCGCCCGGGACGATCTCGTTGAGCTCGTCCCAGGTGTCCTGGCCGAACTCCGCGGCCCACAGCCGCTTCTCCTCGTCCCAGGCGAGCCCCTGGACGTTGCGGTGTCCGTACGAGTAGACGTACGAGTCCTTGCCCAGGGGGTTGCCCGGTGCCGGTTCGCCCTGCGGGGTCATGCGCAGGATCTTGCCGGCCAGCGACTCCTTGTCCTGGGACAGTCCCGTCTCGCCGATCTCCCCCGTGCCGGCGTACAGCATCTTGTCGGGGCCGAAGGCGATCCGGCCGCCGTTGTGGTTGGTGCCCTTCGGAATCCCGCGCAGCACCGTGTCGGGCGCGCCGAGCTGCTGCCCGGTGGGCTTGTCCTCCTCGTACCGCAGCCGCGCGATGCGGTTGTCCGAGGCGGTGGTGAAGTAGGCGTAGACCATCTGGTCGGAGGCGAAGGAGGGCGAGAGCGCGAGCCCCATCAGCCCGCCCTCGCCAGCCGCCGCCACCCCGGGTACGGCACCCAGCTCCACTCGCGCACCGGTCCGGCCGTCGATCCGGCTGATGGTGCCCTCGTCGCGCGAGGAGACCAGCACGTCGCCGTCGGGCAGCGGGGCGAGGCCCCAGGGGGACGGGAGGTCCTCGGTCACCGTGCGCACCACCGAGGCGGTGCCCTTCGCCGGGGGAGCGTCGGCGTCGGCCCCGGACGCGGAGGCCGAGGGCGCCGTCGAAGCGTCCGTCGTCCGGCTCCCGAGGCCGGGTGGGTCGGAGCCGTCCGAGGAACACCCGGTGAGCAGGAGCGCGGCGGCGGTGAGCACGGCCGTCACGGCTGGACGTCGCACGATCTCGGTCCCTTCGTCGTGGTCAATGGGCACGGCCGGGCGGTGTCGGCACCGTAGGCCGTCCACGGTCCGGCGGGCGCCCAGTCTCCAGTACACCGCCCGGCCCCGGAACGTTCCCGACTGCCGGGGTACCCCCGCGCCTGCACCGCCCCTCTCGCGGCCTCCTCGTGTCAGACGTTCACGACGGGTCGCCCACCGGCCAGTTCGAGGCGGCTCCCGGTGAACCGCTCCCGCATGAGCCGGTCGTGGGTGACCACCACGAGCGCGCCCCCGTACGAGGTGAGGGCCTGCTCCAGTTCCTCGACCAGGGCCGGGGAGAGGTGGTTCGTCGGCTCGTCCAGGAGCAGCAGATCGACCGGCCGCGTGACCAGCCGGGCCAGCTCGATCCTGCGCCGCTGGCCGTACGACAGCTCGCCGATCCGCAGCCGCAGGTCGGCGGGCCGGAACAGGCCGAGGGAGAGCAGCAGGTCGCGCTGCTCCTCCCGGTCGCCGGGCCGGTCGTGGGCGAAGGCGCCGAGTACGCTCAGGTCCGACGGCCACGGCACCTGCTGCTGGCGCAGCATCCCCACCTTCCCGGACACCCGCACCGTGCCGCGCTGCGGCCGGACCTCGCCCGCGAGGATCCCGAGCAGCGTGGACTTGCCCGCACCGTTCGGCCCGGTGACGAGCAGCCGCTCTCCCGGAGCGAGCGACAACTGCGGCAGGTCGAGCCGGTCGTCCAGACGGACGTCGACGAGCTCGGCGGCGGGCTCGACCCTGCCGTCGGTGGCCTCGCCGTTGGTCGTGCCGGTGGGCACCGATGCGGCGAACACCAGTGGATCGGGCGGTAGGTGGACCGGTGCGGCGGTCAGCCGGGCGACGCGCTCCTTCGCGTTCCGGATCCGGACCGTCGCCCCGTGGCTGCGGTCCCGGGAGCGGAACGCGCCGTGCCCGAACTTCGCCATCGGCACCTTGCGCGGGATCGCCCCGAGCCGCGCCGCGTTCGACTCGGCCAGATGACGGCTGCGCGTGAGCTCGTCGCGCCAGTGCTGGTACTCCTGGAGACGGCGGCTGCGCTCGGCGGCCTTCGCCGTGCGGTAGCCGGCGTAGCCGTCGCCGTACCGAGTGATCCTTCCGTCCGCGACCTCCAGGATCGTGTTGGTCAGGTTGGCCAGGAAGGCGCGGTCGTGGGTGACCGCGACCACCGTGCCACGGTGCTCGCGCAGGTGCGCTTCGAGCCAGCCGACGGCTTGGTCGTCCAGGTCGTTGGTCGGTTCGTCGAGCAGGAGCAGCTCCGGCTGGGCCGCGAGTGTCGCGGCGAGCGCGAGCCGGGACCGCTCACCGCCGGAGAGCGAGCCGAGCAGGCGATCGCGCGCCAGTGCGGGCAGGCCGAGCCCGTGCAGGGCGATGTCGACGCGTTCCTCGGCCCGGTAGCCGTCGCGCGCCTCGTACCGGGTGAGGTGCCGCTCGTAGGCCGTGAGAGCGGATGCGAGAGCGGGGCCGTCGTCGGCCGTCTCCAGCTGTTCTTCGTCGCAGCGCAGCTGGGCTTCCAGGGCGCGCAGTTCGGTCAGTGCCAGGTCGATCGCGTCCTGGACGGTGGCGTCGGCGGGCAGGTCGAGCGCCTGCGCGAGATAGCCGACGCCGCCGGGCGCACTGACGGTGGCCTCACCGCTGTCGGGCCGTTCATGGCCGGTCAGTAGCTTGAGCAGCGTGGACTTCCCCGAGCCGTTGTCCCCGATCACGCCGACCTTCTCGCCGGGCCGGACGGAGAGGTGGACGTGGTCGAGGACGAGCTTCTCGTCGTAGCGCTTGGTGAGGTCGTGCACGGTCAGTTGGGCAGTATGGGTACGCAAGACAGGCCCCCTCGGGTGGTGACGGACGGGCGGCGGTGCGCCCACGGCGGAGCGAGGCTCTACGCGGTGGCGCGTGCTGTCATCACAGAGTTCCCATGGGTGAGAAGGTACGGGACGATGACCCGCGTGTCAAGACGATACGTATCGTCTTGTTGAAGGGGATGGGTAGATGCAATCCCGCCCGACGGCTCCCTGGGAAGCCGTCCCGCTTCCCCGGTGACCCGTTACGCGGCGTGATCAGACGGCGGTCGGCTCGCGGACGGGTTCTCGTGCAGAAACCGCGGGCGATGGCCGCAGACGGCGACTGCCGGGGAAAGGAAGAGCTAGTCCCACGGTTCCCAGGACTCCCGGACCGGTGGCAGCCCCGCGATCTCCGCCCGGTCCGCGTCGGTCAGCCGCAGCCCCGCCGCCCCGGCGTTCTCCACCACCCAGCGGGCCCGCTTGGCGCCCGGGACCGCGACCACGTGCCGGCCCCGTTCCAGTACCCACGCCAGCGCGACCTGCGCCGGGGTCACCCCGGCCGCGGTGCCGCCGTGTCGCCGGGCCACCCGGCGCAAACCCGCCACGATCGACTGGTTCGCGGCCATCACCTCCGCGGTGAAACGGGGGTGCCGGGCCCGTACGTCGTCCGGTTCGAAGCCCTGACCGGGGGTCAGCGTGCCGGTGAGGTAGCCGCTCCCCAACGGCATCGCGGCCAGGAAACCGACCCCCCGCGCCTCGCACCAGGGCAGCAGCACCTCGACGGCCTCCGGCGACCACACCGACAGCTCCGCCTCGACCGCGGCGACCGGGAACACCTGTTGCAGCCGCTCCAACTGGCGCACCGTCACCGCGTGCGGCCGCTCCGTGGACCGGCGGGAGGCGCGCACGCCCAGCGCGCACACACCGAGGGCGCGCACCTTGCCCGCGCCCACCAACTCGGACATCGCCCCCCAGGTCTCCTCGACGGGCACCTCCGGATCGGGGCGGTGCAACTGGTACAGATCGATCACATCGGTCTGGAGTCGGCGTAGCGAAGCGTCACAGGCCCGCTTCACATAGCTGGGGCGACCGTTGGCCACGATGTGCTGGTCGCCCACCAACAGGCCGCACTTGGTGGTGACGAACGCCTCGGCCCGGCGCTGTCTGAGGACCCGTCCGATCAGCAGCTCATTGGTGAAGGGCCCGTACATGTCGGCGGTGTCGAGCAGCGAACAGCCCAGGTCCAGAGCCGTGTGCAGGGTGCGCACGGACTCCTCGCCGCGCCGCCGGGAGGCGGAGTACGCCCAGCTCATCGGCATGCAGCCGAGCCCCACCGCACCCACCCGCAGTCCCGTCGCGCCGATCGTCCTGCGCTCCACCTCGCCGTACCCTCCCACTGCTGTTCGAGCGGCCCCCAAACTAACCGCTGCGCACCGGACCTCCTCGCCGCAGGGGCCGTCCACCGGCCGTCGCGGACCGGCTCGGGACAGCCCTTAGCCTCGAGACCATGACAGGTGACGTGTGGCTGCCCATGCCCCCGGACGAGATCGAGGGCCTTCCCGACGCCCTCTCCTACCACTTCTACGACGGCGGCGAGGACGGCGAGCAGGCGTACCCCGCCGACCCCGCGGACTGCGCGTTCTTCACGGTGCCCTATCTGAAGCGGTCGTCCGTGAAGGTGGGCGCACTGCCCCTGATGCACCGTCTGGAGGTCGTCCAGACGCTCACCGCCGGAGTCGACGACGTGCTGCCGGCGCTGCCCTCCGTGCGCTCCGGCGTGCACCTGTGCAATGCGCGCGGGGTGCACGACGCCAGCACCGCGGAGTTGACCCTCGCACTGATCCTCGCATCCCTGCGCGGCGTCCCGGACTTCGTGCGCGACCAGGACCGCGGCCGGTGGCGCTCCGGCTTCCGTCCCGCGCTCGCCGACCGGTCGGTGCTCATCGTCGGGTACGGGTCGATCGGCGCGGCGATCGAGGAGCGGCTGCTGCCCTTCGAGGTCGCGGACGTCACCCGGGTCGCCCGCTCCGCACGGATCGCCGCCCGCGGTCCGGTGCACGCCCTGGACGCACTGCCGGCCCTGCTCCCGGACTCCGACGTCGTGGTCCTCGCCACCCCGCTCACCGACGAGACCCGGCACCTGGCCGACGCCGCGTTCCTGGCCCGGATGAAGGACGGTGCGCTCCTGGTGAACATCGCCCGGGGCGCCGTCGTGGACACCGGGGCGCTGCTCGCGGAGCTGACCCGGGGCCGCCTCACCGCCGCGCTCGACGTCACCGACCCCGAGCCGCTGCCCGGGGACCACCCCCTCTGGCACGCACCGGGGGTGTTGATCAGCCCCCATGCGGGCGGGCCCTCCAGCGCGTACCTGCCGCGGGCCAAGCGGTTGCTGGTCGCGCAGTTGACCCGGTACGCGGCGGGGGAGCCGCTGCTGAACCCGGTCCTCGTCACCGGGTGAGCCGCACGGCGCGGTCACCGGACGAGGGCCGCACGGCGTGCGCGCAGTGACCGCAGCGCACCGAGGTGCGTCGAGCGCCCCCTGGTGTGCCGCGCACCGCCGTGCCACGCCGTGCACGACCCGCGGCACGTCCCCCAGCGCGCCACCCGGCGGTCGGGGACCTCCCGCCTTCCCCCAAATGCTCCGTGTGTCGGAAACGCCGCCGACCGTCACGGAGAGTAGAGCAACTATGTCCCTGAGTGACGAGTCTGGTGTATCGTCGGCATCAAGGGGCTGCGCCGCACGCTGTTCGGCGCGGGGGACGAGACAGTGAGAACGCAAGGGGGGCGATCGTTGATGCACGGCCTATGGAACGACCATCCGACACGCAGAGGAATCCGACGGCGATCCGCACGCGCACTCGTACGCCGCGGACCGGGCGGTGAGAGCAGCCGCCGCGAAGACACCCGCCCGCGCCACCGATGTCAGCGAGGGCAGCGCAACCGTGCCCGCTCCCAGCCGGGGAGCGAGCGGTGAGCGCCCGGGGCGCCGCCCTTTCCGTCCGGCCCCGTACGGCCGGCGGGACCGGCCTGGTGACCCAGATCCTCCTCGCCTTCGTCTGCGGGGGCTACGCGACCGGGGCGGCCCTGGACTGGGGCTCGCCCGAAGTGGCCCTCGTCATGGGTGACTTCGGGCTGAGCGCCGCCGCGGCGACCGCCGCCGTGTCCTGCCTGCTCTACGCCCGCACCCGGCACAGCCGCTCACGGGTGGCCTGGTACCTCTTCGCCCTCTCCTCGGCGATGGCGGCCCTGGGCAACGGCGTCTGGGGCTGGTACGAGGTCGTCCTGCGCGAGCCGGTGCCCAGCCCCAGCTTCGCCGACCTGTTCTTCCTGTGCTTCGCCCCACCCGCCATCGTGGGGCTGCTGCTCCTCGCCAAACGGCCCGTGACCAGGGCCGGCTGGATCTGCCTCGCTCTCGACACCTGGCTCATCGGCGGGTCCCTGCTCACCCTCTCCTGGAGCCTCGCGCTCGCCCACACGGCACGCTTCGAGGGTCAGAGCGTCGCCCACGCGGCGCTGTCCCTGGCGTACCCGCTGCTGGACATCGCCCTGGTCAGCATCGTCTTGGCGCTGCACTACCGCCGCACGGCCGTCAACCGCTCCGCGGTGAACACCGCGATCGGCGCCCTCGCCGTCACCGTGATGTGCGACGCCCTCTTCAGCTCGCCGATCCTGCACGCCAGCTACCGCTCCGGGCAACTCCTGGACGCGGGCTGGTTCGCGGGCTCCCTCCTGCTCGCCTACGCGCCCTGGGCCTCCCTCCAGGACGCGACCGGGCGGCCCCTCGACCAGGAACCCGTGCCCGACGAACACCCCCTGGTCCTGCCGTCCTTCCCCGTGTCGGTGCTCCCGGTATCGGGCCCACCACCCCGCGGGGACACCGTGGTGCGGTCCTTCCCGGCGCTCCGCCTGCCGCACCAGCGCGCCGCCACCGACAGCGGCGGCGACGACAGCCCGGCGCCGCGCCCACCGGGCGCGGTCCCGTCCGGCGGTGTCCCGTCCGGCACCAAACGCCCGCACGAAGGCGCCCCGTACCGCGGCCGGCCACACAGCGCCCACGGTCACGAGGGCCACACCCACCAGCGGCGCCACGAGGACCACGGGCACCAGGGCCACGGCCACGCCCCGGCGAACCGCAGCGCACGGTGGGGGCCGCCGCTCCGGTCGGTTCCGGCGCCCGACCGGGGGTGGCCGGAGGCCGGAACCGACCCCGGTGCCTACGGGCCCGTCCAGCACCCGGTGGAGCAGTTCCGGTCACAGTGCCTGCACGACGGCGCACCCCGGACCGCCCCGCGGCCCATCGCCGGCTCGCTCGCCGCGCTCGCGCCCTACCTGGCGGCCACGGTCTGCACCCTGGGCATCCTCTACAACGTGCTCAACGACCGCAGCATCGACCGCGTGGTCCTGGTCACCGCCTGCACGGTCGTCCTCGCCCTGGTCGTCCGGCAGGGCATCATGCTGATGGACAACACCACCCTCACCCAGGAACTCGCCCAGAAGGAGAACCACTTCCGCTCCCTGGTGCAGGGCTCCAGCGACGTCATCATGATCGCCGCGCCCAGCGGGGTGCTGCGCTACGTCAGCCCCGCCGCCGCCGGGGTCTACGGCCGTGACGCGGAGGACCTGATGGGCAGCGAACTCGCCGCGCTGATCCACCCGGACGACCTCGGGGCGGTCGTCCACGAGGTGCGCAGGTTCCTCGCCGCCAGCGCGGACGACGAGCCCACGACCCGTATCGAGTGCCGCTTCCGCTCCGGCGGCGGCCAGTGGCTGCACGTGGAGTCCACCGTCAACCGCCACCACGGCGGGCTGCTCTTCAACAGCCGTGACGTCACCGAACGCGTCCGGCTCCAGGCCCAGTTGCAGCACAGCGCCGAGCACGACCCGCTCACCGGCCTGCCCAATCGGGCCCTGTTCACCCGCCGGGTCGCCCGCGGCCTCGGCGGACGCCGCTCCGCCGACCGCGATCCGGGCACCGCCGTGCTCTTCATCGACCTCGACGGCTTCAAGGCGGTCAACGACACCATCGGGCACCAGGCGGGCGACGAACTCCTCGTCCAGGCCGCCCGCAGACTCCAGGAGGCGGTACGTCAGAGCGACACCGCCGCCCGCCTCGGGGGCGACGAGTTCGCCGCCCTCGTCCTCGGCGACGGCACCACCGACCGGGCCGCCCGCGAACGCCACATCCTCGACCTCGCCGACCGACTGCGGGCCCGACTGTCCGAGCCCTACCCGATCGACGGCAACGACGTCCGGGTCGCCGCGTCCATCGGCGTGGCCTTCGCGGAACCGGGCGTCGGCGAGAGCGAACTGCTGCGCAACGCCGACCTCGCGATGTACCGGGCCAAGGCCGCCGGCAAGGGCCGTGTCGAGCTCTACGCCCCACAGATGCAGGCCGACGTGGTGCGCCGCGCCGAGCTCGCCGGACGGCTCAGGGCGGCGCTGGACGACGGCGAGTTCGCCCTGCTGCACCAGCCCGTGGTGCACCTGACCACCGGGGTGATCGGCGCCGTCGGCGCGCAGGCACGCTGGAGATCCGCACAGGACGGCCTGTTCACCCCCGCCGAGTTCCCGTGGGCGCCCGACGACACCGACCGCGCGGCGGAGCTCGGGCGCTGGACGCTGGAGGAAGCCCTCGTCCGGGCCGCCGACCGGGCCGGTGCGGGCCACCCGACGACCGTCGTCGTCCGGGTCGGCGCCCGCCACCTGGTCGAGCGGTCCCGACCGATGTCCTCCGTCGAGGTCCTGCTGGCCCGGCACGGGCTCGCCGCCGGAAGCCTGGTGGTCGAGCTGGCCGACTGCGACCCGACGGTGTCCTTCGACGAACTGGAACGCCGCCTCACGGCCCTGCGCAGGCTCGGCGTGCGGATCGGCCTCGACGGTTTCGGTAACGGGCACGGAGCCCTCACGGCCCTGCGACGGCTCCCGCTGGACATTCTCCGACTGGACCGGAGCCTGGTGGAGGGCGTCGTCGAGTCCGGACGGCTCCACAAGATCACAAGCGGTCTGCTGCGGATCGCCACCGACCTCGGCCTGGAGTCCGTCGCGGACGGGGTGGACCTACCGGAACAGGTGACCGCGCTGCGGGCGATGGGCTGCACCTACGGTCAGGGCGCGGCCTTCTCGCCCGCCCTGGACGAGTACCGGCTGCGGCGCGCCCTGAGCACCGGCCGCTACCCGGTGCCCCAGGAGACGTCCGCCGGTGCCCTCCACGAGGGCGCCCGGGACGCCGGGGGAGAGGGCTGGGACGGTCGCAGCGCCGTCACGGCGTCCGTCCTCGCGGGCGGCGGGTCGCCTGCTCGGCCCGCCCGCGAGCCGAGCGGCACCGGCCCCGCCACCGCCCGTGAATCCCGGCCGCCGGGAGGCGGATACAGCCAGCTCAGCCCGGGTGCGTACCCGGCGCCGCCGCCGCCCGTGCACCGCCGTGGACTCTCCACCCGCTCACATAATGAGACCCACGTCCCACCCACTTGACAGGGGTTGAGTGCGGGGGAGAGGGTCGTAGCCATGCGCACCCGAATTCTCGTACTTGGACAGCGCGTCGGCTGAAGCAGGGTCCTTCACGGCACCCAGCGAACGCACCGGCGCGCTCCCCTCGCTTGCCTCACGGCACGAGGGGTTTTTTGTTGCACCGGCACCGCGCCGGTCGCCAGACCAGACCGCAGCACTCCGTACAACTCTCGCAAATCCCCCTCAGCATCGAGAAGAGAATGCCGATGACCGAGCAGGCCACCGGGGCCCATCCGCAGCCGCGGCCCCGTTCCGGAGGACAGTCCGTCACCGTCGAGCACGTCACGGGCGCGCAGTCCCTCATCCGCTCCCTCGAGGAGGTCGGGGCCGAGACGGTGTTCGGCATTCCGGGCGGCGCGATCCTGCCGGCCTACGACCCGATGATGGACTCCACCCGGGTGCGGCACGTCCTGGTCCGGCACGAGCAGGGAGCCGGTCACGCGGCCACCGGGTACGCCCAGGCCACCGGCAAGGTCGGGGTCTGCATGGCCACCTCGGGGCCGGGCGCCACCAACCTGGTCACCCCCATCGCCGACGCGCACATGGACTCCGTCCCGCTCGTCGCGATCACCGGCCAGGTCGCCTCCGCCGCCATCGGCACCGACGCCTTCCAGGAGGCGGACATCGTCGGCATCACCATGCCGATCACCAAGCACAACTTCCTGGTGACCAAGGCCGAGGACATCCCGCGGACGATCGCCGAGGCGTTCCACATCGCCGCCACCGGCCGCCCGGGCCCGGTCCTGGTCGACATCGCCAAGGACGCCCTCCAGGCCCGCACCACCTTCAGCTGGCCCCCCGCCCAGGACCTGCCCGGCTACCGTCCGGTCACCAAGCCGCACGCCAAGCAGATCCGCGAGGCCGCCAAGCTGATCACCCAGGCCAAGCGGCCCGTGCTGTACGTCGGCGGCGGGGTCATCAAGGCCGGTGCCACCACCGAGCTGAAGGTCCTCGCGGAACTGACCGGCGCGCCGGTCACCACCACGCTGATGGCGCTCGGTTCCTTCCCCGACAGCCACCCGCAGCACCTCGGCATGCCCGGCATGCACGGCTCGGTCGCCGCCGTCACCGCGCTCCAGAAGGCCGATCTGATCGTCGCCCTCGGCGCCCGCTTCGACGACCGCGTCACCGGCAAGCTGGACAGCTTCGCCCCCTACGCCAAGATCGTCCACGCGGACATCGACCCCGCCGAGATCGGCAAGAACCGCGCCGCGGACGTGCCCATCGTCGGTGACGCCCGCGAGGTCCTCGCCGATCTGGTCCAGGCCGTCCAGAAGGAGCACAGCGACGGCCACACCGGGGACTACGCCGACTGGTGGACCGACCTCAACCGCTGGCGCGACACCTACCCGCTCGGTTACGACCAGCCCGCCGACGGCTCGCTCTCACCGCAGCAGGTGATCGAGCGGATCGGTCAACTGGCCCCCGAGGGAACGATCTTCACCGCGGGCGTCGGCCAGCACCAGATGTGGGCCGCCCACTTCATCCGCTACGAGCAGCCCGCCACCTGGCTCAACTCCGGCGGCGCCGGGACCATGGGCTACGCGGTGCCCGCGGCGATGGGCGCCAAGGCGGGTCAGCCGGAGCGCACGGTCTGGGCGGTCGACGGCGACGGCTGCTTCCAGATGACCAACCAGGAACTGACCACCTGCGCCTTGAACAACATCCCCATCAAGGTCGCCATCATCAACAACGGCGCCCTCGGGATGGTCCGCCAGTGGCAGACCCTGTTCTACAACCAGCGCTACTCCAACACCGTCCTGCACAGCGGCCCCGGTGACGCGACCGGTGACGGCCAGCCCGTCCCCGGCAAGCCCGCCGGCGGCACCCGCGTCCCGGACTTCGTGAAGCTGGCGGAGGCCATGGGCTGCGTGGCCCTGCGCTGCGAGTCGCCCGACGATCTCGACAAGGTCATCGCCGAGGCCAACGCCATCAACGACCGTCCCGTGGTCGTCGACTTCATCGTCCACGAGGACGCCATGGTGTGGCCGATGGTCGCCGCCGGGACCTCCAACGACACCATCTTGGCCGCTCGTGACGTCCGCCCCGACTTCGGCGACAACGAGGACGACTGAGGCCCGGAAGACGATCGAGGCAGGGAAGAAAATGACCGTCATGTCCAAGCACACGCTCTCGGTCCTGGTCGAGAACACCCCCGGCATCCTGGCCAGGATCGCCGCATTGTTCTCCCGCCGCGGCTTCAACATCGACTCGCTCGCCGTCGGCGTCACCGAGCACCCCGACATCTCCCGCATCACCATCGTGGTGAACGTCGAGGACCTCCCCCTCGAACAGGTCACCAAGCAGCTCAACAAGCTCGTCAACGTCCTGAAGATCGTGGAGCTGGAGCCCGGTTCGGCGATCCAGCGTGAACTCGTCCTGGTGAAGGTCCGCGCCGACAACGAGACCCGCTCCCAGATCGTCGAGATCGTCCAGCTGTTCCGCGCCAAGACCGTCGACGTCTCGCCCGAGGCCGTCACCATCGAGGCCACCGGCTCCAGCGACAAGCTGTCGGCGATGCTCAAGATGCTGGAGCCGTTCGGCATCAAGGAGCTCGTCCAGTCGGGCACCATTGCCATCGGCCGGGGCGCCCGTTCCATCACGGACCGCTCTCTGCGGGCCCTGGACCGCTCCGCCTGACCCGGTGGCGGCGGGACCCCACCCCGGTCCCACCGCCCCACCCAAGCCCTCGTGTGCGCGGGACCCTCCGCGCGCGTGGGGCGGTACGACCAGCGCACCGGCGCCCTCCCGCACGACGTGGGGGCCCCGCGCGCGTACCACCCCACGCGCGCGCCCGCATCGCGAGACCCCGCACCGCCCCCGTCCCCGCCCGCCGTACGGTGGGACGCACAACCAGCGACACCGGTAGAAACCAAGGAGAAACCCAGTGGCCGAGCTGTTCTACGACGCCGACGCCGACCTGTCCATCATCCAGGGGCGCAAGGTCGCCGTCATCGGATACGGCAGCCAGGGCCACGCCCACGCGCTGTCGCTGCGTGACTCCGGCGTCGACGTCCGGGTCGGTCTGCACGAGGGCTCGAAGTCCAAGGCCAAGGCCGAGGAGCAGGGTCTGCGTGTGGTCACCCCCGCCGTGGCGTCCGCCGAGGCCGACGTGATCATGATCCTCGTGCCGGACCCGCTCCAGGGCAAGGTCTACGAGGAGTCCATCAAGGACAACCTGAAGGACGGCGACGCCCTGTTCTTCGGACACGGCTTCAACATCCGCTTCGGCTTCATCAAGCCCCCGGCCGGCGTCGACGTGTGCATGGTCGCCCCCAAGGGCCCGGGTCACCTCGTGCGCCGCCAGTACGAGGAGGGGCGCGGCGTGCCCTGCATCGCCGCCGTGGAGCAGGACGCCTCCGGCAACGCCTTCGCGCTCGCCCTCTCCTACGCCAAGGCGATCGGCGGCACCCGCGCCGGCGTCATCAAGACCACCTTCACCGAGGAGACCGAGACCGACCTGTTCGGTGAGCAGGCCGTCCTCTGTGGTGGTGCCTCCGCGCTGGTCAAGGCCGGGTTCGAGACCCTGGTCGAGGCCGGCTACCAGCCGGAGATCGCCTACTTCGAGTGCCTGCACGAGCTGAAGCTCATCGTCGACCTCATGTACGAGGGCGGCCTGGAGAAGATGCGCTGGTCGATCTCCGAGACCGCCGAGTGGGGCGACTACGTCACCGGCCCGCGGATCATCACGGACGCCACCAAGGTCGAGATGAAGAAGGTCCTCGGCGAGATCCAGGACGGCACCTTCGCCAACAACTGGATGAAGGAGTACGAGGCCGGGCTGCCGAAGTACAACGAGTACAAGAAGGCGGACGAGGGGCACCTGCTGGAGACCACCGGCAAGGACCTGCGCAAGCTCATGAGCTGGGTGGACGAGGAGGCGTAAGCCTCCGGGGCGCGCGCCTGTCCGTGCGCCCCACCGCCGGGGCACCGGATTCCCGTGCGCTGCCGTGCGCCTGTGCGCCGCACCGCGCCCGCGCGGGACGCCCCGGCACGGAACCGTCGGGGG
This sequence comes from Streptomyces sp. NPDC059816, assembly GCF_042732055.1. NCBI lineage: Bacteria > Bacillati > Actinomycetota > Actinomycetes > Kitasatosporales > Streptomycetaceae > Streptomyces > Streptomyces sp. NPDC059816. The sequence continues at coordinate 30,865 of NZ_JBHWIQ010000011.1, forward strand.
CGCGCCACGTCCCATCAGGCCGGGAGGGGTCGGATCACACGATCCGGCCCCTCCGGTCTTGGGCGCCCGCCTCCATCGGTCCGCGCGGACGGGGTGCGTTGTTTGTCCAGTCCGGCCAGCCACGGATGGGTGATCCTTCCGGTGCGGCGGAATTCGTCCCCCGTCACGCCACTACACTGCACAGCACATACGCGTCAGGCCCACAGCGTCGTGCGTCTTCCACGCGGCAAGCCAACCTCCACCGCCTGCGGCCGTCGGGACGGCCGTCCGCAATGGACTTGTGAGGACTCACGTGAGCACTGCTGCCAACGGCAAACCGGTCGTACTCATCGCTGAAGAGCTGTCGCCCGCGACTGTCGACGCACTCGGGCCCGACTTCGAGATCCGCCACTGCAACGGGGCGGACCGCGCCGCGCTGCTGCCCGCCATCGCGGACGTCGACGCCATCCTGGTCCGCTCGGCCACCAAGGTCGACGCCGAGGCCATCGCCGCCGCCCCGAAGCTGAAGGTCGTCGCCCGCGCGGGCGTCGGTCTGGACAACGTGGACGTGTCCGCCGCCACCAAGGCCGGCGTGATGGTCGTCAACGCCCCGACCTCCAACATCGTCACCGCCGCCGAACTGGCCTGCGGTCTGCTGGTGGCCACCGCGCGCAACATCCCGCAGGCCAACTCCGCCCTGAAGAACGGCGAGTGGAAGCGGTCGAAGTACACCGGCGTGGAACTCGCCGAGAAGACCCTGGGCGTGGTGGGCCTCGGCCGCATCGGTGCGCTCGTCGCCCAGCGGATGTCCGCCTTCGGCATGAAGATCGTCGCCTACGACCCCTACGTGCAGCCCGCGCGCGCCGCGCAGATGGGTGTGAAGGTCCTGTCGCTGGACGAGCTCCTTGAGGTCTCGGACTTCATCACCGTCCACCTGCCGAAGACCCCCGAGACCCTGGGCCTCATCGGCGACGAGGCGCTCCACAAGGTCAAGCCGACCGTGCGGATCGTGAACGCCGCGCGCGGAGGGATCGTCGACGAGGAGGCGCTGTACTCGGCGCTGAAGGAGGGGCGCGTCGCGGGCGCCGGGCTCGACGTGTACGCGAAGGAGCCCTGCACCGACTCGCCGCTGTTCCAGTTCGACCAGGTCGTCTGCACCCCGCACCTCGGCGCCTCGACCGACGAGGCCCAGGAGAAGGCGGGCATCGCCGTCGCGCGCTCCGTGCGGCTGGCGCTCGCGGGCGAACTGGTGCCGGACGCGGTGAACGTCCAGGGCGGCGTCATCGCCCAGGACGTCAAGCCGGGGCTGCCGCTCGCCGAGCGGCTGGGCCGGATCTTCACCGCGCTCGCCGGTGAGGTCGCGGTCCGGCTCGACGTCGAGGTGTACGGCGAGATCACGCAGCACGATGTGAAGGTGCTCGAACTGAGCGCGCTGAAGGGCGTCTTCGAGGACGTCGTGGACGAGACGGTGTCCTACGTCAACGCCCCGCTGTTCGCCCAGGAACGTGGGGTGGAGGTCCGGCTGACGACCTCCAGCGAGTCGCCCGACCACCGCAACGTGGTCACCGTGCGCGGCACCCTCGGCGACGGCCAGGAGGTGTCCGTCTCCGGCACCCTGGCCGGTCCCAAGCACCACCAGAAGATCGTGGCGATCGGTGAGCACGACATCGACCTCGCCCTCGCCGACCACATGGTCGTCCTGAAGTACGCGGACCGTCCCGGGGTCGTCGGCACGGTCGGCCGGGTCCTCGGCGAGGCGGGCGTCAACATCGCGGGCATGCAGGTCTCCCGCTCGGTGGCCGGTGGCGAGGCCCTCGCGGTCCTCACCGTCGACGACACCGTGCCGGCGACGGTGCTGGCGGAGCTGGGCGACGAGATCGGTGCGGTGTCCGCCCGTTCGGTGGACCTGACCCACTGAGTCACGCCCCGTAGGCCCGCCGCAAGGCGGTGAACCACGCACGGACGGGCCGGTCGATCCCCCCGGATCGACCGGCCCGTCCGTGTGCGCGGGGCGTCCTAGACGTGGTCGAGGGTGTTCGGCGCGGGTCGCTCCGCGGGGGCCCCGGCCGTCGGCCGGCGCACCAGCACCAGGGCGAGGACGGCCGCGAGCAGCAGGACCGCCGTGCCGCCGAGGGCCGCCGCGCCCATGCCGTCCGTGAACGCCCCGCGGGCCAGGGCCGTCAGTGCCGCCCCGGTGCCCGCCGGCAGTTCGGTGGCGACCGCGAGGGCCCCGCCCAGCGTTTCCGTGGCGGCTTCCGGTAGCCCCGGCGGTGCGTCGTCCTCCATCCGGTGGCGGAAGACGGCGGTGCCGATGGAACCGAGGACGGCCATGCCCAGTGCACCGCCGAACTCCTGTCCCGTCTCCAGCAGCGAGGACGCCGATCCGGCCCGTTCCGGTGGGGCCGCCGCCAGCGCCACGTCCGTCATCTGCGCCATCACGGTGACGACTCCGCAGGCCAGTACGCCCGACCCGGCCAGCACCAGCCACAGGGATTCGGTCCCGGCCGCGGTCAACAGGGCGAAACCCCCCGCCGCGGTGACGAAGCCGCCGGTGACGACGTACCCGCGGTGGGCGCCCCGTTGGACGAGTCCCGTGGTCACCGGGGCCGCGAGACCGATCAGCACCGACGGCAACAGCGACCACAGGGCGGCCTCCATCGCGCTCTTGCCGAGCACGGACTGGAGGTACTGGGTGGTGAAGTAGGCGGAGCCCATCATCGCGAACATGGCGAGCGAGTTGAGGCAGACCGCCGGGCCGAAGCCGCTCCCGCTCAGCAGCGCGGGCGGGATCAGGGGGGACGCCGAGGTGCGCTGGCGCAGGACGAACAGGGCCGTGAAGACCAGACCGGCCAGCAAGGACAGCACGGAGGGGGTCGCGAAGCCCTCCGAGGGGATCTCCTTGAGCCCGTAGACCAGCGGGAGCACGGCGGCCATCGACAACGGCACGCTCAGCAGGTCGAAGCGGCCGGGCGCCGGATCCTTCGACTCCGGGATCAGCAGGGGCGCGAGCACCAGCAGCAGTGCCATGGCGGGCAGGTTGACCAGGAAGACCGAGCCCCACCAGAAGTACTCCACGAGCACCCCGCTCATGACCGAGCCCAGCGCCACGCCGCCCGTCATCACGGCCGACCAGACCCCGATGGCCTTGGCGCGCTGCGCCGGGTCCTGGAACAGGCTCCGCACCAGCGCCATGGTCGACGGCATCAGGGTCGCCCCGCCGATGCCGAGCAGCGCGCGGGCGGCGATCAGCATCTCGGCGCTGCTGGCGTAGGCGGCGCCCAGGGAAGCGGCGCCGAACGCGACCGCGCCGATCAGCAGCAGCTTCCGGCGGCCGATGCGGTCGCCCACCGAGCCCATCGTCATCAGCAGGCCGGCGAGGACGAAGGCGTAGATGTCGAAGATCCACAGCTGTTGGGTGCCGCTCGGGGCGAGGTCCGCGCTGATCGCCGGGACGGCGAAGTACAGCACGGACACGTCCATCGAGACGAGGAGCAGGGGAAGCATCAGGACCACCAGCGCGGTCCACTCGCGGCGCCCGGCGCGGGGCGGGGGAGGGGCGGCGTGCCGTGGGGCACCCACCGAAGGATTGGTCATGGCGGAACCATACGAACGTATAAGACACTTGTCTAGTACGAGCGTATAGATCGCTGCGGTCGGCGGTACGGAGCGGGTGCGCGCCCGCCGGTACGCTGCCCGGCATGGGACACCGTGAGGATTTGCTCGAAGGCGCCAAGCGCTGCCTGCTGGAGAAGGGCTTCCTGGAGACGACGGCGCGCGACATCGTCCGGGAATCGGGGACGAACCTGGCGTCCATCGGCTACCACTACGGCTCCAAGGACGCCCTCCTGGCGCAGGCGTACGTCGATCTGATCGAAGGCGTCAGCCTCACGTTCGACGAGGTCCCGGACGGGGACGACCCCACCGGGGACGGCTCCCTCGCCCGCTTCGAACGCTCCTGGGAGAACGTGATCCGCACCTTCACCGAGAACCGGTCGACCTGGCGGCTCGGTCTGGAGGTGATGGTGCACGCGGATCGGCTCCCGGGGGTGCGCGAACACCTCGCCCGGGCGACCGGCGCGGCCCGCAGCGGGCTCGTCGCGATGTTCCTCGGCGGCCCCGAGCCCGAGCCGACCGACCCGTTGGCCGTGACGGCGGGCGGCTTCTACGGGACCCTGCTCCAGGGCCTGATGGTGCAGTGGTTCTTCGACCCGGGCACCACGCCGACCGGCGCCCAACTCACCGAGGGGCTGCGGCAGGTCATGGCTGCCGCCGAGCGCCCCTGATCCCGGCCCGGCCGCACCGGGCCGGACCGGTCAGCAGACGGCGCCGGCCGGGACCACGCCGGCCTCGGCCCCGGCTCCGATGTCGTCCGGCTCGGGCTGCGGGGTGACCGCGATGATGCCGTCCAGCGCGTCGCGCGCGCTCAACAGGTCGGTGATCGCGGTGTCCAGCCGCTCGCGCTCCTTCAACAGTTCGGGCAGCACCCCCCAACAGGCGGGTACGAGACCCACGCCGTCGTCCACGTGGCAGGGCATCAACTCCGCGATCGTCCGGGTGCTCAGCCCCGCGGCCAGCATGGTGCGGATGCCCCGCACCGTACGGACGTCCGCCTCCTCGTACTCGCGGTACCCGCTGGGCAGTCTGCGGGGCGCCAGCAAGCCCTGTTCCTCGTAGTACCGCAGCAGCCGCTGGCTGACCCCGGTCCGGCGGGAGAACGCACCTATGCGCATGTGACCGTCACCACTCAGATTCGCTTGACTCTCACATCTATGTGAAACCCTAGCGTGCCGTTCATGACGAACCAGCAAGCAAGTAGCGCATCCGACACCCCCGTTACCCTCATCGGCCTGGGCCCCATGGGTGTCGTCCTCGGGCACGCCCTGGTCGACGCCGGCCACCCCGTGACCGTCTGGAACCGCACCCCCGGCAAGGCCGACGCCCTCGTGGCCAAGGGCGCGCACCGCGCCGACAGCGTCGCCGAGGCGGTGGCCGCGAGCCCCGTCACGCTCCTGTGTCTCAATGACTACACCACCTCGTACGCGATCCTCGACGGCGCCGAGGAGGCCCTCGCGGGCCGCGCCCTGGTGAACCTCAACTCCGGTACGCCCAAGGAGGCCGCCGAGGCCGCCGCATGGGCGGAGCGGCTCGGGATCGCCTACCTCGACGGCGCGATCATGGTGCCGCCGACGCTCATCGGCAAGCCCGGTTCGGTCCTGCTGTACAGCGGTCCCCGGGACGTGTTCGACCAGCACCGGACCGCTCTGGACACCCTGGGCGACTCCCGTTTCCTGGGCACCGACCCCGGCCTCGCCGTGCTCTACAACACGGCGCTGCTGGAGATGATGTACACCACCATGAACGGGTGGCTGCACGCCACCGCGCTGGTGGGCTCGTCCGGGGTCAAGCCGACCGAGTTCGCGGAGCTCGCCTTCGGCTGGTTCGTGCCCACGGTGCTGAGCAACGAGGGGTTCCTCGCCGGCGCGGTCAACCTGGACAAGGCCGCGTACCCGGGTGACCTCGGCACCCTGGAGATGAACCTGAACGCGTTGGACCACATCACCAAGACCAGTGAGGAGCAGGGCATCCGCGCGGATCAGCCGCGGCTGCTGCGGACGATCGCGGAACGGGGCGTTGCGCTCGGTCACGCCAAGGACAACTATTACGCGTTGCTTGAGGTGTTCAAGCAGCCCGAGGTCGCCGGCTGACCTGCGCAGTCCCCTGCGGGTGCGCTGTCGTTTCGCGCAGTTCCCCGCGCCCCTGATGGTGCGTCCTGGCCGGCGTGCGTAGTCCCGTGCGGGTGCGCTGTCGTTTGCGCAGTTCCCCGCGCCCCTGAAGGGGCACGCCCCACCGCCAGACATCCGCCCGCCCCCCCCGGCGACACGTCCACCGGGACGCCCCAAAGGGGCGCGGGGAACGGCGCGGGCAACCACCGCGCACCCGCACGGGACAGCGGAGGCTCATCGGGGCGTACCGAAGGGGCGCGGGGAACGGCGCGGGTGACCACTGCGCACCCGCAGGGGACAGCGGAGGCTCACCGGGGCGTACCGAAGGGGCGCGGGGAACGGCGCGGGCCAGCGCAGCGCACCCGCACGGGGTCGTCCTCCAGGGCGGACCCACCGACCGATCGGCCGATGCCACGTCGAGCGTGATGGGCGATGCGAACCCCACGCCCCCGGAGCGAAGCTCCTTGCATGACCACGGCGAACCCCCCGATGACGACCCGCAGACCCGTCATCGAAGTCAGCGACCTGCGCAAGTCCTACGGCGGCCGCCCCGTCGTAGACGGCGTCTCCTTCACTGTCGAAGAGGGCGAAATCTTCGGCATCCTCGGCCCGAACGGCGCCGGCAAGACCACCACCGTGGAGTGCATCGAGGGGCTGCGCGTCCCCGACGGCGGCCGGGTCCGCGTCGCGGGGCTCGACCCGGTCGCCGACCACGCGGCCGTGACCCGCGTCCTCGGCGCCCAGCTCCAGGAGAGCGAACTCCAGGCCAAGCTCACCGTGCGCGAGGCGCTGGAACTGTACGCGGCCCTGTACCCGAACCCGACGCCCTGGCGTCAGCTCGCCGAAGGCCTGGGCCTCACCGAGCACCTCGCCAGCCGCTTCGCGGTGCTCAGCGGCGGCCAGAAGCAACGCCTGTTCATCGCGCTCGCGCTGATCGGGAACCCCAGGATCGTGGTGCTCGACGAGTTGACGACCGGACTCGACCCACGGGCCCGGCGCGACACCTGGCAGATCGTCGAAGACGTCCGCGACCGCGGCGTCACCGTCCTCCTGGTCACGCACTTCATGGAGGAGGCGCAGCGGCTGTGCGACCGGATCGCCGTGATCGACCACGGGCGGGTCACCGCACTGGACACGCCCCGCGGCCTGATCCACCGGACGGCCGGAGCCACCGTCATCTCGTTCACCCCGTCCGCGCCCCTCGGTGACGAGCAGTTGACCGCACTGCCCGGACTCGCGTCCCTCGCCCACCAGGACGGCCGGATCACCCTCGGCGGAACCGACGAGACCGTCAACGCGGTGCTCTCGCTCCTCGCCCGGTACCACGTCACGGCCCACCAACTCCGCGTCACCGACGCCACGTTGGACGACGCTTTCCTCGACCTGACCGAAGGCCTCACGGACGCATGAGCACCCACCGCCCACGCCCCGCCCACGCCCGTTCCGCCGAAGAGCCGACCTGGAGCAGCACCATGACCGCCCCTGCGACCCCGTCCCGCGCGGCCTCCCCCCGTACCGCCGTGCTGCGGGCCGAGGCCCGGCTCTTCCGCCGTGAGCCCGGGAGCCTCTTCTGGGCCCTGGGCTTCCCGACCCTGCTGTTCGTGGTCCTGGGCTTCGTCCCCAAGTTCCGGGAGGTGAGCGACGACCTCGGGGGCATCCGGCTCATCGACGTGTACGTGCCGGTGGCCGTGCTGGTCGCCCTGATCATGGCCGGCCTCCAGGTGATGCCTCCCGTTCTCACCGGCTACCGCGAGCGGGGCGTCCTGCGCCGCATGTCGACCACGCCGATGCGGCCGTCCGCCCTGCTGACCGCGCAGATGGGGCTGAACGGTGCCGCGGCCCTGCTGTCGGCGCTGGCCTCCCTGACGGTGGGTCGACTCGCCTTCGACGTGGCGCTGCCGCGCCAGGTCCTCGGCTACGCGCTGGCCCTGCTGCTCGCCGCCGCCGCGGCGCTCGCCCTCGGCGCCCTCGTGGCGGCGTTCGCCCCCACCGCGAAGGTCGCGACCGCCATCGGCTCCTCGATGGCCTTCCCGATGCTGTTCACCGCGGGCGTGTGGGTGCCCGTGGCGGCCATGCCGGACGTCCTGGCCCGGATGGTGGAGCTCACCCCCTTCGGTGCCGCGGCCAGTGCCCTCGACGCGGCGGCGGCCGGCGACTGGCCCGCCTGGTCCCACCTCGGTGTCCTCGCCGCGTGGACGCTCGTCCCCTCCGCCGTGGCCATCCGCTGGTTCCGCTGGGAGTAGGGGCGGGAACCTTCAGGCTCGCGGCCGTGCAGACTTGGGGGATGACCACGGTGGACAGGGACATGGAGCGGCGCTGGGACGTCTTCCACCGGTGGCAGCCGTACGGGCTGCTCGGCGTCGGAGCGGTCCTTTCGGTCCCCACGGCCGAGCTGATGCCCAGCACCGCCGAACGGGTCGCCGTCGCGGTGCTGGTCGTCGTGGCGCTGGCGCTCCAACTGTGGTGGGGCCGGGCCGTGCGCACCCACCGGGGTCCGGACTCCACCTCGGCGGCCTACTACACCGCGCGCTGGGCGATCGGCTTCGTTCTGACCTGGCTCAACCCGCTCTTCGCGTTCTACGTCTCCACCGGCTACTTCGACGTCAACGAGCGGATACCCGACCAGCGCTGGCGGCGGGTCGGGCTGGTCGCCTGCTCCGTGCCGGTCGCGGGCGCACAGGCCGGCGGGCTGCCCTTCCACGGCGGGGCGGGCTGGCTGCTGTTCGTCGGGCTCCTGGTGGCCAACAACGTCCTGCTGACGTTGGTCGCCCACTTCTACGAACTGGAGGAGTCGCTGTCCCGGGCCCGGGCGGAAAGCATCACCGAACTCGAGGGTGCCAATGCGGCCCTCCACCAGGCGCTCGACGAGAACGCCGCCCTGCACGCCCAACTCCTCGTCCAGGCGAGGGAGGCGGGCATCGCCGACGAACGCCGAAGGCTGGCCGCGGAGATCCACGACACCCTCGCCCAGGGGCTGACCGGGATCATCGCCCAACTCCAGGTCGTCGCGAACACCCCTGACCCGGCCGTCGCCCGCACCCATGTGGACCGCGCCTCGGACCTCGCCCGGCACAGCCTCGGCGAGGCCCGCCGCTCGGTGCAGAACCTGGCGCCCGTGGCCCTGGCCCGCGACGGCCTGCCCCGGGCGCTGCGCAAGACCATCGACCAGTGGGCCGAACGGACGGGGGTGCGGGCCGAGTTCATCCTCACGGGTGCGGCGGAACACCTGCACGCAGAGGTGTCGGCCACCCTGCTGCGCATCACCCAGGAGGCCCTGGCGAACGTGTCGAAGCACGCGGACGCCTCCCGGGTCGTCGCCACCCTCAGCTTCATGGGCGACGAGGTCACCCTCGACGTGCGTGACGACGGGCGGGGCTTCGACCCGATGGCCGTGCCCGGACGCACCGGCACCGGCGGCTTCGGACTCGACGGCATGCGCGCCCGCGCCGCCCGCATGGCGGGATCGCTCACCGTGGAGGCCGAACCGGGGTACGGCACGGCGGTGTCGGCTCGCGTACCGTTGGTGTGCCATGACCGATGACGCCGTGACCGATGACGCCCCGGCCGAAGACGCCGTGATCTCGCTGCTGATCGTCGACGACCACCCCGTCGTACGGGACGGTCTGCGCGGCATGTTCGCGTCCGCACCCGGTTTCACCGTGCTGGGCGAGGCGTCCAACGGCACGGAGGCGGTCGCCGCGACCACGGCACTCGACCCGGACGTGGTCCTGATGGACCTGCGGATGCCGGGCGGCGGCGGGGTCGACGCCATCACCGAACTCACGCGCCGCGGCGCCCGTGCGAAGGTCCTGGTGCTCACCACGTACGACACGGACTCCGACACCCTCCCCGCGATCGAGGCGGGCGCGACGGGCTACCTGCTGAAGGACGCCCCGCGCGACGAACTCTTCACGGCGGTCCGGGCGGCGGCCCAGGGGCGTACGGTCCTTTCCCCGGCGGTGGCCTCGCGGCTGGTCCGGGCGGTCCGCGCGCCCGGCAACGAGCCGCTGTCCGCCCGTGAACGCGAGATCCTCATCCTGGTCGCCCGGGGCACGTCGAACCGGGAGATCGCCCATGAACTCTTCATCAGCGAGAGCACGGTGAAGACTCACCTCGCCCATCTGTACGCCAAGTTGGGCGCCAACGACCGCGCGGCGGCGGTGGCGAGGGCGTACGAGCGGGGCATCCTGGGCCAGGCCCGGCCGTAGGGGGCGTCACCGGGGCCGCACCGATGGCGTAGCACGGGTGCTACGGTGACCGGCTGTGACCGATCACTGGAATGAGATCTTCGAGGCCGGAATCCAGGTACCGGCAGGTGGGGACCTCGACGCGTTGACCGCCGAACTCGCGCGGTGTCTGCGCGATCCCGATCCGGACGTCCGCGACGGGGTGCCGTACGTGGTGCTGCGCACCTGGATCGCCCGAGACGTCATCGCCGGCGAGCGCAGGCTGCGGCTGGGCGACGAGATGGCCGCCCGGTTCGCCGATGACGAGATCCAGGCCCGGACCTTCGCCCCGCTGGTGCTGGACATGATCGTCAGCCGCGGCGACTTCGCGCCGTCCTGGCTGGAGGCGTTCACGCACTGGTACGTCACCGAGCCCGATCTGCGCGGCTTCGACGCGGAGGCGGGGTGGCTGCACGCGGTCGCCCACGGCGCGGACCTGCTGGGGACCTTCGGCACGCATCCGCAGGTCGATCCGACCGCGATGCTGGCGCTGGCCGCCGAGCGGCTGCTGGCCCGCACCGACCACGTCTTCGACCAGCGGGAGGACGACCGGCTGGCCGGCGCCCTGGCCCGGGTGCTCACCCGCCCCGAGCTGACCGCCGGGGCGTCCACGGCGTGGCTGGACCCGATCGGCGCGGACTTCGCCGCGCTCGGCCGCGGGCCGATGCCCGTCCACACCTCCAACACGATGCGCACCCTGCGGATGCTGTACCTGCTGGCGGACCGCGGAGTGCCGCTGACGCCGTCCGGACCGCTGCACCCGCTCGCCCACCCGGACGCGGTCAAGGACCGGCTGGCCGACGTGCTCGCCCCGGTCTTCGGCCACGCCCCGATCAAGGACTTCCCCGCCGCGGTCTGACCCGGCCCGACCCCGTACGCCACAAGTCGGGAGGCCCTAGAGCCGCGCTGCCTTGAGCGCCATGTGCAGCAGCAGTCGGTCCTCGCCGTCGTCCAGGTCCAGGCCGGTGAGCTGCTCCACCCGGGACAGCCGGTAGTACAGGGTCTGGCGGTGGATGCCCAGCTCGGCGGCGGCCCGCCCGGCCTGACCCGCACGGTCCAGGTACACCTCGGCGGTGCGGGCCAGCTCCCGGTGCGCCGGCGCGAGCAGCTCCCGGGCCGCCGGATCGTGCACCGGCTCGCCCCCCGGCGGGGCCAGGGCGGTCAGCAGCCGGTACGGACCGATGGCGGACCACTCGGCCACCGGGGCGAACCGGGACTCCGCCCGGGCCGCCCGGGCCGCCGCGGCGGCCTCCCGCCACGCGCCCGCCAGATCGGCCAGGTCACGGCGGGGCGCGCCCACCCCGGCCGTCGCCGACGTCCGCTCGCCGGGGGACGCCCCGGACCGCGTCGTGCGCAGCCGCTCCGCCACGGTCAACGCCGGGTCGAGCGCGTCGGGCGTCCGCAGCCGCACCAGCACGGCGAGCGCCTGGGCGTCCGGGCCCCAGGGCAGGGCGCACAGGGCGCTCGCCGCGGGCAGCGCCCGCACGGACGGCAACGGGGGCGCCGCGGCACCCGTCACCGACCAGGGCGCCACGCAGACCACGCCGTGCAGACCGTCAGCGCGGGGCCCCAGCGCGGTGCGCAGCGCGGCCACCGCCATGTCGCCCTGCCAGCCGGGCCCGGCCGTCAGCACCGCCCGCAGCTCGCGGGTGAGGTCCGCGCCCGCCTGCTCCTCGTCGGCGAGCAGCACCCCGATCCGTTCGGTGACCTCCATCGCCGCGGCGAGTTGCACCTCGCTCGGCCCGGGGTCGTCGTCCAGCAGCCACACGTACCCGAGGACGACGTTCCGGTGGCGCACCGGAAGGCAGATCCGGCCCCGGTTCACCCCCGCCTCGGGGGCCGCCGGGATGCGCACCGGACCGGTGGCCCGGGTGATGCCGAAGCCCTCGAACCAGGAACGGACCGCGGCCGGGGAGCCGCGGGTGAGGATCGAGCGGGTCCTGACCGGGTCCATCGCCGTGTCGTCGTCGCTGTCGTGGGCGCCGAACGCGATCAGCCGGAAGTCCCGGTTCTCCAGGGTCGCGGGCGCCCCGAGCAGCGCCGAGACCTCGTCCACGAGTTCCTGGTAGTCGCCGTAGTCGCCCTTCACGGATGCCATTCTCCCCTGCGGCGGCCGGTTCTTCATACAGATGTCTGAGATCCGGGCCGCGGATGCGTGACAGCTGTCGATGGCCCAGGATCGGACCGATCCCTAGTTTTCACGGTGGTTCCCCTTGCCGTCCCCGGACCGTTCACTTCCTTGTCGGACCCCCGGGCCAGCGGCCTGTTCGTTCTCTCCGTGGAGGTGGCCCGTGCTGGGTCCCGTGATTCTCGCCGCGTCGCGCAGCGACAAGATGCGCCGGTTCGTGTCGGCGGCGCCGGGCACCAAGCAGGTCGTGGCCCGGTTCATCGCCGGTGAGACCGTCGACCAGGTGATCCCGATCGTGCGCGAGTCCGCCGAGCGGGGCCTGGAGGTCACCCTCGACGTCGTCGGTGAGGACATCACCACCCGCGAGCAGTCGTTCGCCGCCCGGGACGCCTATCTGGAGCTGATCGGCCGCCTCAAGGAGCTGGGCCTCGGCGAGCGCGCCGAGATGTCGGTGAAGCTGTCCATGTTCGGCCAGGCCCTGGAGGGCGGCCACGAGCTGGCGCTCGCCAACGTGCGGCCGGTCGTGGAGGCCGCCGCCGAGATCGGCACCACCGTCACCCTGGACGCCGAGGACCACACCACCCTCGACTCGATGTTCGCCATCCACAGCGAGCTGCGGCAGGACTTCCCGCAGACCGGATGCGTCATCCAGGCGTACCTGTTCCGCACCGAGGAGGACGCCCGCCGGCTCGCTGCCGAGGGCTGCCGGGTGCGCATCGTGAAGGGCGCCTACAAGGAGCCCGCCTCCGTCGCGTTCCAGGACAAGGCCGAGATCGACAAGGCGTTCGTCCGCGTCCTGCGCATCCTCATGGAGGGCGAGGGGTACCCGATGATCGGGTCCCACGACCCGCGTCTGATCGCCATCGCCCAGGACCTCGCCCACCGCGCCGGGCGCAAGCTGGACGAGTACGAGTTCCAGATGCTGTACGGCATCCGCAGCGAGGAGCACCTGAGGCTCGCCGCCGAGGGCCACCGCATGCGCGTGTACACCGCTTACGGAACCGACTGGTACGGCTACTTCATGCGGCGCCTCGCGGAGAAGCCCGCGAACCTGCTCTTCTTCGCCCGCTCCATCCTCACCAAGGGCTGAGCGCTCCCCGCCCCCTCCCGACCCACTTAGGAGACACGGAAACCATGGACGCTGTGACCCAGGTCCCCACGCCGGTCAACGAGCCGGTCCACGGCTACGCGCCCGGCTCCCCGGAGCGCGCCCGGTTGGAGACCAAGCTCAAGGAGCTGGCCGAGAACCCGATCGACCTCCCCATGACGATCGGCGGCGAGAAGCGCCTCGGCGGCGGCGACGCCTTCCAGGTCGTGCAGCCGCACAACCACCGCGCCGTGCTCGGCACGTACCGCAACGCCACCCGCGAGGACGCCCAGGACGCCATCGACGCGGCCCTGGCCGCCGCCCCCGCGTGGCGTGCGATGTCCTTCGACGACCGTGCCGCGATCATCCTGCGCGCCGCGGACCTGCTCGCCGGTCCCTGGCGCGAGACGCTGGCCGCCTCCACCATGCTGGGCCAGTCCAAGACCGCCCAGCAGGCCGAGATCGACACGCCCTGCGAGCTGGTCGACTTCTGGCGCTTCAATGTCCAGTACGCCCGTGACCTGCTCGCCGAGCAGCCGCCGGCGAACTCGCCGGGCGTGTGGAACCGCCTCGACCACCGCCCGCTGGAAGGGTTCGTCTACGCGATCACGCCGTTCAACTTCACGGCCATCGCGGGCAACCTGCCCACCGCCCCCGCGCTCCTGGGCAACGTCGTCGTGTGGAAGCCGTCCCCGACGCAGACGCACGCCGCCGTGCTGCTGATGCGCCTCCTGGAGGAGGCGGGGCTGCCCAAGGGCGTCATCAACCTCGTCACCGGCGACGGCATCGCCGTCTCCGAGGTCGCCCTGCACCACCGCGACCTCGCGGGCATCCACTTCACCGGCTCCACCCCCACCTTCCAGCTGCTGTGGAAGACGGTCGGGGAGAACATCGCCAAGTACCGCACCTACCCGCGGCTGGTCGGCGAGACCGGCGGCAAGGACTTCGTGGTGGCGCACCCCAGCGCCGACCGCGCCGTCCTGAAGACCGCCCTGACCCGCGGTGCCTTCGAGTACCAGGGCCAGAAGTGCTCCGCGACCTCCCGCGCGTACGTCCCGGCCTCGATCTGGAACTCCGGCTTCAAGGAGGAGTTCGCGGCCGAGGTCGACGGGCTCGCCATGGGTGACGTCACCGACCTGTCGAACTTCATCGGCGCCGTCATCGACGAGCGGTCCTTCGCCAAGAACAAGGCCGCCATCGACCGCGCCCGGGCCGACGACAGCTGCACGATCGTCGCAGGCGGCACCTACGACGACTCGGTGGGCTACTTCGTGCGCCCGACCGTCGTCGAGTGTTCCGACCCGACCAACGAGGTCTTCACCACCGAGTACTTCGGCCCGTTCCTCGCCGTCCACGTCTACGAGGACGACCGCTACGACGCCATGCTCGACCAGATGGAGTCGGTGTCCGACTACGCCCTCACCGGGTCCGTCATCGCCGGTGACCGCGCCGTCGTCGCGCACACCATGAACAAGCTCCGCTACGCGGCCGGCAACTTCTACATCAACGACAAGTCGACCGGTGCGGTCGTCGGCCAGCAGCCCTTCGGCGGCGGTCGGGCCTCCGGCACCAACGACAAGGCCGGCGCCCCGCAGAACCTCATGCGGTGGACCCTGACCCGGGCCATCAAGGAGACCCTGGTCCCGCCGACCGACTACACCTACCCGCACATGGGCTGACCTAGACCAGGGCGGTCCTCACCCGGCCGTCCTCCGGCGGTGGCTCCCTTCCCAGCCCAGCCACCGCCCGCCCGCGCGTGGACCGCCCCCCGGCCCACGCGCGGGCCCCCAGACACCGCCCCGTTCCCTGAACCCCCAAGTCAGGGTCCGGGGCGGTCTCCATCCCCCCACCGGTGCGCTGACCCGTGCGGTGCGCTGTGGCTTTTGCGCAGTTCCCCGCGCCCCTGATCCCACTCGCTCCTCGCCGTCGCCCCCCGCCCCGCCAGGGCCCCGACAGGGGCGCGGGGAACTGCGCAAAGCCACAGCGCACCCGAGCAGGACAACGCACGCGCAGCTCAACGGGTCAGACCTCCACCAACACCTGCTCCAGCGACTTCCGCACCAGCGCCGGCACCTCGCAGTCGGCGGCCGGATAACCGATCGGGAGCACCGCGAACGCCTTCTCGTTCGCCGGGCGACCCAGCACCTCCCGCAAAAAACCCATCGGGCTGGGCGTGTGCACCAGCGCCGCGAGCCCCGCCAGGTGCAGCGCGGTCAACAGCATGCCGACCGCGATCCCCACCGACTCGTCCACGTAGTAGTGCTTGCGCCGGGCGCCGTCCGGCCCCACCCAGTACCGCTGCTGGAACACGACCAACAGCGCGGGCGCGTCCGTGAGGTGCGGCTTCACCTCGTCGGTGCCGAGCGGACGCAGCGCCGCCAACCACTCCTCGCCCAACCGCCCGTCGTAGGAGGTCCGCTCCTCGCGCTCGGCGGCCCGCCGGATCAACTGCCGCACCTCCTCGTCTCGCACCAGGACGAACGTCCACGGTTGCTGGTGCGCCCCCGACGGTGCGGTGCGCGCACAGGCCACCGCGTCCCGCACCACCTCGGCCGGTACCGGGTCCGGCGAGAACATCCGTACCGTCCGCCGCTCCTCCATGCGCCACCGCAGCTCGGCCGCGCAGGCCACCGAAGCGGCGGCGGGCACCCGCACCGGGCGGTAGGGCTCGGGCCGGTAGGGCTCGCCGTGGATCGGACTCCAGTGCCGTGCGGTCTCCGTCATACCGGGGAGTGTGCCGGGTGACCCGGGTGCGCGGGCAGACAGCAGGGGACGATAGTCCGGCACTGTCACCCGTGCACCGGGCCGGCGCCGGAATTTCGGGTGCGCGCCCCGGCGACGGCTGCCGATACTGGGGCGATGACCGCCTCCCCGCCCCCTGCGCACCCCACCGTCCCCGACGTCCGGATCGCCCACACCGCCCAACTCACCGCCGAGGAACTGCGCGCCGTGCGGGCGTTCCTCCACGACGCCTTCGACGGCGACTTCAGCGACGGGGACTGGGAGCACACCGTCGGCGGGATGCACGCCCTGGTGACCGATGCGCGCGGGGTCGCCGCACACGGTTCGGTGATCCAGCGGCGGGTGCTGCACGCCGGGCGTTCCCTGCGCGTCGGGTACGTCGAAGGGGTCGCCGTTCGCGCCGACGTCCGCCGGCGCGGCCTCGGCGGGCGGGTGATGGCCGCCCTGGAGGAGGTCGTGGCCCGCTCGTACGCGTGCGGGGCCCTGTCGGCGAGCGACGCGGGCGCCGCCCTGTACGAACAGCGCGGCTGGCAGGTGTGGCCCGGTGCGCTGGGCGTCCTCGGACCGAACGGCGAGGAGCGGCTGCCGGAAGAGGAGGGCACCACCTACGTGTGGGCCGCGCCGGACGCCGACCCCGGCCACCGGGTCCCGGATCCCGCACACCCGCTGCTCTTCGACTGGCGCGACGGCGACGTGCTGTGACGCCGGGGACGTCGGGTGGCGCGGGCCGGGCGGGCCGGGTCCTTCGGGGGCGCGGCCCGGCCTGCGCCCACCGCGATCACTGAAACCCGCCGCGTCACACCGCGTTCAGCGCCACCGTCGGGTGGAGCCGGGCGGCCCGGATCGCCGGGTAGAGGCCCGCGACCACCCCGATCAGCAGGGTCGCCGCCAGCCCGCCCGCCAGGGACCAGGGCGGCACCACCGCCGTCCACCCCTGGACCGTCGCGAAGCCGTAGGTCGCCGCCGCGCCCAGCAGCGCACCCGACACCCCGCCGAGCGCGGACAACAGCAGCGACTCGGTCAGGAACTGGAGCCGGATCGCCTGGCGCGTGGCGCCCAACGAGCGGCGCAGACCGATCTCCTGACGACGCTCCAACACGGAGATGACCATGGTGTTGGCCACGCCCACCCCGCCGACCAGCAGGGCCACCCCGCCCAGACCGAGCATCAGCCGCGTCAGGCCCTCGTCGGTGGCGGCCTTGGCGGCCAGTGCGTCCGAGGGCCGGGACACCTTGACGCCCCCCGGATGCCCGGGGCTGATGGTGCGGGCCAGGACCGCCCCCACCTCCTCGACCGAAGCGTCCGTGGAGCGCTCGAAGACGGTGGTGGGATGCCCGTCGAAGCCGAAGTAGCGTTCGGCGGCGGGGAACCCGACCAGGGCCACCCGGTCCAGGGTGGGGACCAGCACGATCGGTTCGAGGATGCCGACGACGACCACCCGGGTGTCGTTCATCATGATCGTCTCCCCGGTGCCGGTGATGCCCAGCCGTTTCGCCGCCTCGGACCCCAGCACCGTCGTGGGCAGCCGCGAACTGGCCGCGTCCAACCAGACGCCCCGGTCCACCTCGCCGCCGAGCGCGGTCAGCAGATCGGTACGGGCCGCCTGGGTGGTGACCCCGGCGGTGCGTTCCTCGGGGACCAGATCGCTGCGCCGGATGCGGGCGTCGACCTCGGCGGTGGCCGTGGCGTGCTGCACCGGGCCGATCCGCTCGACCATCGCGACCGCGCTCTTGGGCAGCTTGAGCGGGTTCCCCTCGCGGTCCTCGCCCGCTTCGGCGGTGAGCAGGTTGGTGCCGAGGCGGTCGAGCTGGGCCATCAGGTCCGACCGGCTCGACTCGGACAGCCCGATGACCGTGACCATGGTCGCGATGCCGATGGCGATGCCGAGGGCGGACAGCACCACCCGGGCGCGGCGGGCCCGCAGGCCGACCGCGCCGACGCGCAGCACGTCGCGGGCGGAGAGCCGGGCGGGCTTGAGGTCGTTCCTCATGAACCGGCTCCTTCCGCACGGTCGGCGCGGGCCGGGCCGGGGCCCGAGTCCGAGACGATCTCGCCGTCCCGGAAGCGCACCCGGCGCGGCAGCGCGTCCGCGATCCCGTGGTCGTGGGTGATCACACAGACGGTGGTGCCGGACGCGTTCAGCTCGTGCAGCAACTCCATGACGACCGCGCCGGACGCGGTGTCCAGCGCCCCGGTCGGCTCGTCGGCCAACAGCAGCCGGGGGGCGCCCACCAGGGCCCGGGCGATGGCCACGCGCTGCTTCTCGCCGCCGGACAGTTCGTTCGGGGTGTGCCCGAAGCGGTGGTCGAGGCGCACCCGGGCCAGTGCTTCGCGGGCCCGGGCCCGCCGCTCGCGCAGCGACACCCCCGCGTAGAGCAGGCCGTCCGCGACGTTGTCCACCGCATCGCGCCCCGCCGCCAGGTGGAAGTGCTGGAACACGAAGCCGATGTGCCGGGCGCGCAGCGCGGAGAGCCGGGAGTCGGGGAGCGCGGACACGTCGTACCCGGCGATCCGCACGGTGCCCGCGGTGGGCTTGTCGAGGGTGCCCATCACCTGGAGCATCGTGGACTTGCCGGAGCCGGACGGGCCGACGACGGCGAGCAGTTCGCCCTCGTGGACGGTGAGGTCCACCCCGCGCAGGGCGTGCACCCCGCCCGGGTACGACTTGGTGGCGCCCCGGAGCTCCACCACCGGGGTCGGGGTGGTGGTCGGTACCGGTGTCGGTGTCACGGTTTCGCCACTCCCACCCGCAGGCCCTCGCGGACGTCCGGGCCGCTGACCTCGATCCGTCCGTCGGCGGTCATCCCGGTCTCCACCCGCACCACCTGTGAGGTGGTGCCCCGCACGACCTGGAGGCCGTAGCCGCCGTTCTCGCCGCGCAGGGCGACGACCGCCTCGACGGGCACCGCCAGCACCCCCTTGCGCGCCTCGCTGACGAACCGCACGCTCGCCGACTTCCTGGCGTCCTCGCCGGCCACGGCGCCCGCCCCGCCGTCCAGGACCACCTCCACGGTGATGCCGTCCTGGGCACCCTCGCCCCCTTCGCCGGTCGCCTCGGGGCGCACCGTCCCGGCGACCTTGCCGGCGGCGGTCTTCCCGCTGGGCAGGACGACCTCGACCTTGGTGCCGCTGGAGGTGAGCGCGCCGTCGGACTGCTCCAACTCGGCCCGCACGACCGGTTTGGTGGAGGCGACCGTCAGGACCGGTTCGCCCGGGGCGACCTGGTCGGCGAGTGCCGCGTCGGCCTTCGCCACCTTGACCTGGCCGGGCTGGAAGACGACGTCGCCCTTGCCGACCCGCCCGGTGGTGTCGCGGTTCAGGGCCTTCTGCCACTGCTTGACGGCGGCCTCGGTGTCCTCGTCGTACCAGACGTCGACGTACAGCTTCGCCCCGTACCCCAGGTCACGGAGGTTGCGCTCCAGCTGGAGGACGTCGCTGCCCCGGTCGCCCCGTTTCATCTCGCGGAACATCGGGACCGGCCCGTACAGGAGGGTGACGGGTTTGTCGTTCAGCTCGTACAGCGCCTGTCCCGTGGTGAGCGTCTCGCCCTCGGCCGCGGCCACCGTGACGGTGCCCTCTACGGCGGACTTGACGGTGCGGCGCTGGGCGAAGTCGAGCTTGCCGTCGACCGTCTTGGACTGCACCAGGTCGGTGCGCACGACGGCCGCGGTGGCGGGCGGCAGGTCGCCGCCCTTCCCGGGGGTGTCCGCGCCGTCGCCGCCACCGAGGTACAGGAAACCCCCGGTGGCGGCGACCACGGTCACGGCGCCGAGCGCGAGGAAGGCGGAGCGGTGCTTCACTGCATGCCCGCCACGCTGTCGATCAGCTTCGGCTTGCAGGCCCGTTCGGCCTTCTTGTACGCGGGCGACTCGTGGTCGAGCACCGGGGACGCGGGGTTCGGGTCGCCGCCGGGGATCGCGTTGCCACCGCTCATGGTCGGGTTGGTGAACCGGGAGACGCCGTTGTCCCGCATGCACTGGGCGTGCGCGAGCATCGACTCGAAGGACTTCTGCTGGTCGCGCTCCGGCTCGACCGCCATGACCGCCTGGAGTTCGGGCAAACAGACGTTGTTCTTGCCCGCCTTGATGCCCTGGTTGCGTCCGGGCTGGGAGCCCAGCTCGTTGATCTTGTCCCAGTCGAGGTAGCCGCTGAGCTTGGGGTCGGGGAACTCCGGGTAGTCGCCCTTGGCGCGCATGCACTGGACGAACGTGACCTGGGCGTCGTAGAAGGCGCTCTTGCCCGCGGGCCGGGTCTCCTTCCCGGCGGACTTCGAGGACTGCGCGGCCTTGGATGGCTCCTCGGACTGAGTGGCGGTCGGGGCGTCGGCGATGCCGTGGCTCTTCGTGCCGCCGCCGTCGTCACCCCCGCCGCACGCCACCGAGAGGGCGAGGACGGGGGCCGCGACGAACGCGGCCAGGCGCAGCCGGGACGTACTGCGGGAGGTCGTCTTGAGGATCATGGCGCCCACCTTCGCCACGACAGTTCATGGCCACTGCATGACCACATGATGGGAACGTAACAATGCCCCCGACCTGCCGAGTCGACCGGGGACGGGGGCGACGGACCGGCCGTCGGGGTGCACATAATCGACCCCATGCCGCATGTGTTGCTCATCGAGGACGACGCGTCCGTACGGGACGGAATGGAGCTCGTGCTGCGCCGGCACGGGTACGCCATCGACACGGCGGCCACCGGGGAGGAAGCGCTCGCCCTGCTGGACGGCCCGGGCGGCAAGGACGTGGACCTGGCGGTGCTGGACCTGATGCTGCCGGGGATGGACGGCTTCGAGGTGTGCCGCCGCATCCGGGGCCGCAGCGCCACCCTGCCGGTCATCATGCTCACCGCCCGCGGCGACGACCAGGACATCGTCACCGGCCTGGAGGCGGGCGCCGACGACTACGTGACCAAGCCGGTCACCGCCCCCGTGCTTGAGGCCCGCATCCGGGCCGTGCTGAGACGTGCGGAACCGTCCGGCCAGATACGGACGGACGCCGACCTCGCCGGGCTGGTCATCGACCGGGCCGGGCTGACCGTGACCAAGCACGGCGCCACGATCGCGCTGCCGCCCACCGAACTGCGGCTGCTGCTGGAGCTGTCGGCCTCCCCCGGCCAGGTCTTCAGCCGTGAACAGCTCCTCGAATCCGTCTGGGACCACACCTTCCTCGGCGACTCCCGGCTGGTGGACGCCGCCGTCGGACGGCTGCGGGCCAAACTGGAGGACGTACCGGCGAAACCGCGGTACGTCCAGACCGTGCGGGGCTT
The DNA here is from genome assembly GCF_042732055.1 of Streptomyces sp. NPDC059816. Lineage (NCBI taxonomy): Bacteria > Bacillati > Actinomycetota > Actinomycetes > Kitasatosporales > Streptomycetaceae > Streptomyces > Streptomyces sp. NPDC059816. The sequence continues at coordinate 52,012 of NZ_JBHWIQ010000011.1, forward strand.
CGGCTACCGCTTCGGGCCGCTGTGAGCCGCCCGGGCGGGGACCGCCGCGGTGCCGGGCCGACGCGGCGTGCCCCCGGGTTCTTCGGCGGGCTGCGCGTCCGGCTCGTCGCCACCTTCGTCGCGGTCGCCCTGATCAGCGCGGTGACCGCGACGGCCCTCGCCTACCGGGACGCCCGCACCGCCGTCCTCCAGCGCACCCAGAACGCCGCGGTGGACGACCTGCGCGAGCGGACCAGCCAGGTCGCCGCCGACTTCGACCTCCCGCCCGACCGGCGCTCGCTGACCCGGTTCGCCGGCAAGGTCTCGGAGGGCGTCGGCACGGGCGACCGCAAGGTGGTCGCCCGCTACCAGGACCTCGTCGGGGTCTCCGACGAACTCGCCGACACACAGGGCCGGATCACCCCCGAGCTGCGCGCCGCGGTGCGCGCCGGGGAGGCGGCCCGGTTCCAGCGGGTGAGGTGGCGGGGCGAGCCCTACCTGGTCGTCGGCATGCCCGTGCGGTACGCCGACGGGGACCGCCGCACCTCGGGCCTGGAGGTCTTCGCGATCAGCGACCTACGGGCCGAGCACGAGGACACCGCCGCCCTGCTGGACTCCGTGCGGGACGGCATCGCACCGGTGGTGGTGCTGGCGGCGGTGCTGGCGCTGCTGGCCGCGGGTACGGTCCTGCGTCCGGTGCGGAAGCTGGGCCGGGCCACCCGTGGGCTGGCGGCCGGCGACCTCGGCAGTCGGGTCGCCGTCAAGGGACACGACGAACTCGCCGACCTGGCGAGGACGTTCAACGAGACCGCGGACGCGCTCCAGGCCTCCGACACGGAACTGCGGGAACAGGAGGCGAAGGCGCGCCGCTTCGTGGCCGACGTGTCCCACGAACTGCGCACGCCCCTCGCGGCGATGACCATGGTGGCGACCGTCCTGGAGGAGGACGCCGACCAGTTGCCGCCGGACGCGGCGCGGGCCGCCCGGACCGTCGGGGCGGAGACGGCCCGGCTGGCCCGGCTGGTGGAGGACCTGATGGAGATCTCCCGCTTCGACGCCAAGGCGATCCGGCTGAACGCGGCCGAGACGGACCTCGCCGACACCGTACGGGCGTCGCTCGCCCTGCGCGGCTGGACGGACCGGGTGGTCACGCACCTGCCGCCGGGCGTGCGGGCGGTGGTCGACCGGCGCCGCATCGACGTGATCGTCGCGAACCTGGTGGGCAACGCCCTGCGGCACGGTGCCCCGCCGGTCACGGTGACCCTCCGGGTGGAGCCCGTGGCGGGCCGGGACTGGGTGACGCTGGAGGTCGCCGACCACGGCCCCGGGCTACCGCCCGGCGCACGGGAGCGGGTCTTCGACCGCTTCTACAAGGCGGACGAAGCCCGTACCCGCAAAGCCGACGGCGGCGGCCAGGGCAGTGGCCTCGGCACCGCGATCGCCTGGGAGAACGCGCGACTGCACGGCGGCACCATCGAGGTCGCCGACGGGCGGGGGAGCGGTGCGGTGTTCACCCTGCGGCTGCCCCGGCGACTCACCGGGGAGGACCCGCAGTGAAGATCCGGCAGGGGCTGGCGGGCGTCGTCCTCGGGGCCGCCCTCGTGGGCTGCGGGGTCCAGCCGACCGGGGTGGTGGACGCGGGGGAGTCCGCGGCCGGACTGTCGCGCGGCATGCGGCTGTACTACGAGTCCGACACCGGGCTGCGCGCGGTGCCCATGCTCGACCGGAAGATCGAGGCGCTCGACTGGGTGGTGAAACTGCTCCTGAGCCCGCCGCCCGTCGGACAGGGCGAAGGACTCACCACGCTGGTCGTGATGCCGGGCCCCTACTCGGCGACGGGCAAGGGCAAGCGCGTCACCCTGCGCATGGAGGGCCTCTACCCGGGCGACGGCAAGGGGCAGCTGGTGTGCTCGCTGGCACGTGCCCAGTCCGTGCTCGATCCGAAGGTCAGGGCCGCCGAGGTCGAGGTCACCCTGAAGCCGACCGAGGGCGCTGCGCTCGGGCCCCACCGGTGCGCGGAGTTCCTCAACCGCTGAGCCTCCACCTGCGGCCCCCTACCTGGGGCGTACCCGTCGTGACCTGGGGAAACGCGGCCGTCGTCTCAGATAGTAGGAAGTCCGACTACTTGTGGAGACAGATGGGTCCCGCTGCCTTAGTTTTGTAGGAGCCGAACGTCCCGCTCGACCGAGCGATCGCGGTTGCGAGCCCGTGTCCCCGTGCAGGTGATCCCTGCGGACCGCGCTCCCCGCTCCCGACGGCCTCACGCCCCCGGCGCGACGCATCCCCTCTGAGCACTCCCGGACGCCAAGGAGCAGATCACCATGGCCGAGACGACCACCCGACGGGTCCGCCACCCCCGCACCGACGACGTCGAGCGCAAGAACGCCGCCGCCGCCCTCCAGCGCGCCCTCGACCGCCGTGACAACGGCGGCGCCACCGGACACTGAGGGAACGACCGTCCCTCCCGTCTGGGATGTCCGAATGGTGGACCATCGGTGTCATCCCCTGGGACGGAGAGTAGGGTGCCGCCATGTCTCCCAGCATCAATCTCGCAGTGATTCCCGGTGACGGCATCGGCCAGGAGGTCGTAGCCCAGGGGCTCAAGGTCCTCAGTGCCGTCCTCCCGGAGGACGTGAAGCTGGAGACCAAGGAGTACGACCTCGGCGCCCAGCGCTGGCACCGCACCGGGGAGACGCTCCCCGACGCGGAGTTGGAGGCCCTCAAGGGCCACGACGCGATCCTCCTCGGTGCGATCGGTGACCCCTCCGTGCCCTCCGGGGTGCTGGAGCGAGGACTGCTCCTCAAACTGCGGTTCGCCTTCGACCACTACATCAACCTGCGGCCGTCGAAGCTGTTCCCGAACACCGCGACCCCGCTGGCCGGCCGCCCCGAGATCGACTTCGTCGTCGTCCGGGAGGGCACCGAAGGCCCCTACACCGGCAACGGCGGCTCCCTGCGCACCGGTACGCCCGCCGAGGTCGCCACCGAGGTCAGCCTCAACACCGCCTACGGCGTGGAGCGGGTCGTCCGGGACGCCTTCGAGCGCGCCAACGCCCGCCCCCGCAAGAAGCTGACGCTCGTCCACAAGAACAACGTCCTCGTGTACGCCGGTCACCTCTGGAAGAACACCTTCGACAAGGTGGCCGCCGAGTACCCCGACGTCACCACGGACTACCTGCACGTCGACGCCGCGACCATCTTCTTCGTCACCCAGCCCGAGCGCTTCGACGTGATCGTCACCGACAACCTCTTCGGCGACATCCTCACCGACCTGGCCGCCGCCGTGACCGGCGGGATCGGGCTTGCCGCCTCCGGCAACATCAACCCGACCGGCGCCTTCCCGTCCATGTTCGAGCCGGTGCACGGCTCCGCGCCCGACATCGCGGGCCAGGGCAAGGCCGACCCGACCGCGACGATCCTCTCCGTCGCCCTGCTGCTGCGCCACCTCGGTCACGAGGCCGCGGCCGCCCGGATCGAGGAGGCCGTCTCCGTCGACCTCGCCGAGCGCGACGGCACCCCGCGCACCACCGACGAGATCGGTGACGCGCTCGCCGCACGCGTAGCCGGCTGACCCGGCGCGCCACACGTCCCGGGGCAGGCCCCCGGACACCCGGGGCCCACCCCGGAACGAGAAGCCGCCGGCGCCCACGAGCGTCCGGCGGCTTCTCGTGTGCCGCCTGCCGGTGTCACCCTCAAGACCGGGGCGGGCCCGTGCCGGGCCGGCTCCGCGCGCCTGCCCGGCCCGTCCCCCGGCGGTCTCCCCGTGGCCCCGCCGTGCGCGCGATACTCGAAAGCCAGGGCCGTGCATTCGTCGCGTACCCACCCGTACACGACGAAGCTCGGACGTCCTAGTATCGTCACGCGCGGGCGTGAGCCGTGAGGACAGACGGGACTCGGCCCCTGACCACCTACGGTGAAGGACAACCAGTCATGACGACGCCCACGATCGAGCTGAAGCCCTCCTCGCACCCGTTGCCCGAGGAACAGCGCGAGGCGATCCTGCGCAACCCCGGCTTCGGCCGTCACTTCACCGACCACATGGTCACCGTCAAGTGGTCCGAGGGTCGCGGCTGGCACGATGCCGAGCTGGTGCCGTACGCGCCGATCTCCCTCGACCCGGCGAACATGACCCTGCACTACGCGCAGACCATCTTCGAGGGCCTCAAGGCGTACCGGCGCCCCGACGGCTCCGTCGCCACCTTCCGGCCCGCGGCCAACGCCGACCGGTTCCGCTCCTCCGCGCGGCGGCTCGCGATGCCCGAGGTGCCCGACGACCTGTTCATCGCCGCCTGCGACGCCCTCGTCACCCAGGACAAGGCGTGGGTGCCCGCCCACGGCGAGCAGTCCCTCTACCTGCGGCCCTTCATGTTCGCGACCGAGGTCGGCCTCGGGGTGCGGCCCGCCAACGCGTACCTGTTCGTGGTGATCGCCTCGCCCGCCGGCCCCTACTTCCCCGGGGGCGTCAAGCCCGTCTCCGTCTGGTTGTCCGAGGACTACGTCCGCGCGGTCAAGGGCGGCACCGGGGCGGCCAAGACCGGCGGCAACTACGCGGCCTCGCTGGTGGCCCAGAAGGAGGCCGCCGCCGAGGGCTGCGACCAGGTCGTGTGGCTCGACGCCGTGGAACACCGCTGGGTCGAGGAGATGGGCGGGATGAACCTGTACTTCGTGTACGGGGACCGGATCGTCACGCCCGCGCTGACCGGTTCGCTGCTGCCCGGGATCACCCGGGACTCGCTCCTCACCATCGCACGGGACCTCGGGTACACCGCCGAGGAGGGCCGGATCTCCACGGAGGACTGGGAGCGGGACGCCGCCAGCGGTGCGCTGACCGAGGTGTTCGCCTGCGGGACCGCCGCCGTGATCACTCCGGTCGGGACCGTCAAGTCCCGGCGCGCGGAATGGACCCAGGGCGACGGGGAGCCCGGCGAGGTCACCATGCGCCTGCGCGGGGCGCTGCTCGCCCTCCAGTCCGGTGCCGCGGACGACCCGTACGGGTGGATGCACGACCTCGGCTGAGCCCCCTGCCGTGCGCCCGCCGGACACCGGTGGGCGCGCGGTCAGCCCGGGACGCGGGCTGCGGTGGCCGCTGGTGGGTCCCGTTCGCGCAGTTCCCCGCGCCCCCAGGACCTGGCAGCTCCGGGCACCGCTCGCGGAGCGCCGTCGACCTTGCTGGTCGGGCATCGCCATGCTCCCCTCCGCGTACGCATCTCAGCTCATCGAGGTCACTGACATCTGTGGCCCCGCGGCTGAGAGGAACGGCGCGAGCCCCGCATCGGGCCCCGATAGGGGCGCGGGGAACGGCGCGGGCGACCGATCGCAACCGCACCGCGCAACGGACCGCCCCGACCACGGGGGCAACCACCAGCAACCCGCAGGCGAAACGTCCACTCGGTGAGACCGAACCGCACCGTTCGGAGAACTGTGGCACACTGCCACCCGTGCTTTCGTTGGCCATGATTATCGGCAACAGGCGCGCCGGTCCGCAGGACCGCTGACCCGACACCACCAGGTGATCAGCGGCCCCGTGCCCCAGACCCGCGCGCAGACCTCTCGCACCCGCGAGGGGTCTTTTCGTTTGCCGGACCCCAACCCGACCGGACACGAACAGCACGCGAAGATGGGGGCAAGTGGAGCCAGCAATTCCGGAGCCACGCACCCGACAGGAGTCATCCCACCATGAGCAGTCAGGCCAAAGACGACAGTTTCCACGTCTTCGACACCACGCTGCGCGACGGCGCACAGCGCGAGGGCATCAATCTCACGGTCGCGGACAAGCTGACCATCGCCCGGCACCTGGACGACTTCGGCGTGGGATTCATCGAGGGGGGCTGGCCGGGCGCCAACCCCCGGGACACCGAGTTCTTCGCCCGGGCCCAGCAGGAGATCGACTTCCGCAACGCCCAGCTCGTCGCCTTCGGCGCCACCCGCCGAGCCGGCGGCAAGGCTTCCGAGGACCCACAGGTCCGGGCCCTGCTGGAGTCCGGCGCCCCGGTGATCACCTTGGTCGCGAAGGCCCATGACCGCCATGTGGAACTGGCCCTGCGCACCACCCTGGACGAGAACCTGGAGATGGTCCGGGACACCGTCTCCCACCTGTGCGAGCAGGGCCGCCGGGTGTTCGTCGACTGTGAGCACTTCTTCGACGGCTACCGGGCCAACCCCGACTACGCCAAGGCGGTCGTCCGCACGGCGAGCGAGGCCGGGGCCGACGTGGTCGTCCTGTGCGACACCAACGGGGGCATGCTCCCCGCCCAGATCCACGCGGTGACCGCCACGGTCCTCGCCGACACCGGGGCCCGCTTGGGCATCCACGCGCAGGACGACACGGGCTGCGCGGTCGCCAACACGCTGGCCGCCGTGGACGCGGGCGCCACCCACGTCCAGTGCACCGCCAACGGGTACGGTGAGCGCGTCGGCAACGCCAACCTGTTCCCCGTGGTGGCGGCCCTGGAACTGAAGTACGACCGCCGGGTGCTGCCCGAGGGCAAGTTGCGCGAGATGACGCGCGTCTCGCACGCCATCGCCGAGGTCGTCAACCTCACGCCCTCCACGCACCAGCCGTACGTGGGAGTCTCCGCGTTCGCGCACAAGGCCGGACTCCACGCCTCGGCGATCAAGGTGGACCCCGACCTCTACCAGCACATCGACCCCGAGCAGGTCGGCAACCGCATCCGGATGCTGGTCTCCGACATGGCGGGTCGCGCCTCGATCGAGCTGAAGGGCAAGGAACTCGGCGTCGACCTCGGCGGCGACCGCGAGCTGATCGGCCGGGTCGTCGAGCGGGTCAAGGAACGCGAGCTGCGGGGCTACACCTACGAGGCGGCCGACGCCTCCTTCGAACTGCTGCTGCGCGAGGAGGCCGAGGGCCGGGCCCCCCGCTACTTCCGCACCGAGTCCTGGCGGGCGATCACCGAGGACCGTCCGGACGGCAGCCACGCCAACGAGGCCACCGTGAAGCTGTGGGCCAAGGGCGAGCGGATCGTCGCCACCGCGGAGGGCAACGGCCCGGTCAACGCCCTCGACCGGGCGCTGCGGGTGGCCCTGGAGCGACTGCACCCTGAGCTCGCCACCTTCGAGCTGGTCGACTACAAGGTCCGCATCCTGGAGGGCCGCCACGGGACCCAGTCCACGACCCGGGTCCTGATCTCCACCAGCGACGGCACCACCGAGTGGTCGACGGTCGGGGTCGCGGACAACGTGATCGCCGCCTCCTGGCAGGCGCTGGAGGACGCCTACACGTACGGGTTGCTGCGGGTGGGCGTGGAGCCGACCGAGTAGGCGTCGGGCGGGGCGCGGCCGACCGGTCGCGCCCGCCGCCGACGGGGGCATCGGCGCCGGATCGGGTAGCGTCGAAGGCATGAACGCCGCACCGTCCCGAGGACTCCCGGCGCTCCGGGGTCCGACCCTCGCCCTGCTCACCGCCGTGGTGGCCGTGCTGCTCACGGTCCTGGCCCCGGCCGTCGCACGGGCGGCCCCGCCCGCCGCCCCGGCCCTCTCCGCGGACGCGGTCACCGCCCGGGCCGTGGACACCGACACCGTCGCCGCCGCCCTCCGGGACGGCCCCGTCTACGTCGATCCGGCGGCCTCCGCATTGTTCTCCGGCACGGACGCGGACGCCCTCGCGAAGAAGATCACGGATGCCGACAAGCCGCTGTTCGTCGCGGTGCTCCCCGCCGGCTACCCGACGAAGGACCTGTTCACCGATCTGCGGACCGCGACCGGGATCACCGGGGTGTACGCGGTCCGGCTCGGTGACCGGTTCGACGCCCGGGCCGACAGCTCCGTGATGTCGCCGGCCGCGGTGGGCAACCTGGTCCGCAGCGTGGAGGGCGACGGCGCGGCGACGGCCCAGCTCAACGACTTCGTGGACCGGGCGCTCCCCACGGCCCGGGGCTCCGCACCCGCTTCCTGGAACGCCGACGGAACCGGCCGCGGGACGTCCTTCCCGGTGGGTGCGCTGGTGGCGGCGGGGACGATCGTGGCCCTCGGCGGGGCGGGCGCGTACGCGGTGTCCCGCCGCAGGAAGCGCCACCACGAGGAGGCGCAGCGGGCCGCCCTCGACAAGCTGCGGGTCGTGGTGGACGAGGACATCACCGCCTTCGGCGAGGAGCTCGAACGGCTCGACTTCCACCCCGCCGAGGCGGGCGCCGACGACGCGATGCGCGGGGACTACGAGCAGGCACTGGACTCCTACGAGCGGGCGAAGTCGCTGATGGTCGCGGCCCGCCGGCCCGAGGAGGTGCGGCCGGTCACCGAGGCGCTCGCGGACGGACGTTTCGCGCTGGCCCTGCTCGCCGCGCGCCGGGCCGGTGAACCGCTCCCCGAGCGGCGGGCCCCCTGCTTCTTCGACCCCCGGCACGGGCCGTCCGTGGCGGACGCCCGCTGGTCGCCCCCGTCGGGCGCCGAGCGCGAGGTGCCGGTGTGCGCGGCGGACGGGGCCCGGTTGCGGGACGGCGTCGATCCGCTGGTCCGCGAGGTCGACACGGAGGGTGGCCGCCGGCCCTACTACGAGGCGGGACCGGCGTACGGGCCCTGGGCGGGTGGGTACTTCGGCGGCGGGCTGCTGCCCGGCCTGCTGGTGGGCACGATGCTCGGCACCATGATGGCCGGCCCGGCGTACGCAGCGGACTACGGTTCCGGCTACGGGGACTTCGGCGCCGGTGCCGGGTACGACGGCGGGGACGTGTCCGGGGCGGAGTTCGACCCCGGGGACTTCGGCGGTGGCGGTGACGGCGGCGACTTCGGCGGGGGAGGGGACTTCGGCGGCGGGTTCTGACCCCGCACGCCCCACGCCACGCCCGCACACCCCGCGCGCCCACACACACCCGCCCCGCACGAACGAGCGCCCGCCCTCTCGCTCGGGGGAAGCGGAAGGCGGGCGCGCTCGAAGGGACCCTAAGGGTCCGCGGGCACCGGGGCCCGGGGCCGGAGACGGTGCTCCGGCGGGCTCAGCCGGCGTTCTTGATGGCGGAGATGTCGAAGTTCAGCTTGACCTTGTCGGAGACGAGCACGCCACCGGTCTCCAGCGCGGCGTTCCAGGTGAGGCCCCACTCGGAGCGCAGCAGCTCGGCGCGGCCCTCGAAGCCGACGCGCTCGTTGCCGAACGGGTCGGTGGCGGCGCCGTTGAACTCCAGGTCGATGCTGATCGGCCGGGTGGTGCCCAGCAGGGAGAGGTCACCGGTGATGCGGAAGTCCTCGCCGCCGAGGTGCTCGGTGCTGGTGGACCGGAAGGTCATCGTGGGGAACTCGTCGATCCGGAAGAAGTCGGCGCTCTTGAGGTGGCCGTCGCGGTCGGCGTTGCCGGTGTCGATGCTGGCCATCTGGATGTCCAGGGCGGCGGTCGAGTTGCCGGGGTTGTGGCCGTCCAGGTCCAGCGTGCCGCTGACGTCCTGGAAGCCGCCCTTGACGTTGGTGACCATGGCGTGGCGGGCCACGAAGCCGATGGTGCTGTGGGCGGGGTCGAGGGTGTAGGTGCCGGTCAGCGGGGCCAGGTGGGGCGCGGTGGCGACGGCGGTGGGGGCGGCGGACTCGTTCTTGCGGCCGAAGAGACCCATGGTGTGCTCCTGGGGGGTGGGGAGGGGACCGCCTCTCGGTCGCCCTTTGGTTGAACCTTCAACGAGAATGACTCTAGGGGTATTCCGTTCAAATTTCAACTGCAAGCGTTACGGGTTCGCCCGGTGACCTTCGGTGACGACGTGCGGGGTGGTCGACCCTGCCCCGCCCCCGTCGTCCGGGGCCCCGCCCGGACCGCCCGGGCGGCCGTTGCCGGGGCCGACTTGGACTAAAGGAAGGCGGTTCTTGGACTGCCGCCGCCCCGGCGGGTGCCGCCCGTTGACCCGGTGGTGGCGCCCCCGCTACCCAGTCCCCATGTCCCGAAGAATCCGTACGGCGTGTGCGCTGGTCGCCGCCTCATCCGCCGTCTTCGCCCTGGCCGGCCCCGTCGCCGCCGCCCAGCCGGAGGCGGCGACGGCCGTCACCGCCGCTGACCCGGTCAGCGGTCCGACCCTCCGCTCCGCGCAGCTCACCGTCACCGTGGCCGAGGACTTCCCACGGGTCCTCGCGTACACCGACCGGGCCACCGGAGCCCGACTGCTCGGCTCCACGGCCGAGATCACCGAGGTCACCCTCAACGGCAAGGCGCAGCCCGTACGGCTCAAGTCCGCACCGGACCTCAGCCGCAGCAGGGCCGCGTACACCCTCGCCTTCCCGCAGACGCCCGGCGTCGAGATCGACGCCTCGCTCACGGTGACCGGTCGCACCGTCACCTTCAGGGTGACCGCCGTCCGCGACACCGAGGCGTTCCGCGTCGGCACCATCGACATCCCCGGCCACGACCTGGTCTCCGTGGGCAGCGGCGACGGCGGCGCCCGGACCGCCTTCACCCGCCTCGACCCGGACTCCACCCGCACCGCCGACGTCTTCGCCGAGGTCACCGCCGACACCTCGGCCGACGCGAGCCCGCGCGGCGCCGCCTACGCCCTCGTCAACACGGGCCGCCTCGCCGCCGCCGTCGAGTCCAACTCCACGTACGACAAGCCCTCCGGCGCCACCGCCGGGGACGACGCCCGCTTCTGGCACCAGGCGCGCAAGGCCGCCGACGGCTCCACCCGGGTCGGCGTCTGGTCCGGCCAGTGGACCCACCGCGGCGAGGGCGCGCCGAAGGCCGCCCGCGGCGACCAACTGCCCTGGGCCAAGGTCGTCGTCACGCCCGACGCCAACGGGGACCGCGCGGTCGACTGGCAGGACGCCGCCGTCGCGTTCCGCTCCATCGGCGTCAAGGCGCCGGGCGCCGAGCAGACGCCCGACCGGGTCGTCACCCACATCCCGTTCAACTTCGCCAGCCAGGCCACGCACCCCTTCCTGCGCACCCTGGACGACGTCAAGCGGATCTCGCTGGCCACCGACGGCCTCGGCCAGCTCGCGATGCTGAAGGGCTACGCGTCCGAGGGCCACGACTCCGCGCACCCCGACTACGGCGGGGACGTCAACAAGCGCGCCGGCGGCCTCACCGACCTCAACAAGCTGCTGGCGAAGGGCGAGCGGTGGGGTGCCACCTTCGGCGTCCACGTCAATGCGACCGAGGCGTACCCCGAGGCGAAGAACTTCGACGAGACGCTGGTCGACAAGACGAAGCCGGGCTGGAACTGGCTCAACCAGAGCTACTACATCGACCAGCGCCGCGATGTGAACAGCGGTGACCTCGCCCGCCGGTTCAAGGAGCTGCGGGACGAGACCCACCCCAACCTGTCGCAGCTGTACGTGGACGTCTACTACTCGCACGGCTGGATCGCCGAGCAGACCGCCCGGGCCATCCGCGACCAGGGCTGGCACCTGTCCACCGAGTGGGCCGACAAGTTCGAACGGCAGTCCCTGTGGTCGCACTGGGCCAATGACCTCAACTACGGCGGGGTCACCAACAAGGGCCTCAACTCGAAGATCATCCGGTTCATCCGCAACAGCGAGAAGGACGTCTGGAACGACGACCCCGTCCTCGGCCAGACCATCCTGGAGGACTTCGAGGGCTGGACCGGCGAGAACGACTGGGACGACTTCTACGCCGCGATCTGGGAGCGGGACCTGCCCGCCAAGTACCTCCAGCAGGAGCAGATCCAGCGCTGGAACGGCAACGACATCACCTTCACGGGCGGGGTGCGCGCCGCCGTCGAGAGCGGCACCCGCACCTACTACGACCAGGGCCGCAAGGTGCTGTCCGGCGACACCTACCTGCTGCCGTGGGAGGGCGCCGCACCCGGCAGGGCCGGCAAGACCGGCAAGGGCGAAAGCCGCAAGCTGTACCACTTCAACAAGGCGGGCGGCACCACGACCTGGGAGGTCCCCGGCTCCTCGTACACCGTCCACGAGCTGACCGACAACGGCCGGGTCAAGACCGGCACCGTCCGCGCCCGGAACGGGAAGATCACCCTGACCGCCGAGGCCGGACGGCCCTACGTGCTGTACGCGCAGGGGCGCGCCCCCAAGGCCACCGACCCCGCCTGGGGCGAGGGCGGCCCGGTCCGGGACCCCGGCTTCAACGACGCCCGACTCGACGACTGGCGCACCACCGGCCAGGTCGCCCGGGACACCGACGCCAACGGCCGCAACAGCGCCGCCCTCACCGGCGAGGGCCGGGCCGCCGTCGAACAGCGGCTCACCGGGCTCACCCCGGGCCAGCGCTACACCGCCTCCGCCTGGCTGGAGGTCGCACCCGGCCAGGAGCGCCGCACCACGCTGAGCGCCGGGGGAGCGTCCGTGTCCGTCGACCGTTCCACGCTGCGCAACACCGTCGCCGCGAGCGACTGGCACAGCACGTACATGCAGCGCGCCAAGGTCACGTTCACCGCGCCCCGCACCGGCCGGGCCACCCTGCGCGTCGAGGCGGCGGCGGGCTCCGACGCCACGGTCCGCGTCGATGACGTGCGTCTGGTCGCGGCCACCGGCAAGGCCCCCGCGGCCCCCGCCACCACGCTCGTCCAGGAGGACTTCGAGAACGTCGACCAGGGCTGGGGCCCCTTCGCCAAGGGCGCCGCGGGCGGGGTCACCGACCCGCGCACCCACCTCGCCCAGAAGAACGCCCCGTACACCCAGTCCGGCTGGAACGGCAAGCTGATCGACGACGTCCTCGACGGCGAGGAGTCGCTGAAGACCCACGAGGGCAACAAGGGCGGCATCGTCTACCGCACCACCCCGGCTACCGTTCCGCTGGAGCCCGGCCGGGCCTACCGGGTCGACTTCGCCTACCAGTCGAGCCACGCCGACTCCTTCGAGTGGGTGACCGGCTACGACCAGATCGCCAGCGGCGCCGCCCAGACCGTGGAGACCCGCAGCACCGCCGTGCCCGAACAGCGCACCACCGGCCGCTTCACCGAGAACGTGGTCGCCGGCTGCGGTGACACCTGGGTGGGGCTACGGATGCGTCAGGACGCCGACGACAACGCGGACTTCGTGCTGGACGACTTCCGCGTCACCGACCTCGGCCCGAGCACCGAGCGGCCCGCCTGCGCACAGCTGAAGCTCGCGGGGCAGTCCCCGACCCTGGAGCCCGGCGCCGCGAACGAGGTCACCGCCACCTTCACCAGCTTCGAGCGGACCGACGCCCGTGAGCTGAGCGTCGCCCTGGAACTGCCCGAGGGCTGGCGCGCCGAGCCGGTCGGGCCGAGCACCGCCACTCCGGTCGCGCCCGGCACCAAGGCCACCACCACCTGGCGGGTGACCCCGCCGATCGACGCCCCCTACCGCTCCTACCGGCTCGCGGCCAAGGCCACGTACGTCCTCGACGGCGAGCGGCGGACCCTCGACGCCGAGACGACGGTGCGCACCCTGCCGCCGCCCCCGACCGCCGACGCCTGGGCCAGCGACCTGGACTGGACCGACAGCAGCAACGGGTGGGGACCGGTGGAACGGGACCTCTCCAACGGCGAGACGGGCACCGGCGACGGCTCCCCGCTGAAGATCGGCGGCGTCGGCTACACCAAGGGGCTCGGCACCCACGCCGCGTCCACGGTCCGCTACTTCCTCGGCGGCCAGTGCACCGCCTTCACGGCCGAGGTCGGCGTCGACGACGTGCAGAGCAGCCGCGGCAGCGTCCAGTTCAGCGTGCTCGCGGACGGCGCCCAGAAGGTCAAGTCGCCGGTGCTGAAGGCCAGCGACCCGGCCTGGTCCCTCACCGCGGACGTGACCGGCGCCCGCTACGTCGACCTGGTGGTCGGCGACGGCGGCGACGGGGTCGGCAACGACCACGCCGACTGGGGCGACGCCCGGTTCCGCTGCACCGGCTGAACCACCGCACCCCCGGCCGGCGCCCACCCCGCGCCGGCCGCCCCCCCCGGACCCCGCCGGGAGCCACCGCTCCCGGCGGGGTCCGCCCGTGTGCCCGTCACCACGGGTGGATTCCGAGCCGACCGGCCCCGGCCCGGGTACCAGGGCGGTATGACCCCCACCCGACGGACCGTGCTGCTCGCCGCAGCCGCGAGCACCGTCCCGTACCGTCCGAGCACCCCCGCAGCCCAAGACGCCGGCGCACCGTTCACCGCCCTGCGCCGCCGCTGGCTGGACCTCGCGCTGGGCACCGGCTACGACCCGGCGGCCGAACCGTACGCCGCCCGACTGCGCGCGCTCGGCGACCGGGCGGAGCACTGGCGCGCGACGATGGCCCCGACCCGTACCGCGCTCTGGCCCGACCAGCCCTTCGCCCGTCCCGCCGGCATCACCCGCAGCTACACCCGGCTGTGGACGATGACCCGGGCGCACGTCCAAGCCGGCACCGGCCGCACCGACGACCCGACCCTGCTGGCCGCCGTGCTCCGCGGCCTCGACCACCTCTCCGCCACCGTCTACCACCCGGGCACCGAACCCCACGGCAACTGGTGGGAGTGGCAGATCGGTTGCCCCCGCCCGCTGATGGACACCGCCCTCGCCCTCGGCGACCGCCTCACCGCCCAGCAGCGCACCGCGGCCTGCGCGGCCGTGGACCACTTCGTGCCCGACACCGCCCTCGGCGCGTACACCGGCACCTCCACCGGGGCCAACCGCGTCGACCAGTGCCGCTCGGTTGCCCTGCGCGGAGTCCTCGGCCGCGACGGCGACCGCCTGGCCCTCGCCCGCGACGCGCTCTCCCCGGTGTTCCCGCACGTCATCGAGGGCGACGGCCTGCACGCCGACGGCTCGTTCCTCCAACACACCTCCGTCCCGTACACCGGCACCTACGGCCAGGTGATGCTGGACGGGCTCGCCCGACTCCTCGCCCTGCTCGACGGATCGCCCTGGGAGGTGACCGACCCGGCCCGGCGCAACGTCGCCGACGGCGTGGAGCGGGCGTTCGCCCCGCTGCTCCTCGACGGACTGATGATGGACGTCGTCAACGGCCGGGCCATCAGCCGCGGGCTGCTCCGCTCCGACGACGGCGTCCCGCGCGGCGACCACTACCACGGGCACGCCGTCATCGCCGCGATCGCCCTGCTCGCACAGTCCCCGGGCGGGGCCGCCCACGGGATCACCCCCGCCCGACGGGAGGAGTGGAACGCCCGGATCAAGGGCTGGATCGCCCGGGACACCGTCCTTCCCCTGCTCACCTCCCCGCAGTTCGACCCGGCCGACCTGGCCCGGCTGCACCGGGTCGCCGCCCGCCCGGTGCGCGCGGCCCCCGAACCGGTCGGCCACACCCTGTTCCCCGCGATGGACCGCGCGGTCCACCGCCGTCCCGCGTTCACCGCGGCGCTCGCCATGACGTCGAGCCGCACCTCCCACTACGAGTGCGGGGCCGGCGAGAACCCGCGCGGCTGGCACACGGCCGCCGGCCTCCTCCAGTGGTGGCCCGCCGACCGCCCGACGGACCAGTACGGCGACTGGTACTGGCCCACGGTCGACTGGTACCGACTGCCCGGCACCACGGTCTCCACCCGACGCCTCCCCGACCGGGCCGGCGGCGAATGGGGCGCCCCGCGACCGCCCGCCCGCTGGGTGGGCGGCACCACGGACGGGACGTACGCGGCCGTCGGGCAGGACCTGCACGGCCTCGGCTCGACCCTGCGGGCCAAGAAGTCGTGGTTCTTCCTCGCCGACACCGTGGTGTGCCTGGGCGCGGGGATCACCGCCACCGACGGCGTGCCCGTGGAGACGGTCGTCGACCAGCGCAACCTCGGCGCGGCCGGCACCGCGCGACTGCGCACCGACCCCGGACCCCGCCCCCGCTGGGCCCACCTGGAAGGGCACGGCGGCTGGGTGCTGGCCGGCGGCCCGGCCCTGCGGACCCTGCGCGAGGAACGCACCGGGAGCTGGTCCGACATCAACACCGACGGGGCACCCGAGCGCCGCACCCGGCACTGGCAGACCCTGTGGCTGGACCACGGGACCGACCCCACCGCAGGGGAGTACGCCTACGCCGTGCTGCCCGGGGCCCCGCTCCCGGCCGTCGTCGCCCGGGCCGCCGACCCCGGCTGGCTGTCGGTCCCCGCCAACGACGCTGACCGCCAGGCCGTGGCGGTCCACCCGCTCGGGGTCCTCGCGGTGAACTTCTGGCGGGCCGGCACGGCCGGGGACCTCACGGTCTCGGCGCCGGCCAGCGTCCTGGTACGGCTGCGTGGCCGCACCGCCACGCTGTGTGTGAGTGAACCACCGCGCACCGGGCGCCCCCTGGACCTCGTCTGGGACCGTCCGGTGGGCCGCACGCTCGCCCGGGACCCGGGCGTCGAGGTCCTGGCGACCGGACGTCGACTACGGTTGCGGATCACCCCCGGCACCGTCTGCGCGACCCACCGGTGTGAGGTGACCCTGCCCTGAGCGGTTTGTGGAGACCCCACAACCCCCCGACCCCCCTGGCAGGAGGTTCGCGACGGTGTCCGCACCGATCTGTTCGGGGGTACCAGGAAAACGGGCCGGAGACTGTACGGAGTCGACGGGCCGTTTTGCTCGGTCGACTTCGTATGGTCGCTACATGACCGTTTTGGACGAGACTGGCTCCCCTGGCTCATCGGACGCCTCGGGACTCACGGGGGACGAGCCCACCGACGCGCGCGGCCGGGTGGCCGAGCTCCACGCGATCCGGGAGCTGGCGCTGCGGGGGCCCAGCGAGAAGGCGACCGAGGCCCAGCACGCCAAGGGCAAGCTGACGTCCCGCGAGCGCATCGAGCTGCTGCTCGACGCCGGGTCGTTCCAGGAGGTCGAGCAGCTCCGTCGGCACCGGGCCACCGGCTTCGGCCTGGAGGCCAAGCGGCCCTACACGGACGGCGTGGTCACCGGCTGGGGGACGGTGGAGGGCCGCACGGTCTTCGTCTACGCCCACGACTTCCGGATCTTCGGCGGTGCGCTGGGCGAGGCCCACGCCACCAAGATCCACAAGATCATGGACATGGCCATCGCGGCCGGCGCGCCCCTGGTGTCCCTGAACGACGGCGCCGGCGCCCGCATCCAGGAGGGCGTCTCCGCCCTCGCCGGTTACGGCGGGATCTTCCAGCGCAACACCCGCGCCTCCGGAGTCATCCCCCAGATCAGCGTGATGCTCGGCCCCTGCGCGGGCGGCGCGGCCTACAGCCCCGCCCTGACCGACTTCGTCTTCATGGTCCGCGAGACCTCGCAGATGTTCATCACCGGCCCCGACGTCGTCAAGGCCGTCACCGGTGAGGAGATCACCCAGAACGGACTCGGCGGCGCCGACGTCCACGCCGAGACCTCCGGCGTCGCGCACTTCGCGTACGACGACGAGGAGACCTGCATCGCCGAGGTCCGCTACCTGCTGTCGCTGCTCCCGCAGAACAACCGCGAGAACCCGCCGCGGACGGTCGCCGAGGACCCCGCCGAGCGCCGCTCCGACGTCCTGCTCGACCTGGTGCCCGCCGACGGCAACCGCCCCTACGACATGGCCAAGGTCATCGAGGAGCTGGTCGACGACGGCGACTACCTGGAGGTCCACGAGCGCTGGGCGCGCAACATCATCTGCGCCCTGGCCCGACTGGACGGCCAGGTCGTCGGGATCGTCGCCAACCAGCCGCAGACCCTCGCCGGGGTCCTGGACATCGAAGCGTCCGAAAAAGCTGCGCGCTTCGTCCAGATGTGTGACGCTTTCAATATTCCGATCGTGACCCTGCTGGACGTTCCGGGATTCCTCCCGGGGGTCGACCAGGAACACGGCGGGATCATCCGGCACGGCGCCAAACTGCTGTACGCGTACTGCAACGCCACCGTGCCGAGGATCTCGCTGATCCTGCGCAAGGCGTACGGAGGTGCGTACATCGTCATGGACTCGCAGTCCATCGGCGCGGACCTCACCTTCGCCTGGCCCACCAACGAGATCGCGGTCATGGGCGCCGACGGGGCCGCCAACGTGATCTTCCGCCGCCAGATCGCCGGTGCCCCCGACCCGGACGCCATGCGCACCCGCATGGTCAAGGAGTACAAGTCCGAGTTGATGCACCCGTACTACGCCGCCGAGCGCGGGCTCGTGGACGACGTCATCGACCCCGCCGAGACCCGTGAGGTGCTGATCCGCTCGCTCGCGATGCTGAGCTCCAAGCACGCGGACCTGCCCTCGCGCAAGCACGGCAACCCTCCGCAGTAGGGGGCGGCGCCGCCGCGCCCCCCTACCCCACACCCTCACCCACACGGAGTAGCACCCATGACGACCATCGCCTCCGCGACCGAGCCCGGTCTGCTGCGCGTCGAGAAGGGCCACGCCGAACCCGAGGAGGTGGCCGCCCTCACCGCGATCCTGCTGGCGCGCGCCGCTGCCGGGACCGCGGAGCCCGCCACCGCCACGCCCGTGGCCAAGCCCGGCTGGCGTCGGCTGGAGCGCCAGTACGGGTTCCGCGCGCCGCACAGCTGGCAGGTCTGAGCCACCGGTCACGCTTCGCGCCGTCGGCCCGCACCCGACCCCCCCGGGGGGGCGCCCGCGGG
>NZ_JBHWIQ010000011.1:70384-88202 GCF_042732055.1 Streptomyces sp. NPDC059816
CTCTAAGATCCGCGCTCTGGTGTGTCCATCCTCCTGGTTGTGGGCGTCGGGCCCCCACACGACGCCGGGGGCCCCCCCGCTGGGGGGGGGGGGCCCCCCCGGCCGCGCGGCGGCGGGGGGGCCCCCCCCCCCCCCGGGGGGGGGGCCCGACGGCGTCCTGCCAGGCGTCCCCGGCCCCTAGGCGCCCACGCGTCCGTCCACCCGCTCGCGCAGCAGGTCCGCATGCCCGTTGTGCCGGGCGTACTCCTCGATCAGGTGCACCAGGATCCAGCGCAGGGACACCTCCTCCCCACCGACGACCTGGGCGTTCTCCGTCGACAGCACGCCCAGGTCGTCCAGCCCGGCGTCCGCGGTCAGCGCCCGGCCCCGCTCGACCTCGGCCCGCCAGTCGGCGAGCGCCCGCTCCAGGGTCAGCCCCGGCACCGGGGCGAACCCGTCCGCACCGGACTCGGGGTGGACCCGCGGCACCTCACGGGCCGCGAACACCCGCTGGAACCAGGTGCGTTCCACCTCCGCCAGGTGCTGCACCAGGCCCAGCAGGGTCATCCGGGAGGGCTCCACCGAGGCCGTGCGGGCCTGGGCGTCGTCCAACCCCTCGCACTTGAGCACCAGGGTCGCCCGGTGCAGGTCCAACCAGCTCTCCAGCATGGTGCGTTCATCGCCGCGCGGCGGCGGTACGGTGCGTCCGTCCGGGGTGGTGGCCATGTGTTCACGTCTGCCCCGGGACGCGCGCCGCCTAACGGGTCCGCAACGAGGAGGAGCCGCACCGGATGCGTACCGGTGCGGCTCCTTCCGTCTGCTCCGCACCCGCCCGGTACGGAGCACCGATCAGCGCAGTCGGGCCATGAGGGCGTGTTCCACGAGGGTGATGAGCGCGCTCTTGGCGTCGGCGCGGTGGCGGGCGTCGGTGGTGATGATGGGAGTGTCGGGGCCGATCTGGAGGGCCTCGCGCACTTCGTCCGGGGTGTAGGGCTGACTTCCGTCGAAGCCGTTGAGGGCGATGACGAAGGGGAGGCCGGAGTTTTCGAAGTAGTCGACGGCGGGGAAGCAGTCGGCGAGGCGGCGGGTGTCGACCAGCACGATGGCACCGATGGCGCCGCGTACGAGGTCGTCCCACATGAACCAGAAGCGGTCCTGTCCGGGGGTGCCGAACAGGTAGAGGATGAGGTCCTGGTCGAGTGTGATGCGGCCGAAGTCCATGGCCACCGTGGTGGTGGTCTTGTCGCCGGTGTGTGTGAGGTCGTCGATTCCCGCGCTGGCGGACGTCATGACGGCCTCGGTACGCAGCGGGTTGATCTCCGAGACCGCGCCGACGAACGTGGTCTTGCCCACGCCGAAGCCGCCCGCCACCACGATCTTCGCGCTGGTGGTCGACCGGGCGGATCCGCCGCTAGAGCTTGCGAAGTCCACTGAGCACCCTTTCGAGCAATGTCACGTCTGGCTGCCCGCCGGCGCTGTCGTCGCCGCCGGGCTGATGAATGGCGACCAGGCCCGCCTCCGCCAAGTCGGCGACGAGGATCCTGGCCACACCGAGAGGGATCGTCAGCAACGCCGAGACCTCGGCGATCGACTTGATCTCCCGGCACAGATTGCAGATCCGCTGGTGCTCCGGCAATTGCCCTTGGAGCTGGTGCGGTTGTGCGGTGGTGCTCACCAGTGCTTCGATGGCGAGCTGGTACCGCGGCCTGGTCCGTCCGCCGGTCATGGCGTACGGACGCACGAGGGGGTTGCTCGCGGAACCCGCAGGCGCCGGGTCGGGTGACCTGCGCTGGGGGTACACGGGGGGAACGCGGGGTACGCGCGGCCGGTGCGACTCGTAGGGCGAGGGACCCTGAGGCCGCTGGGGCGGTTGGGGCAGGGGTTGCTGTGGTCGACTGCTCGGCGTGGAGGGGAAGTTGTACCGGTTCCGCGAGTCTTCGCCGTGCTCCTGGCCGTACGACCAGCGACCCGGGGAACCGCTTGGGGATGTTGCCACTTCTTCCTCCTCCTGCTGTGCCGGGCACCCAACCGTGGGGAGCCGCGTCCCGAAACCTTACGACTCCGGGACGTGCCTACGCATCGCCTGACCGTCGGTGAGGGGAATGCCGTCCGGGAAGTATCCCTCTTCCCGGAACCTCCCGTGGGCGCCGCTCAGTTGAGCAGGCTCCCCTGGAGCTCGGCGCGCAGGTCCGGAGTGAGCACCGACCCCGCGCGGTCGACCAGCAGGGCCATCTCGTACCCGATGAGACCGATGTCGGCCTCGGGGTGGGCCAGGACGGCCAGCGAGGAGCCGTCCGAGATCGACATGAGGAAGAGGAAGCCGCGCTCCATCTCCACGACGGTCTGGTTCACGCTGCCGCCTTCGAAGATCCGCGAGGCTCCCGCGGTCAGCGAGGTCAGGCCGGACGCGACCGCCGCGAGCTGGTCGGCTCGGTCCCGCGGAAACCCTTCCGACATCGCCAGAAGGAGTCCGTCGGCGGAGACCACCACGGTGTGGGACACCCCGGGGGTGTTGTCCACGAAGTTGGTGATCAACCAGTTCAGGTTCTGTGCCGCCTGGCTCATCGGGCTCACACTAACGCTCCTGGTTGTAGGTGCTCCCAGAACCACTGTGGTCATCCCCAGTGGTCTGGCCGTTCATCTCACTTCCCGCCTGACGCCCCCGTTGGACGCCCCGGCGCAGGTTGCTGAGCCTGCCCCTGACGTCCTCGGGCGCGCGGGAGACCTGCGGGCCGCCCTGCGGGGTCTGCTCTGCGGTGCCCTCGACCAGATTGGCCCTGGGCACCCGTCGCGGCAGCCCGGAAGCGGTGACCCCGTCGGCCTTGGGCCTGCGGAGCTGTTCGGCGCGCTGCCACCGGTCGTCGTTGGCCGAGCGCCAGTCACCGCCGTTCCCGCTCCCGTCGTCCACCGGCCGCTCGCCCGACGTAGACCGCTGGGGTCCGTCGACGTCCTGGCCGGCGTCCGACAGCCACTGCTGGCCTGCGCCCGTGGCACCGTCGTCGCTCGACGGGGAGCCACGACGGGGTAGACCGGCACCGGTCAGCGGATGACCCGCGACCGCGGTCGGTTCCGGACGATCGAAGCCTACGCGCTCCGCGGCACCCGCGTCAGCGGGCCGTATGGATTCCGGATACCCCGCGAGGTCCTGCGGGAGGCCCTCCGGGGAGCCGTTCTGGTGCTGCCACCCCGGCTGGTGGGGCCGCGCCTCGTAACTGCCGAAAGGTTCCGGCGCGATTCCGTCCGGATCTTGTCGGTCGGCTTCCGGATGGGACTGTTCCTGATAGCCGTCGGACGACCTGAAGAAGGGGTCCTCGTAGGACGTTCCGGACACCTGTCCGTAGGCGTCGGAATGCTGCTGCGGGTACCCGTTCACCGGTTGCGGCGGATAGCCGACCGGGGTGTCCTGCGGGTAGGGGAGGTGCGGGTCGTACGCGGTGGGCTGCGGAACGCTCCCGTCGTGGCCGGAACCGCCCGGGTGGACGCCGCCCTCGGGCCCGCCCTCCGGGGACACCGCGTGCTCCGGTGACCTGAGCGGCGCTTGAACCGGGTCCGGTTCCCGGACCTCGTCGGGTGCCTGCGGGTACCGGCTGTCGTCGAACCCCAGCTCGGCGGCGGTCCGCAGGGGGCCGGCGCCCCGGCCCGGCTGTCCGGAGATCATCTGCGCCAGCGGGGTGCTCCCCGCCGCGTCGACCGGCGGGACGTCACCGGGCTGCTGGTCGCCGCCCCCGTGCGTGATCGCGTCGGGCAGCATGACCAGGGAGGTCGTCCCGGCCTGCTCGCCCGAGGGACGCAACTGGACGCGGATGCCGTGCCGGTCGGCCAGCCGACCGACCACGAACAGCCCCATGCGCTGGGAGACCGCGGCGTCCACGGTCGGGGGATTGGCCAGCTTGTGGTTGATGTCCGCGAAGTCCTCGGTGGTCAGACCGATGCCCTTGTCATGGATCTCGATCACGATCCGGGCGTCGGGCAGCCGGGTCGCGGTCACCTTGACCCTGGTCTGCGGCGAGGAGAACGTCGTCGCGTTCTCCAACAGCTCGGACAGCAGGTGCACCAGGTCGGTGACCGCGCGACCGTGGATGTCCGCCTCGGGCACCCCGGACAGCTCGATGCGCTCGTACTGCTCCACCTCCGAGGAGGAGGCGCGCAGCACGTCGATCAGCGGCACCGGCTGGTCCCAGCGGCTCCCGGGTTCCTCGCCCGCGAGGACGAGCAGGTTCTCGCCGTTGCGCCGCATGCGGGTGGCGAGGTGGTCCAGCCGGAACAGGCTCTCCAGCTGTTCCGGATCGGCCTCGCTGTTCTCCAGCTCCGTGATCAGCGTGAGCTGGCCCTCGATGAGGGACTGGTTGCGGCGCGAGAGGTTGGTGAAGATCGCGTTGATGTTGCCCCGCAACAGGGCCTGCTCGGAGGCGAGTCGCACGGCCTCGCGGTGCACCTGGTCGAAGGCGCGGGCCACCTCGCCGATCTCGTCCGTCGTGTGGATCGGGATGGGCTCCACCCGGGTGTCGACCCGGCCCGGCTCGGCCCGCGACAACTGGTCGACCAGCATCGGCAGCCGCTGCTCGGCGACGCCGAAGGCCGCGTTGCGCAACCGGCTCATGGAGTGGCTCATCTGCCGGGCCATGAGCCCGGCCAGGAGGAACGCGGTGAGCAGGGCGACCACGATCGCCGCACTGGTGAGGAAGGTGTCCTGACGGGCCCCGTCCGCGATCTCGGCGGCCTCGTTGACCGCCTTGTCGGCGAGTTCGGCCTCGATGGTGCGGTAGCCGTCGAACTTGAGGGTGTTCACCGCCCACCAACTGTCGGCGGTGACGCCGTCCTCGGTGAGTGCCGCGCGGGCCTCGCGCCCGGTGCCGGTCAGCGCGGCCATCTTGGCCACCATCTCGGTGGTCGACGGCGGGGGCACGTACTCCTTGCCGCGCGCGTCGGCCCCGTCCTCGGCCTTCTCGACCAGGGCCTTGGCGTCCGACTTGACCTTCTCGGTGACCTCCTCCAGCCGCGCCATGTCCTGGGGGGTGCCGCCGCCGGCGTACTCGTCCAGGGCGATGCCCTCCAAGTACGCGTAGCTGCTGACGGCCAGCTTCTGACGGTCCAGGCTGGTGGCGTCGGGGCCGGGCGCGACCAGGATGTGCATGCCGACGGAACGTTGCAGCGACACCGCGGCCTTGCCCAGCGAGATGGCGTACACGGTCCGCCCGTAGCTGGTGATGTTGCCGGTGCCGAGTCCGAGCTCGTTGGCGAACTCCATCAGGGGGTGCTGGACCTCGACGTAACCCTCCTCGGTGCGCACCCCCGACAGCTTCTTGGTGTACGCGGCGGAGCGCAGCTCGGTGAGGTCGCCCTCCACCGTGCGGAACGCCGCCAAGCGCCGCTTGAGGCCGGCGTCGTCCGGCATGTTGCGGGCGGCGACGTCGAACTCCTCGGCCGCGGTGTCGGTCGCCCGCCGGGACTGGGCGATCACCGGGTCGTCGGTGCGTCCCCGGAGCAGGGGGGCGGCCGTCACGTCACGTTCGTCGATGAGTCGGTTGGCGTAGGTGAGGGAGGCCCGGACGAGCCGGGCGGTGGCCTCGGCGTCCTCGGCCTCGTGCCAGGTGTCGACGGACCCCTTGACCTGGAAGCCGCCCATCACGAGTCCGACCAGGACGGGCAGGAGCAGGATGGCGTTCAGCCGGGCCGGCACGCGCCAGTTGCGGGGCGAGAGCCGTCCGCCGGAGCGGCCCGCGGGGGCGGGTCCGGCGGATATGTTCGAGGGCGCCGCCGCGCGGGGCGGCGGGGTGAAGTTGCCCCGCGCCGACGGCTCGGGAGTGCTCTTGCCTCGCCTCACTCGACCAACAACCTCTCGGCGTCGGCACCAATCCTTGTGCCGCATCGTCTCCGGGCTGCCCGTGGCTACTGGGCAGTTCAGCGCATTCCAGCACGTCAGGCTGTGCGATTCCAAACAGTCGGATGCGAGGGTTCCGGCTCCGTGGGACCCCAGATAAAACGGTCATAAAGAGCGAGCCCCGCCAAAAGGCGGGGCTCTGGTGGCGCAGCGGCACCGTGTGACTCCGACACGTGGCGACTACGGCGCAATTCTCTTTCGAAACGTTATGAACACGGTCACCCACCGTCGCGGACCGTGCGGCGGGTTCTCGTTTGCCTACGGCAACTTCCGTAGGCGGGGGATGACTTGGTGCCTACCGCAGTCGGGCCATGAGGGCGTGTTCCACGAGGGTGATGAGCGCGCTCTTGGCGTCGGCGCGGTGGCGGGCGTCGGTGGTGATGATGGGGGCGTCGGGGCCGATCTGGAGGGCCTCGCGCACTTCGTCCGGGGTGTACGGCTGGTGTCCGTCGAAGCCGTTGAGGGCGATGACGAAGGGGAGGCCGGAGTTTTCGAAGTAGTCGACGGCGGGGAAGCAGTCGGCGAGGCGGCGGGTGTCGACCAGCACGACGGCGCCGATGGCGCCGCGTACGAGGTCGTCCCACATGAACCAGAAGCGGTCCTGTCCGGGGGTGCCGAACAGGTAGAGGATGAGGTCCTGGTCGAGTGTGATGCGGCCGAAGTCCATGGCCACCGTGGTGGTGGTCTTGTCGCCGGTGTGTGTGAGGTCGTCGATTCCCGCGCTGGCGGACGTCATGACGGCCTCGGTACGCAGCGGGTTGATCTCCGAGACCGCGCCGACGAACGTGGTCTTGCCCACGCCGAAGCCGCCCGCCACCACGATCTTCGCGCTGGTGGTCGAGCGCGCCGCCCCCGAGTCAGAGCTTGCGAAGTCCACTGAGCACCCTTTCGAGCAGTGTCACGTCCGGCTGACCACCGGCGTTCTCGTCGCCGCCGGGCTGGTGAATGGCCACCAGTCCCGCTTCCGCCAGGTCGGCCACGAGGATCCGGGCCACCCCGAGGGGCATGGACAGCAACGCCGAGACCTCGGCGACCGACTTGACCTCACGGCACAGGTGGCAGATCCGCTGGTGCTCGGGGAGCAGCCCCATCAGCGCGGCGGGGTCGGCGGTGGTGCTCACCAGGGCTTCGATGGCGAGCTGGTACCGCGGCCTGGTCCGACCGCCGGTCATCGCGTACGGACGCACCAGCGGCTGGTCGCCCTCCTGCGTGTACGGCGCGTGGTGTGAGGCTCCGTACTGATCGTGAGAGGCGGGTGGCGGGGTCATGAATCCTCCGGGCGGGACAGCAGGGAGTCTGCGTGCCGTCTGACAGAGCCGGTGGGGGGATCGAATGGCGGCCGGACGGTGAGTGGGGCGGTTCGATCGGCTGGGCAGTGGGTCGGACGGGACGGACGGGGCGGGAGACGGGAAGGCGGGTTCAGTGGAGGAGGCTCCCCTGCAGTTCTGCGCGCAGGTCCGGAGTGAGTACCGACCCCGCGCGGTCCACGAGCAGGGCCATCTCGTACCCGACGAGACCGATGTCGCACTCGGGGTGGGCCAGGACGGCCAGCGAGGAGCCGTCCGAGACCGACATGAGGAAGAGGAAGCCGCGCTCCATCTCCACCACGGTCTGGGTCACGGTACCGCCTTCGAAGATCCGCGAGGCTCCCGCGGTCAGCGAGGTCAGACCGGACGCGACCGCCGCGAGCTGGTCGGCCCGGTCCCGCGGAAACCCTTCCGACATCGCCAGAAGGAGTCCGTCGGCGGAGACCACCACGGTGTGGGACACCCCGGGGGTGTTGTCCACGAAGTTGGTGATCAACCAGTTCAGGTTCTGTGCCGCCTGGCTCATCGGGCTCAACTTAGTGCTCCTGCTGGTGAGTGGGGCGGGGATAGTTGCCGGTCGACGGACCGTTGCCGGCCTGTCGACCCTGCTGGATGCCCCTTCGGAGATTGGTCAGCCGTCCACGCACGTCATCGGGCGCGCGCGAGACCTGCGGACCGGTCTGGTGCTGTTGTTGCTGGGCCGTGCCCGCAACGAGGTTCGCACGGGGTACCCGCCGGGGCAGCCCCGAGGTGGTGACGCCGCCCGCGGTGGGCTGGCGCACCCGCTCGGCCTGCCGGACGAGTTCGTCGTTGGGCGAGGTCCGCCAGGAGCCGGTGCCGGCCGCGGGACCCGCCGCAGGGGCGACCTGCGCACCGGGGTGCTCCTCGGCACGGGCCGGCAGCGACGGGCGCTCCGGGAGCCCGGGGCCCTCGGCGCGGGCGGCGTCGTCCACCGGCTGCTCGGCGGCCCGCTGACCGCGGAACCAGTCCGTCTCCAACGTGTCGTACAGCGGGGTGCGGCCGTCGCCCGGGCCCGCGGGGGGCAACCCGGCACCGGGCCCCTGGGGGGCCTCCTGCCCGTACTGCGGTACCGGCCGCTCGTACGAGCCGGTGTCGTGGGCGGGCCGCTCGAACTGGCCGGTGTCCTGTGCCGGCAGCTCGTACGGACCGGTTCCGCTGCCGTCCAGGACGGGGCGCTCGTACGGGCCGGTGTCCTGGGCGGGCTGCTCGTACTGGCCCGTCTCGTGGGCCGGCCGTTCGAACTGGCCGGTGTCGTGGGCGGGCTGCTCGTACGGGCCGGTGTCCTGGGCGGGGCGCTCGAACTGGCCGGTGTCCGCCGGGCCCCGGCCGTAACCGGGGACGCTCGGCGTGCGGTCCTCGTAGGCGGTCGGCTGGACCACCGGGAACTGACCGGTGTCGGCCGGCCCCTGCGGAGCCGGAGCGGCCGGGGCCGCCGGCGTCCCGAAGACGTCCGAGCGGACGAACTGGCTGTCCTGACCGCCGCCGGGCCGCTGGTGGCCGGGGTCCGGGCGCGGTGCGCCGAAGTCCTGCGAGGACACCTGGGCGTCGCCGTCGGGCCGGTTGAACTCCGGGGCGGGGCCGCCGCGGCGCTCGTCCACCGGGGGGAAGGCCGAGGTGTCGGCGGGCGAGGCGCCCGGGTACTCGTCGAACCGGGGGAACTGCGAGGTCGCGCCGGGCTCCTCGTGGCCCCGCGGGGCCTCGCCGTTCGCCCGGGGGGCGGCGGGGCGTGCGCCCTCGTCGTCCCAGCCGGGAGTCGGCTGCGGAACGCCGGTGCCCGGCAGTTCGGCCCGCGGGCCGCCGCGGGCCGGGAGCTGCGGACGGTGGCCGTCCGGTGCGGGGCCGCCGCGCTCGGGCCGGCCGTCGCCCTGCGCCGGACGGGCGCCGGTGCGGTTGCCGAACCCGTCGAACGTGGGGGCACCACCGGGGCGGCCGGAGCCGCCACCGCTGGGGTGACCGTCCGGTCGCGGACCGCCGGGCGCACCCGGTCCGGGCTGCCCGGGCTGTCCCGGGGGACGCGCGCCGGGTCGACCCGGCAGGCCCGTCCCGGTGGACTGGAGTCCGTGCGGACCCGCGCCCTGGCCGCCCGGTGCACCCTGGCCGCCCTGGCCGAAGGGGCCGGCACCTGCGGGTGCCGGACGTCCCTGCGGAGCGCCGGGAGGCATGGCACCGCCCGGTCCACCGGGACCCTGCGGGACACCGTCCCGGCCCGGCAGCGCCGCGCGCGGACCACCCTGGGGAGCACTCACCCCGGGCCGTCCGGCGGCGGGGCCCTGACCGCCCCGGCGGGCGGCGGCACCGGCCGACGCCTGTGCGGCGGCGGGACCGCCGGGCGGGATGCCGGGAGCACCCGAGGGGCCGGGACCGCCGGGCATGCCCGGCTTGCCGACCGGTCCCCGCTTGCCGCCCTGGGCGACGTCGACGGGGAGCATGACCAGGGCGGTGGTGCCGCCGGAGTCCGAGGGGCGCAACTGGATGCGGATGCCGTGCCGCTGGGACAGCCGGCCGACCACGAACAGGCCCATGCGGCGGGAGACCGAGACGTCCACGGTGGGCGGCGAGGCGAGGCGTTCGTTGATCGCCGCCAGGTCCTCGGGGGAGAGGCCGATGCCGGTGTCGTGGATCTCGATGAGCACCCGGCCGTCGGGCAGGGCGTGCCCGGTGACCTTGACCTTGGTCTGCGGCGAGGAGAACGAGGTGGCGTTCTCCAGCAGCTCGGCGAGGAGGTGCACGAGGTCGTTGACGACCCGGCCGGCGACCTCGGTGCCCGGCACCGACGACAGCTCGATCCGCTCGTACTGCTCCACCTCGGAGGCGGCGGCGCGCAACACGTCGACCAGCGGCACCGGACGGGTCCAGCGGCGGCCGGGCTCCTCGCCCGCGAGGACGAGCAGGTTCTCGCCGTTACGGCGCATGCGGGTCGCGAGGTGGTCGAGCTTGAACAGCGACGAGAGCTGGTCGGGGTCGGCCTCGCGGGACTCCAGCTCGGAGATCAGCGAGAGCTGGCGCTGGATGAGGCCCTGGGAACGGCGCGAGAGGTTGGTGAACATCGCGTTGACGTTGCCCCGCAGCAGGGCCTGTTCGGCGGCCAGCCGGACCGCTTCGCGGTGCACGTCGTCGAAGGCCGCGGCCACCTGGCCGATCTCGTCCCGGGAGTGCACGCCGACCGACTCGACGGAGGTGTCGACGTCCTGCGGGTCGGTCTCGGACAGCTGCTTGACCAGCTCGGGGAGCCGGTCCTGGGCGACCCTGGTCGCGGTGTCCTGGAGCCGTCGCAGCGAGCGGATCATGGAGCGGGCCACCACGAACGCGCCGACGAGCGAGACGCCGAGGACGATCAGGATCAGCGCACCGCTGATGATCGCTCCGCGCTCCGACTCGTCGCGCAGCTCGCGGGCCTTCTGCTCCATCTCACCGAGCAGCGTCCGCTCGATCTTCTTCATCGCTTCGATCTTGGTGGTGCTGGCGTCCAGCCAGTCCTTGTACGACCGCTTGGAGGCGGCCTGCAGCCCGCCTTCGGTCGCCAGGACACGGCGGGTGTACTCCGCCGCCTCCTTGATCGTCGACTGGCCCTTGTCGATGGGCTTCAGCAGCTCGGCGTCGTCACCTTCGTAGATCTGCTGGAAGGTGCTGAGCTCGGAGTCTTCCTTGTCGGCGACGCTCTTCGCGTAGCGCCGGTCCAGCTCGGTGAGTCGGCCGCGGTCCGTCTTGTTCGGGGGCAGGGCCGCGGCGATGACCGCGCGCTGGACGGACGCGTACTCCTTGGCGGACGAGAACGCCGCGAGGGCACGGGTCCGCTGGACCATCTCCGGGTTGCTGGTGGCCTGCGCCATGTCCTGCGACAGGGAGAGCAGTTCCTCGATCAGCGAGCTGTACTGGTCGATGGTCTGCGAGTACGAGTTGCGGTCCTTGTACGCGTTCTCGCGGGTTTCCTTCAGGTCGCTCAGCTGACTGGAGATCGTCAGGACGCTGGAGTGCACGCCTTCGAGGCCCTCGCGGTCCCGGGCCTCGTCGACGGCCTTGGTGCCCTGGAGGAAGGTGTCGCGGGCGCGGTCCGTCCGCTCGCGGGGACCCTTGACCTCGAAGTCGGTCGACTTGCCGCCGTGCGCGAGCGGACCGGCGGAGTTGTCGCGCTCGTCCTGGAGCGCGGCGGCCAGCTCGGTCGCCTGCTTGGTCATGTCGGTGAGCAGCTTCATGTTGTCGAGCTGCTGGATGTCGTCCATCGACTGGTTGATGCGCAGGGCGCCCAGCGAGGTCGCGGCGACCACGGGGAGGGCGAGCAGCGAGACCAGACGGGTCGAGATCCGCCAGTTGCGGAGCGCTATTCGCGATCCGGGGCCGGTCGGGGCCTTGGCCTTCGGCTTCGGGGCCGTGGGCGGGGTGCCGCCGGGGCCCTGGACCCCCTCCTGCTGGCCGCCCGGTCCCGCCGGTCCCGGGTGTCCGCCGGGTGCGGTCGGACGGGCGGCGCCGTCGCCGCTGCTGACCACGGATACGGGTCCCGGGTTCTGGGCGTGCTGGGGCGAGGAGCCACGGTCGGTCCCGCCGCGCGGCTCCGGCTCCGCCGGACCGCTGCCATCCCTCTTGAAACGTCCCTGCACTAGCGTCGCAACCTCTGGACCAGGCGTCCCTCCACGCAGTGGTGGGACGGTGTCGGCGTCAATCAGGGGCGCCGCGCGCTGCCGCACCCCTGTGGTGGTCGTGAGTGACCGGCGCTGTTCTTCGTTCCGCCGCTCACTCGGCGCTTCGTTGCGCCCCCTGTGCGCCGGTCTGGTTCCTGCGGCGGTCCGTGGAATTCCAGCACAGTGCAGGATCTCCAACAAGAGCAGAGGGTGAGGCCGTGGTTTCGGTGACGCGGTGTGCGTCGCCCGTGACAGGACGTAGAAGCTCATCTGGGGCATAACGGGCATACCGCAGTGACGTGCCAGTGTTGCCCGGGTGTCCTAGTCGCCATGATCGGGAGCGGAATAGGCGCTTCAGGTGATGAATGTCCGTTTCATGGATGAAGGGCCGCCCTGTGAAATGCCGGAAATGTCTAGCAACTCGTGAGCAAACTCACACCCCCGCCTCGGCGTTATCGGGCCCCCGTCGGGGAATTGCGCGTTTAGCCTGACGCTTTACAACGATTGCACAAATGACAACCCGCGCGCCGGGAGCGCCCCGTGGCGGTGAATCGGCGCCCCGAGTCCAGGACAGGGTCCGCACCCCAAATGAAGACCACGATGCCGTCGCGCACCACCGCCAACCCCCGCCGTACGACGTTGGCCCACCTCGAGGACGCCAGCGGTCTCGGCCCGGCCGAGGTCCCCACGCACTCCCTCGACCTGCCGACCCAGACGGCCAACCCGCGCCGCACGATCCTCACCGAGGTCCCCGAGCCCGCCGCCCCGACCGCCTGAGCCCGGCCCGCCCCCCGGCGAGGGGGGCGCACCACCCGCGGGCCGGAGGCCCTTCCCCGCGTCGGACCGATCGCGCGGCAGCGAGTGGCCGCCGAGCTCCGCGGGGAAGCCGCGTTAGCCTGGACCCCCGATCTCCAGCCAGCAACAAGAGGGGCGCAAGGCACCGTGCGCATCGCCAGGTTCTCCATCGACGGCCATGTGGCCTTCGGCGCCGTCGAGGGTGACGGCCCGCCCGGCTCCACCGACGGCCTCGTCGTGAACATCATCAAGGGCATCCCGTTCGCGGACTTCGAACTGTCGGGCACCCGCGTCCCCCTGGACCAGGTGCGCCTGCTGCCCCCGGTCCTCCCGAGCAAGGTCATCGGCATCGGCCGCAACTACGCCGACCACGCCGCGGAACTCGGCAACGAGGTTCCGAGCACCCCGGTCTCCTTCCTCAAGCCGAGCACCTCCGTCATCGGCCACGGCGACCCCGTCGCGTACCCGTCCTTCTCCCGGGACGTCCACTACGAGGCCGAGCTGGCCGTGGTGATCGGCCGGCTGTGCCGGGACGTCCCCCGCGCGCGGGTCAAGGACGTGATCCTCGGCTACACCTGCGCCAACGACGTCACCGCCCGTGACGTCCAGCGCAGCGACGGCCAGTGGACCCGGGCCAAGGGCTTCGACGGCTCGTGCCCCCTGGGCCCCTGGGTCGAGACCGGGATCGACCTGGCGACCGCCGGCGACCTCACCGTCCAGTGCACGGTCAACGGCCAGCAGCGCCAGCTCGGCAACACCAAGGACATGGTCAGGTCCATCGAGGACCTGGTCGTGCACCTCACCGAGGCCATGACCCTGCTCCCGGGGGACGTCATCCTCACGGGCACCCCGGCCGGGGTCGGGCCCCTCAACGTCGGCGACGAGGTCGCCGTCACCATCGAAGGCATCGGCACTCTCACCAACAAGGTGATCCAGCGTGGTTAACGGCCCCGTCCGTGTACGTTTCTGTCCCTCGCCGACCGGCAACCCCCATGTGGGCCTGGTTCGCACCGCCCTGTTCAACTGGGCCTTCGCCCGGCACCACCAGGGCACCCTGGTCCTGCGCATCGAGGACACCGACGCGGCCCGCGACTCGGAGGAGTCGTACGAGCAGCTCCTCGACTCGCTGCGCTGGCTCGGGCTGGACTGGGACGAGGGCCCCGAGGTCGGCGGCCCGCACGCCCCGTACCGGCAGTCGCAGCGCATGGACGTCTACGCGGACGTGGCGGCGAAGCTGCGCGAGGCCGGCCACGCGTACCCCTGCTACTGCACCACCGAGGAGCTGGACGCCCGCCGGGAGGCCGCCCGCGCCGCCGGGAAGCCCTCCGGCTACGACGGCCACTGCCGTGACCTCACCGAGGCCCAGCGGACCGCGTACGAGGCCGAGGGCCGCACCGCGATCATCCGCTTCCGGATGCCGGACGAGCCGATCACCTTCACGGACCTGGTCCGCGGCGAACTGACCTTCACCCCGGAGAACGTTCCGGACTACGGCATCGTCCGTGCCAACGGCGCCCCCCTGTACACGCTCGTCAACCCCGTCGACGACGCCCTCATGGGGATCACGCACGTGCTGCGCGGCGAGGACCTGCTCTCCTCCACCCCGCGGCAGGTCGCCCTGTACCGCGCCCTCATCGGCCTGGGCCTGGCCGAGGCGATCCCCGACTTCGGCCACCTGCCGTACGTCATGGGCGAGGGCAACAAGAAGCTCTCCAAGCGCGATCCGCAGTCCTCGCTGAACCTCTACCGCGAGCGCGGCTTCCTCCCCGAGGGCCTGCTCAACTACCTCTCCCTGCTCGGCTGGTCCTTCTCGGCCGACCAGGACGTGTTCTCGCTGGCCGAGATGGTCGCCGCGTTCGAGATCTCCGACGTCAACGCCAACCCGGCCCGGTTCGACCTCAAGAAGGCCGAATCGATCAACGCCGACCACATCCGGCTGCTCGACGTGAAGACCTTCGCCGAGCGCTGCGAGCCGTGGCTGCGGGCCCCGCACGCGCCCTGGGCGCCGGAGGACTTCGACCAGGCCGTGTGGGAGGCCATCGCGCCCCACGCCCAGACCCGGCTGACCGTCCTGTCGGACATCACCGCCAACGTCGACTTCCTCTTCCTGAAGGAGCCCGTCCAGGACGAGGCGTCCTGGCAGAAGGCGATGAAGGAGGGCTCCGACGCGCTGCTGCGCACGGCTCGGGCCAAGCTCGTCGACGCCGACTGGGCCAGCCCCGAGGCGCTCAAGGAAGCCGTCCTCGCGGCGGGCGAGGAGCACGGTCTGAAGCTCGGCAAGGCCCAGGCCCCGGTCCGGGTCGCCGTCACCGGCCGCACCGTGGGCCTGCCCCTGTTCGAGTCGCTGGAGGTGCTCGGCAAGGACCGCGCCCTGGCCCGCATCGACGCCGCACTGTCGAAGCTCGGAGGCTGACCGGTAGCGTGCGCGCATGAGCATTCGCGCCGTGGTGTGGGACATCGACGACACGCTCTTCGACTACACCACGGCCGATCGCGCCGGCATGGAACAGCACCTGCGCGCCGAGGGCCTGCTGGAGCGGTACGGAACCGCCGAGCAGGCCCTCGCGCTGTGGCGGGAGGTCACCGACGCCCAGTGGGAGCGCTTCGCGGCGGGCGGGCTCACCTTCGAGGGGCAGCGCCGCGAACGGGTCCGGATCTTCCTCGACGCCCCGCTCGACGACGACGCGGCCGACGCCTGGTTCCACCGCTACGTGGCCTACTACGAGGACGCCTGGAGCCTCTTCCCGGACGTGCTGCCCGTGCTCGACGCCCTCGCGGACAGCCACCGGCACGCGGTGCTGTCGAACTCCAGCCTCCACAACCAGGACCGCAAGCTGCGCGTGCTCGGGGTCCGCGACCGCTTCGAGTCCGTGCTGTGCGCGGCCGACCTCGGGGTCTCCAAACCCGCCGCCGGGGCGTTCCACGCCGCCTGTGACGCTCTGCGCCTGCCCGTGCACGAGGTGGCGTACGTGGGGGACCAACCCGAGATCGACGCGGCGGGCGCGGCTGCGGCGGGCCTCTTCGCCGTGTGGCTCGACCGCGGGGTGTGGACGCAGGAGGTGCCCGACGGGCTGTGTCGGATCTCGTCGCTCACCGAACTCCCCCCGCTGCTGCGCGGGGATACCCGTTTTGGAGCGCCGTCCACCTTCGGGTAATGTTCTTCCTGCGCCGCCCGAGCGGGCCGATGAGGTCCGGTGGGGAGCGCACTACCGAGCAAGATCCCCGGCAGGGGATTGCGTCGCGGTGGCCTATGGTGTAATTGGCAGCACGACTGATTCTGGTTCAGTTAGTCTAGGTTCGAGTCCTGGTAGGCCAGCTCGCAGAGCTCATCTGCAAAGCCCCCGTTGTGTAGCGGCCTAGCACGCTGCCCTCTCAAGGCAGTAGCGCCGGTTCGAATCCGGTCGGGGGTACTGATCCATCCCGCATGATCGCCGGGTAGCTCCCGATCGATCCGGCGGTGACATCACCCGGCCCACACGGGCTGGGTGGGATCGCCAGGCCCCCGTTGTGTAGCGGCCTAGCACGCCGCCCTCTCAAGGCGGTAGCGCCGGTTCGAATCCGGTCGGGGGTACGCGTTCGGTCCACGTGATCGTGACCGACTGTGGCCTATGGTGTAATTGGCAGCACGACTGATTCTGGTTCAGTTAG
Source organism: Streptomyces sp. NPDC059816 (assembly GCF_042732055.1). Classification (NCBI taxonomy): domain Bacteria; kingdom Bacillati; phylum Actinomycetota; class Actinomycetes; order Kitasatosporales; family Streptomycetaceae; genus Streptomyces; species Streptomyces sp. NPDC059816. The sequence goes on from NZ_JBHWIQ010000011.1 coordinate 86,632, forward strand.
TTTAGGTTCGAGTCCTGGTAGGCCAGCTCGCAGAGCTCATCTGCAAGGCCCCCGTTGTGTAGCGGCCTAGCACGCCGCCCTCTCAAGGCGGTAGCGCCGGTTCGAATCCGGTCGGGGGTACAGGTACGGCAAGAGGGTTCCACCCGGTGGGTGGGGCCCTCTTGCCGTGCGCCCGCCCCGGGCGGGCGCACGGCGCGGGCTCAGCCCTCCGCCACGCCGGGCGCCCCGGTGAAGCGTCGGTGGGACTCCATCACGTCGGCGAGCCGCCGCAGGCCCAGCAGCACCGGCTCGTAGAGCACCGTCAGGGCCACCGCCGCCTCCATCTGCTCCTCGGGCGACCCGTAGCGCTCCACGTGGTCCAGGTCGGTCACCGCCAGCTGCCGCGCCAGCCGCGCGTACGGCGCGAGGTGCTCGACGTCCCAGGGGTACCCGAAGCCGGCCAGCCGGGTCAGCGCCGCCACCAGCATCCGGTACGCGGGCAGCTCCGTCCCGTTCTCGTGGAGCGGGGACCAGCCCATGCCCGCCAACAGCTCGTCGGCCACCCGGCGGGCCGCCTCCTCGGTGGCGGGGTCCGCCGCGGGCGGCTCCCCCGAGCCGTGCGGCAGGGCGCTCACCGCCACGCCCAGCCGGGTGTGGTGGTCCAGCGACTCGTCGTCCACGGTCCTCAGCACCTCGCGCACGGTCGCCACCGACATCCGGCCCACCTGGACCATCGCCCGGACCAGCCGCAGCTTGCGCAGGTGTCCCTCGTCGTACGAGGACTGCGTCGCATTGACCCGCCGGCCGGGCGGCAGCAGCCCCTCGCGCAGGTAGTACTTGATCGTCGCGGTCGACACCCCGCTGCGTGCGCTCAGCTCCGCCAGCCTCATTCCACTTGCGCCTTCCATTGGTGAGTGACACTATCCAAGTGTAGATAGTGAAACTATCCAACCATCGTGCGGGGGTCGCGTCATGGGTGTCGAACTGATCAAGGGGCGGGTCACGGCCGACGTCGAGGGGGAGGTCGTCGTCTTCCTCATCGGGATGCGCATCAACGACTTCCGGGCCGTGCGCAGTTGGCTGCCCGCGGTGCGGGCGATGCCCGCCATGCTCAAGGAGCTGGCCGCGGACTCGGACTCCGGGCTGCTCGGCTTCCGGGCCCTGCTCGGCGGGCCGCGCGTCCTGTACACGGTGCAGTACTGGGAGTCGAAGGAGAAGCTGCTCGCCTACGCGACCCGACCGGACGCCCTGCACCGGCCCGCCTGGGCCGCGTTCAACCGTCGGGTCCGGGACGGCAAGGGGAGCGTGGGGGTCTGGCACGAGACGTACGTGGTTCCGGCCGGCTCCTACGAGAACATCTACGTGGACATGCCCGAGTTCGGTCTCGGAGCGGTCCGCGGGACGGTCCCGGTGGGCAGGCGGGGGGAACGGGCCGCCGAGCGGCTCGCTGCCGGCTGACCGCCGACGCGTCCGTGCCGACTGACCACCGGCGGCGGACGAGGAGGAGTCCGGTGCGGACGGTCGTGACCGTCCGCACCCGACCCCCGGGTGCGGGTGGGGGCCGTCCGCCGGGGCGGCGCACGGCCGCCCAA
>NZ_JBHWIQ010000011.1:88212-257711 GCF_042732055.1 Streptomyces sp. NPDC059816
CGGGGGGCCGGGTGGCGGGCGCCCCGCCTCCGCGCGGTGCCCTAGCCCCCCGGGGGGGGGCCGGTGTGGGGGGGGGGGGGGGTGGGTGTGCCCGGCCCCCCCCGGACCCCGTGGTGCGGGTCGGGCCGGTCAGCCGGTGCGGCGCAGGGCCTCCGAAAGGCGGCCCGCGGCGTCGATGACGGCCTGGGCGTGCATCCGGCCCGGGTGTCGGGTCAGCCGCTCGATGGGGCCGGAGACCGAGACGGCGGCGACCACGCGGTTGGACGGTCCGCGCACCGGAGCGGAGACCGAGGCCACGCCCGGCTCGCGCTCCCCGATGGACTGGGCCCAGCCGCGACGGCGCACGCCCGAGAGCGCGGTGGCCGTGAAGCGGGCGCCCTGGAGGCCGCGGTGCAGTCGCTCCGGCTCCTCCCAGGCCATCAGGATCTGGGCCGAGGAGCCCGCCTTCATGGTGAGCGTGGAACCCACCGGCACCGTGTCCCGCAGGCCGGACAGCCGCTCGGCGGCGGCCACGCAGATCCGCATGTCGCCCTGGCGGCGGTAGAGCTGGGCGCTCTCGCCCGTGACGTCCCGTAGGTGGGTGAGCACGGGCCCGGCCGTGGCCAGGAGGCGGTCCTCGCCCGCCGCGGCGGCCAGCTCCGCCAGGCGCGGACCCAGGATGAATCGTCCCTGCATGTCCCGTGCCACCATCCGGTGGTGCTCCAGGGCGACCGCGAGACGATGGGCCGTGGGCCGTGCGAGCCCGGTCGCCGCGACCAGCCCGGCGAGGGTGGCCGGACCGGACTCCAGGGCGCTCAGCACGAGAGCGGCCTTGTCGAGTACGCCGACACCACTAGAGTTGTCCATGCAACGATATTCGCGTCTCACTCTGTGAAACGCAAGTTCAATTCTCCAGGGAACTTGTCACCCTGTATGTCACACGCCGCCCGCAGACCGACGGGGCAGGCGGTCGCTGTCCGGGACGAGGGGTACCGGAGACGACGCTCACACACCTAGTTGGGTCGACCAACGACGGCCGACCGGAGGGAAAGCGATGGGTAGGACACTCGCGGAAAAGGTCTGGGACGACCACGTCGTCCGGCGCGCAGAGGGCGAGCCCGACCTCCTCTTCATCGATCTGCACCTGCTGCACGAGGTGACCAGCCCGCAGGCGTTCGACGGCCTGCGGCAGAACGGCCGTCCGGTGCGCAGGCTCGACCTCACCATCGCCACCGAGGATCACAACACCCCGACCCTCGACATCGACAAGCCGATCGCGGACCCGGTCTCGCGCGCACAGCTGGAGACGCTGCGCAAGAACTGCGCCGAGTTCGGCGTGCGGCTCCACCCGCTCGGTGACGTCGAGCAGGGCGTCGTCCACGTCGTCGGCCCGCAGCTGGGGCTGACGCAGCCCGGCATGACCGTCGTCTGCGGCGACTCGCACACCTCCACGCACGGGGCCTTCGGCGGTCTGGCGTTCGGCATCGGCACCTCCCAGGTGGAGCACGTGCTGGCCACCCAGACCCTGCCGCTGGCCCGCCCGAAGACCATGGCCATCACCGTGGACGGCGAACTGCCCGACGGCGTCACCGCGAAGGACCTGATCCTCGCGATCATCGCCCGGATCGGCACCGGCGGCGGCCAGGGCTACGTCCTGGAGTACCGCGGTTCCGCCATCGAGAAGCTCTCGATGGAAGCCCGGATGACCATCTGCAACATGTCCATCGAGGCCGGTGCCCGCGCGGGCATGATCGCGCCCGACGAGACCACCTTCGCGTACCTGAAGGGCCGCCCGCACGCCCCCGAGGGCGCGGACTGGGACGCCGCCGTCGCGTACTGGGAGACCCTGCGCACCGACGACGACGCCGTCTTCGACGCCGAGGTGGTCATCGAGGCCGCCGCGCTGTCGCCGTTCGTGACCTGGGGCACCAACCCGGGCCAGGGCGCCCCGTTGTCCGCGAGCGTCCCCGACCCCGCTTCGTACGAGGACGCTTCGGAGCGGCTCGCCGCCGAGAAGGCCCTGGAGTACATGGGGTTGACCGCCGGACAGCAGCTGCGGGACATCAAGGTCGACACCGTCTTCGTAGGTTCCTGCACCAACGGTCGGATCGAGGACCTGCGGGCCGCGGCCGACATCGTCCAGGGCCGCAAAGTCGCCGACGGCGTACGGATGCTGGTCGTCCCGGGCTCGGTGAGGGTCGGGCTCCAGGCGGTCGACGAGGGCCTGGACAAGGTCTTCAAGGAGGCCGGCGCCGAGTGGCGGCACGCGGGCTGTTCCATGTGTCTGGGCATGAACCCCGACCAACTCGCCCCCGGCGAGCGCTCCGCTTCCACCTCCAACCGCAACTTCGAGGGACGGCAGGGCAAGGGCGGGCGCACCCACCTGGTGTCCCCGCAGGTCGCCGCCGCCACCGCGGTCCTCGGCCATCTGGCCTCACCGGCCGACCTGGCCGGAGCCGACGTCGCCACCCCCGCAGGAGTCTGAGAGCCATGGAAGCCTTCACCACCCACACCGGCCGGGCCGTCCCGCTGCGCCGCAGCAACGTCGACACCGACCAGATCATCCCCGCCCACTGGCTGAAGAAGGTCACGCGCGACGGCTTCGAGGACGGGCTCTTCGAGGCGTGGCGCAAGGACCCCGAGTTCATCCTCAACCGCCCCGAGCGGGAGGGGGCCACCGTGCTGGTCGCGGGCCCCGACTTCGGCACCGGCTCCTCCCGCGAGCACGCCGTCTGGGCGCTCCAGAACTACGGCTTCAAAGCGGTCATCTCCTCCCGCTTCGCCGACATCTTCCGGGGCAACTCACTCAAGAACGGCCTGCTCACGGTAGTTCTGGACCAGAAGATCGTGGACGCGCTCTGGGAGCTGACCGAGACGGACCCCCAGGCGCCCGTCACCGTTGACCTCGAAGCGCGCGAGGTGCGCGCCGAGGGCGTCACGGCCGCCTTCGAGCTGGACGAGAACTCCCGCTGGCGGCTGCTGAACGGCCTGGACGACATCAGCATCACCCTGGCCAACGAGCCGGACATCGCCGCGTACGAGGCGCGCCGCCCCTCGTACAAGCCGCGCACGCTGACGCTCTGAACCGCCCGGCCCCGGTCCGGTCGGCCCCGCGGATTCCCGCGCGGGACCGGCCGCCGGGGCCCCGGGGCGCCCGCTCCCCGGCGGCCCGGGGGCCGCTGCGCCCCCCGCGAGGCCCTTCGAGGCCCGCGACCCCCTTCGAATCCCGATGATGTACCCCCATCCGTCCCACGGTTGGGGGTACATCCGTGTGCGCTCCCGCAACCCCTCCGCGGGGCGTTCCGCCGGTCGTCAACTCGCCGCAGTCCAGGGCCACAAGAGGCCGAAAGTTGCCTTGCGGATGAGACCCTGAAGGTGACGCGAAATGCCCTCCGAGCTGCATAGTTGCACCCTGGGCGGGCGACAACTCGCCCTAGATGGCACAATCGGTGCATGGATCGCGATGACCAACTCCAGCTCTACGGGGTCGTCGCGGACCAATTGAAGGAGGCGCACGCCAAGGTGCGCGCACTGCAAGTCCCGGAGGGCGTACGGATGGCGCTGACCCGGAAGCTGCTGGTCATCACGGCCGTGGCCAAGCACGATCTCGCCGATGCGGCAAGGCGTCTGGAGCGATTGAGTGTGGACCTCGACGAGGGTCGTTTCCCTGAAGAGGGCTGAGTGGCACCGGCATCGGGTCGCGATGCGGGTCGACCGAGCAGGCAGCGGTCGATTTCGTTGCGGCACAAGGGTGATTAGCCCGTTTCGTGTTTGATTTGCGGTATATATCTGCCTAACGTGCGAAAAAGTCTTGAACAGATTCGTTCGAGCAATGTTTCCGAAGGGGAAGACGTGAACAAGGCGCAGCTCGTAGAAGCCATTGCCGACAAGGTCGGTGGCCGTCAGCAGGCCGCTGACGCCGTGGACGCCGTACTCGATGCCATCGTGCGGGCGGTCGTCGCGGGTGACCGGGTCTCGGTCACCGGTTTCGGCTCGTTCGAGAAGGTCGAGCGGCCGGCCCGCTACGCCCGCAACCCGCAGACGGGGGAGCGGGTCAGGGTCAAGAAGACCTCGGTGCCCCGCTTCCGTGCGGGTCAGGGCTTCAAGGACCTGGTGAGCGGCTCGAAGAAGCTCCCCAAGGGCGGCGAGGTCTCCGTCAAGAAGGCTCCCAAGGGCAGCCTGTCCGGCGGCACCAAGACCACCGCCAAGGCCGCGACCAAGAAGGCCGCTGCCAAGAAGACCACGGCTCGCAAGACCACGGCCGCGGCGAAGAAGACCACGGCCGCCAGGAAGACGACCGCCACGGCCAAGAAGACCACGGCCACGGCCCGCAAGACCACGGCCGCCGCCAAGAAGGCGACCGCGACGAAGAGCACGGCGGCCAAGAAGACCACGGCCGCGGCGAAGAAGACCACGGCCGCGGCGAAGAAGACCGCTCCGGCGAAGAAGGCGGTGGCCAAGAAGGCACCGGCCAAGAAGTCGACCGCGCGCAAGACCACGGCCAAGAAGACCACCGCCCGCAAGCGGTAGGACGGGGCCGCAACGGTCACTCACGCGCCGGGCCGGACTCCCCCCGGGGAGTCCGGCCCGCGGGCTGTCCCGGACCCCGCCGGCGCGCGTGAGCGGGCGCTGACGCGTGTCAAAGGGGCCGGGGGGACTTCCGGGCCGGACGGGCCGGAGGAGGGCGTCAGGGCCGGCGCTAGAACGTCTGGAGGGTCACCAGCGTGACGCGCCGGTCGTTCCCGTCGCCGGTGACCTCGATCCGCACGCGCTGGCCCGGCCTCAGGAGGCGCAGACCCCCCGCGTCGAACGCCGGGCCGTCGAACGGGACCGGAGTCCCGTCGTCCAGGAGGACGCTGCCGCTGCGGGAGTCCGGGTCGTACGTGTAAGCGGTGGCTTGCATGGGGGAAAGCCTAACGGCGCGGTTGCCGGCAGACCGCTGGCCGGGTGCTCTGCCCGTCCGCGGCGGGGGGCCGTGGCGCCGCCCGCCGGGTGTGCGGGCCGACGCCCAGCGCCAGGGCGGTCCACAGGTCTCGACCGGTGTCGACGTCCTGGCGCACCGAATCGGTGTCCGGGAGCAGGATCTCCACCGCGTCCGAGGCCCGGTGCCGGGCGCGCGACGCCCCGCCGAAGAGGGGGCGCAATTCCGTGCCGGGCAATGCCGTCAGCAGGGTCGTACCGATTCCCGAGGCATCCGGCACGAATGCGCGCGGGAATTGTGCGGCCCGGTCGAGAACCCGGGTCAATTCCTCGGGCCGCAATGCGGGGAGATCGGCGTTCAGCGTGGCGAGGGGGGCTCCGGGCCGGCCGCGGCGCACCGTAGCGGCTCCGTGCGCCAGTGCGGCGTTCAGCCCGCCGCCCCGGACCGCGTCCGGGACGATCCGGGCCCCCAGGCGCGTCAGCTCCCGGTCCGCCAGCGCGTCGTCCGTGACGACCACCACATCCCGTACCGCCCGGCTGGCCAGCGCCGCGGCCACGGTGTCCTGGGCGAAGGCGAGGACCAGACCGGGACGAACCGTGTCCGATGCCGTGTCCGAGAGTCTGCTCTTGGCCTGTGCCAAGGGCTTCAGCGGGACGATCAAGGTCCACTGCACGCGCGCTCCGTCCCCACACATCGCTCCCATTGTCACCCGCGCCCCACCCCTTCCGTCGGTCAGGGGGCCCCGCTCACCCGTGTCGCCGGGGCGGGAGGCGCGCGGTCCCGGGCGTACCGTGTGCTCGACAGAGAGGCGGCTCGGAGCCACACTTGGGCGCCTGACCAGGTCCGGACCGGGGCCGGGTGAAGCTAGAGGGAAGGTGTCCGCGTGTCCCGCCGAAAAGTCGGCTTCTGGTACCGCCTCGCGGCGGTCCTGTGCAAACCGCCGTTGGTGGTGCTGTTCAAGCGGGACTGGCGCGGAATGGAGAACATCCCGACTTCGGGCGGATTCATCACGGTGGTGAACCACAATTCCCACGTGGACCCGGTCGCTTATGGTCATTTCCAGTACAACTCCGGACGGGTGCCGCGTTTCCTTGCCAAGCACAGCCTCTTCCGCAAGGGGTTCGTCGGGGCCGCGATGCGCGGTACCGGGCAGATCCCCGTCTACCGCGAGAGCACGGACGCGCTCAGCGCGTTCCGGGCCGCCATCGACGCCGTGGAGCGCGGTGAGTGCGTCGCCTTCTACCCCGAGGGCACCCTCACCCGCGATCCCGACCAGTGGCCCATGAGCGGCAAGACGGGCGCCGCCCGGGTCGCCCTGAGCACCCGCTGCCCGGTGATCCCGGTCGCCCAGTGGGGCGCGAACCTGCTGTTGCCGCCGTACGCGAAGAAGCCGCACCTGTGGCCCCGCAAGACCCACCGGGTGCTCGCCGGGCCGCCCGTGGACCTGTCCCGGTTCTACGGCGAGGAGCCGACGCCCGAACTGCTCAAGGAGGCCACGGAGGTCATCATGGCCGCCATCACGGCCCAGCTGGAGCAGTTGCGCGGCGAGAAGGCACCGGACACCCCCTACGACCCGCGCCGGGCACGGGTCCAACAGCGCAGCCGGACCACGGCCGGGCGCAGCGAACCGAACGAACGGCCCTCACGGGCCGGACAGCACGAGAACGACGTGGAGGACGGCAAGTGACCAGCACCGTGAAGGCGGCCGTCTTCGGCACCGGTTCCTGGGGCACGGCCTTCGGCATGGTGCTCGCCGACGCCGGCTGTGACGTCACCCTGTGGGCCCGCCGCGGCGCACTCGCCGACGCCGTCAACTCCACCCGCACCAACCCGGACTACCTCCCCGGCGTCGAACTGCCCGCGAACCTGCGGGCCACCACCGACCCGGCCGAGGCGGCGGCCGGCGCCGACCTCACCGTCCTCGCGGTCCCCTCGCAGACCCTGCGCGGCAACCTCGCCGCCTGGCGGCCCCTGCTGGCGCCCGGCACGGTCCTGGTGTCCCTGATGAAGGGCGTCGAACTCGGCTCCGCGATGCGGATGAGCGAGGTCATCGAGGACGTGGCGGGAGTCGGCGCGGAGCGGGTCGCCGTCGTCACCGGCCCCAACCTGGCGCGGGAGATCGCGGCCCGGATGCCCGCCGCCGCCGTCGTCGCCTGCGCCGACGAGGCCGTCGCCCAGCGCCTCCAGGCCGCGTGCCACACCGCGTACTTCCGCCCGTACACCAACACCGACGTGGTCGGCTGCGAGCTGGGCGGTGCGGTCAAGAACGTGATCGGCCTCGCGGTCGGCATCGCCGACGGCATGGGCCTCGGGGACAACGCCAAGGGCTCCCTCATCACCCGGGGGCTGGCGGAGACCACCCGACTCGGCCTCGCCATGGGCGCCGACCCGCTCACCTTCTCCGGTCTCGCCGGGCTCGGGGACCTGGTGGCCACCTGCTCCTCGCCGCTCTCCCGCAACCACACCTTCGGCACCAACCTGGGCAAGGGCATGACCCTCCAGGAGACCATCGCCGTCACCAAGCAGACCGCCGAGGGCGTCAAGTCCTGTGAGTCCGTGCTGGATCTGGCCCGCCGGCACGGCGTCGACATGCCCATCACCGAGACGGTCGTCGACATCGTCCACGAGGGGAAGCCGCCGGTCGTCGCCCTGAAGGAACTCATGTCCCGCAGCGCCAAACCCGAACGCCGCTGACCTGCGCCCCGGCGGCCGGACGGACGCCGGGCGGCACACGGCCCCGCGGGCGCTGACCCACGACGGGGCAGCGGGTACGCTCAGTCCGTTATGAGCAGCGAGACCTCACCCCAGAGCTTCAGGCTCCGCAAGCCGCGCGTGGCCGTCGTGTTCGGCGGTCGCAGTTCCGAGCACGGCATCTCCGTCGTCACGGCGGGCGCCGTCATGCGCGCCATCGACCGCGACAAGTACGACGTGCTGCCCATCGGCATCACCCGGGACGGGCGCTGGGCGCTCACCGCGGACGAGCCCGACCGGATGGCGATCACCGACCGCACGGTCCCGAACGTGGACCAGTTGGCCGAATCGCCCGAGGGCACCGTCGTGCTCCCGGTCGACCCGTCGAGCCGCGAGGCCGTCTACCACGAACCCGGCGCCGTGCCCAAGGCCCTCGGCGACGTGGACGTGGTCTTCCCCGTCCTGCACGGCCCGTACGGTGAGGACGGCACCCTCCAGGGGCTCCTGGAACTGTCCGGGACGCCGTACGTGGGCTCCGGTGTGCTCGCCTCGGCCGTCGGCCAGGACAAGGAGTACATGAAGCGCGTCTTCGTCTCCTTCGGGTTGCCGGTCGGGCCGTACCTGGTCGTCCGGCCCCGCGAGTGGGAGCGGGACGAACAGGGCGCCCGGCAGCGGATCGCCGCGTTCGCCGGCGAGCACGGCTGGCCGCTGTTCATCAAGCCCGCCCGCGCCGGTTCCTCGATGGGCATCACCAAGGTCGACTCCTTCGAGGGCCTGGACGAGGCGATCGAGGAGGCCCGGCGCCACGACCCCAAGTTCCTGGTCGAGTCGCTGCTGCGGGGCCGGGAGATCGAGTGCGGGGTGCTGGAGTTCGAGGACGGGCCGCGGGCCAGCCTGCCCGCCGAGATCCCGCCCGTGCAGTCCCACGACTTCTACGACTTCGAGGCGAAGTACATCGACTCCGCCGCCGGGATCGTGCCCGCTCCGCTGAGCATCGAGGAGACCGCCGAGATCCAGCGGTTGGCCGTCGCCGCGTTCGAGGCCGTGGGCTGCGAGGGACTCGTCCGCGCGGACTTCTTCCTCACCGAGGACGGGAGCTTCGTGATCAACGAGATCAACACGATGCCCGGCTTCACGCCCATCTCCATGTACCCGCGGATGTGGGAGGCCAGCGGGGTCTCCTATCCGGAACTGGTGGACCGACTGGTGCAGGCCGCGCTCCGGCGGTCCACCGGACTGCGCTAGCGGAGCCGTCCCGCCGCCCCGGGCGTCGGGACACCGCCAGCCGGCGGGGCCGTCACCTCAGTCCGCTATGCCCTCGGGGACCTCGGCGATGACGGGCTCCGCGAGATCGGTCAGCGGGGCCAGCCCGCGATCCTTGCGGGACCCGGGCAGGGTCACCTCGACGTACGCGCGGCGCAGCGCGGTGGTGAACCGGAACGTGCCGTCGCCCTGCGGTTCCATCAGCCAACCGACGCCGTTCACCTCGACGCTGTCGGCCTTCGGATCGTTCATCTTCGCGGGTCGGGGCACCCCGCAGCGCAGTATGATCGCCGGATCGCCCCAGGCCGCGGTCAACTCGGACGCGGGCGTCGGGTCACCCCGGTCGAGCCCGTCCACCCGTTCCGGCAGCGCCCCGTGCAGGTTCCGGCACAGCAGGTCGGCCGAGTCGGCGGGGGAAGGGACCGCCGCCGTCACCGAACCGCCCGCCGGGGAACAACCGGCGACGGCACACAACAGGGCGAGGGCGGACGGCCCGAACAGACGGCGCCGGCGACGGGGAGAGCTCACCGGCCAAGGGTAGACGGGGACTACAGATGGACGACCGGGCAGGTCAGGGTGCGGGTGATGCCGTCCACTTGCTGGACCTTGGCGACCACCATGCGGCCCAGTGCATCGACGGTGTCGGCCTGGGCGCGCACGATCACGTCGTACGGTCCGGTCACGTCCTCGGCCTGGATCACCCCCGGGATCTTGCTGATGGTCTCAGCGACGGTCGACGCCTTGCCGACCTCCGTCTGGATCAGGATGTACGCCTGTACCACGGAACCTCCAGGGCGGCCACGAGGATCATGTGGGGAGAAGAGACGCCACGTTATCGCGTTGCCGTGCGCCGCGGGGAGACCCGCGGACGCCGTGGCGCGCACGGGGTGCACGCGCGGTACGGGTTGACGGCCTCGCCGACCCCGCGCAACGCACCCATCACCAGCACAGCGCCGACCGTGCCGGCAGGGCCCACGACACCCGCGCGTGCGGGGGCGGCCGTCGGACCGGTCGGTCGCACCGGCGCGGAAGGGGCAGGACGAGGATGAAGGGCACCGTGGGCGAGCTGGGGGAGTTCGGGCTCATCAGGGAACTGACCGCCCGGCTCACCACCACCCCGGCGGTACGGCTGGGGCCCGGGGACGACGCCGCGGTGGTGACCGCCCCGGACCGGCGGGTCGTCGCCAGCACCGACGTCCTGCTGGAGGGCCGCCACTTCCGCCGCGACTGGTCCACCGCGTACGACGTGGGCCGCAAGGCCGCCGCCCAGAACCTCGCGGACATCGCCGCGATGGGCGCCGTGCCGACCGCGCTGCTGCTCGGCCTGGTGGTCCCCGCCGAACTGCCGGTGACCTGGCCGACCGAGCTGATGGACGGACTGCGCGACGAGTGCCAGGTCGCGGGCGCCGCCGTGGTCGGCGGGGACGTCGTCCGCGGGGAGACGATCACCCTGTCGATCACCGCGCTCGGCGATCTGCGCAACCACGAGCCGGTGACCCGGTCCGGCGCCCAGCCCGGTGACGTGGTCGCCGTGACGGGCTGGCTGGGCTGGTCCGCCGCCGGGCACGCGGTCCTCTCCCGCGGCTTCCGCTCGCCGCGCGCCTTCGTGGAGGCCCACCGCCGACCGGAGCCGCCCTACCACGCGGGTCCGGCCGCCGCCGGGCTCGGCGCGACCGCCATGACCGACGTCAGCGACGGACTGATCGCCGACCTCGGACACATCGCCGAGTCCAGCAAGGTCCGCATCGACGTCCGCTCCGGTGCGGTCGACGTGCCCTCCCAGATGAACGACATCGCGACCGCCGTCGGCATCGACCCGCTGCTGTGGGTGCTCACCGGGGGCGAGGACCACGCGATCGTGGCGACCTTCCCGCCGGACGTGAAGCTGCCCGCACGCTGGCGGGTCATCGGCGAGGTGCTGCACCCCTCCGCGCTGCCGCAGGTCACCGTGGACGGGGCGCCCTGGACCCGGGCCAGCGGCTGGGACCACTTCGGCGACATCGAGGACTGACAGTGAGGATGTGACGTGGCTTCTCCGACGGGTCTGACTCACGGACTGACCGACGTCTCGACTGTCTTGTTGGGGATTTGTCGATCCGCTCGGAGGAGCCGCCTCGCACGCGACCGGACGGGCGACCGTGACCTTATAGGAGATTGGTCAAGAAGCCCCGCCACTGTCCCGCGCCCCGACCGCACCGAGAACGGACGACCTCCATGACACCCCAGCCCCCGCCGTCCCCGACTCCCGCGCCGCCGCCCCGCGCCGCGCCGCCCCGGGTGCTCACCGTCGCCGGATCGGACTCGGGCGGCGGAGCCGGCATCCAGGCCGACCTGAAGACGCTGCTGACCCTCGGCACCCACGGGATGAGCGTGCTGACCGCGGTCACCGCCCAGAACTCGCGCGGCGTCCAGGGCGCCTGGGAACTGCCGGTGGCAGCCGTCCGCGCCCAGTACCGCAGTGTGGTGGACGACATCGGGGTGCAGGCCGTGAAGACCGGCATGCTGGCCTCCGCGGAACTGGTGGAGACGGTCTCGGCCCTGCTCACGGCCACCGAGGCACCCGTGGTCGTCGACCCGGTCGGGGTCTCCAAACACGGCGACGCACTGCTCGCGGCCTCCGCGCTGGACGCCGTGCGCCGAGAACTCCTGCCGACGGCGACCGTGGCCACGCCCAACCTGGACGAGGTGACCCAACTCACGGGGATCACGGTGCGCTCCGAGGACGGGATGCGTCGGGCGGCCGATGCCGTGCTCGGGTTCGGACCGCGCTGGGCGCTCATCAAGGGCGGGCACCTCGCCGGGGACGCCGTGGACCTGCTCACGGACGGCGCCGAGGAGCACTGGCTGCGCGCGCCCCGCCTCGACAACCGGCACACCCACGGCACGGGCTGCACCCTCGCCAGCGCGATCGCCGCCCGGCTCGCCCACGGGGACCCCGTGCCGGTCGCCGTGACGGCGGCCAAGGAGTACGTGACCGGGGCGATAGCCGCCGGGTTCGCCCTCGGTTCGGGCATCGGGCCGGTGGACCACGCCTGGTGCACACGGAACGTCACGCAGCACTGACCCGGCTCCTCCGGGACACGAAGAAGCCGGCCCACCCGAGGGTGGACCGGCTTCTCAGCAACCAGCAAGTGGCCGCGCTAAAAGCTATACGTCAGCGCGAGACCTTGCCGGCCTTGATGCACGAGGTGCAGACGTTGAGCCGCTTCGGCGTCCGACCGACCACGGCACGCACGCGCTGGATGTTGGGGTTCCAGCGACGGGGCGTACGGCGGTGCGAGTGGGAGATGTTGTTGCCGAAGCCCGGCCCCTTGCCGCAGACGTCGCAGTTGGCAGCCACGGGTCACTCCAAAGACTTCAGATGCACTTACGGTTGAACCCGGCATGCCGGGACCAGTGCAGTGATCGGGTGGCGTTGCCAGGGGAAAGGCCCGATGTGGATCGGGCAACCGGAGCAGCATACTACGGCTGCTTCGGTAGAACGAAACTACCACGCTCCACCCGGAGACCTCCCCACCTGCCGCTGCGGGTGCTCTTCCCACCCGGTCCGCGGACCGGGGCCGGGCGCTACGCTGCCTCGCAGTCCGGATGCCCGAAGGAAGGCCAGCAGGTGCCCCAGATCCTCGACTCCGTCACGGTGCGTGCCTGGTGCGCACGGTCCCTGGAGGCGCTGGGCAGGGCCCGCGAGGAGATCGACGCGATCAACGTCTACCCGGTGGCCGACGGCGACACCGGGACCAACCTCTACCTGACGCTGGAATCCGCCGCCCAGGCCGTGGAAGCGGTGTTCGCCGGGCACGAGCCGCAGCTTCCGGCACCCTCCGAAGTGATGCGCGCGATGGCGCACGGGGCGCTCATCGGGGCGCGCGGCAACTCGGGCACGATCCTCGCCCAGCTGCTGCGCGGCATGGCCCAGGTGCTCGCCGCCGAAGCATCCGAAGCATCCGAAGCATCCGAAGAAGCCGCAGCATCCGAAGCCGGGGACGCAGCAGCCGCCGAACGGCTGCGGCGGGCGCTGCGCCGGGCCGCGGAGTCGGCGTACGAGGCGGTGGCGCACCCCGTGGAGGGCACCGTCCTGACCGTGGCGACGGCGGCGGCCGACGCGGCGGCCGACGTCGACGGCGATTGCTCAGCCGTGGTCAGGGCTGCCTACCGGGGCGCCGTGACGGCCCTGGAAGCCACCCCCGGGCAACTGGCGGTCCTGGGACGGGCGGGCGTCGTGGACGCCGGCGGACGGGGCCTGGTCGCCGTTCTGGGCGCCCTGGTGGAGGCACTGACGGGTGAGCGCCCGCCGACCGTCGCCGGGGGCCGCGCGCGGACCGCCCGCGAACCCCGGCCACCGGCCGCCGAAGGCGACTGCGAGGAGCACCGGGACGCGGCGGCGGGCGGGCCGGCGTACGAGGTGATCTACCTGCTGGAGGCCACCGACGCGGCCGTGGAGCGGCTGCGCGCCCGGCTCGACGCCCTCGGGGACTCCCTGGTGGTCGTCGGCGGCGACGGGCTGTGGAACGTCCACGTGCACGTGGACGACGCGGGGGCCGCCGTGGAGGCCGGGGTCGAGGCGGGACGCCCGCACCGCATCCGCATCACCCACTTCGGCGCCGGGGACGCGCACACCGCCCGCCCGGGCGACGCCCGGGAGGCCGTCGAACCGGTGCAGCGGGCGGTCGTGGCCGTCGTCCCCGGCGAGGGCCTGGCCGAGCTGTACGCCGGGGCCGGGGCCGTACCCGTGCTGGCCCGCCCCGGGGAGCCCCCGGCCAGCGGCGAACTGGCCCAGGTGATCCGCCGGGCCCACGCCCGCGAGGTGGTGCTGCTGCCGAACGACGCCGGGCTGCGGCACACCGCCGCCGCAGCCGCCGAACAGGCCCGAGCCGACGGGGTGCGGGTCGCCCTGATCCCCACCCGGTCCGCCGTCCAGGGCATCGCGGCGCTCGCCGTCCACGAACCGGACCGCCGCTTCGACGAGGACGTGGTGGCGATGACCTCCGCCGCCGGTGCCACCCGGTACGGGGAGCTCGCCGTCGCGGAACGGCAGTCCTGGACCATGGCGGGCATCTGCCAGGCCGGTGATGTGCTCGGACTGATCGACGGCGACGTGGCGGTCATCGGGGAGACACCCGACGACGACCCCACGGGGCCCAGCGGCGCGGTCCCCGGCGACGTCCTCGCGCACACCGCCGTCACCGTCCTGGACCGGATGCTCGCGGCGGGCGGCGAGCTGGTCACCCTGGTGCTCGGCGAGGACGCGCCGGACGGCGTCGCGGAACTGCTGGAACGCCATGTGCGCGAAGCCCACCTCGCGGTCGACACGGTCGTCTACCGGGGCGGGCGGCACTCCGCGCTGCTGCTCATCGGCGTCGAGTAGCCCCGGGGCCACCGGCCCCGCTCAGTCCCGCCCGGCCAGGTGCGCCAACAACTCCTCGGCGGCGGCCGTACGGGCGCTCCCGGTCTCGTCCGAGGAGCCCCGGTGGGCGAGGAGCACCGAACGGGCCCGCGCCTCGGCCCGGTCGCGGCGCCCCAGGTACGAGAGCAGCCAGCCGGCGTGCAGTTCCGCCGCCGTCCGGCTGTCCAGCGCCGCGGGCCCCAACGAGGCGTAGTCGTCCACCGCGCGCGCCACGTGGTCCAGGGCCTCCTCGTACGCCGCACGGACCGCGGGATCGCCCTCCGGGGCGCCGTCCTGCGAGCGGACCAGCAGCTCGCCGAACTGCCGCCGGGTCTGCGCCGATTCGGAGACCAGCCGTTCCCGGGCCCCCTCGCCGACCTCCTCGGGAGCGGCGTTCCGGGCGGCGGTGAGGGCCCGTTCGCACTCCGACAGGGCCGTCTCCATCAACTCCCGCGCCTCGTCGAGCCCGGCCCCGGCGAGGTGCCCCGCGTCCTCGTCCACCATCAGCCACGCCCGCGAACGCAGCGAACGGACCAACCCGTGCGGATTGCCGAGCGGACGCCACAGCTCACCGGCCCGCTCGTACGCCCGGTCCGCCTCGGCCGCCAGGCCCGCGTGCCCCAGGGACTCCGCGGCCATGTGGGCGAGCATCGCGTGGTCCCGCTGCTCGGGCCAGGTCCGGGCGGTCTCGGCGGCGAGCAGCCACTGTTCGGCGGCGTCCCGGTGGTTGCCCAACTCCCGCAGGCAGTCGCCCAGCCACCACCGGGTCTGCACCAGGGTGCCGTCCCCGTGGGCCTCCTCGGTCAGGTCCAGGAGCGCGGCCTCCAGGACCTCGGCGGCCTCGGCGTACCGCCCGAGCTGGAGCAGCAGCCCGCCGAGCTGGTGCCGCGCCCAGGCACCGAGGGCCGGCCCCGCACCGGACTCGTCGGCCCAGTGGGCGGCCTCCAACGCGTGCTCGCACGCCCCCGGCAGGTCCCCCGACCTGGCCAGGCCCTCGGCGAGCTGGAGGTGCAGCTGCGCCTGGTGCACCGGCGGCAGCAGCGACCCCCCGTGTTCGAGGGCGGCGCGCGCCGCCCGGTGGGCGAGGTCCAGATCGTCCAGGTGCCGGGCGAGCGCGGCGAGCCGGGACGCCGGCTCCGCCGCGAACCAGGGGGTGCCGGCGGCGACGTACCCCTGCCAGGCACCGGTGAAGAGGTCCACGGCCGCCTCGGCGTCGCCCCGGTGCGCGGCGAGCTCGCCGAGCATCGCCCGGGCGGCGGCGGCGCGTGACACCAACCGGGGGTCGTCCGGATGGCGTTCGGCCAGCTCCAGGAGGCGTTGCGCGGCGTTGCGGGCGGCCCGTTCGGCCGCCGCCGGGTCCCCGGCGGCGGGCGGGGGCGCCGCGTCCGGGTCGGCCGCCCGCTGCTCCTCGCGGCCGACGGCGACCAACAGGGTCCGCGCCTGGTACAGCAGCATCGACGCCGCGTGCCGGGCGCCCGCCCCGGACTCCTCGTACCGGGCGACCGCCCGCCGGGTGGGCTCCGCGAGGTCCTCGGCCGACCCGTCCGGCGCGGCACCGGCCGCCCGCAGCGCCCGGGTGTAGACCCCGCGCGCCCGGGCCTGAACCGCCTCGTCGGGGGCGCCGGCCGCCTCGTACAGCTCGGCCGCCCGCTCGAACAGCGCGGGGTCCCCGCCGCCCATCGCCGCGTGGTCGGCGATCTCCGCACGGTCCCGGTCGGGGAGGACCACGCCCTGCGCCCCGGCGACCTCGGCCACCGCGGCCCAGGCGTCCTGGGCGGTCGGGTGCCGGTCCCGGGTGCGCTGCCTGGCCTCGGCCAACAGCTCGTCCAGCGTTGCTCCCCGGTCGGTGCCACCGGCGCCCGGCACCCGGGCGGTCGTCGGGTCCGGCCCGGAGTGCGGCGCGGTCACCGGGGGCAGCCGCCCGGCGCGCACCCCGAGCGGCAGCCGGGCCACCAGGGGCCGCCGGGCCATCCGCTCGCGCAACTCGTCACCGATGTGGGCGGTGCGGTTGCGCGCGTCGAACCGCGCACCGATCGCCAGGGCCTGGGCCCGGGCGTGGCCGGCGAGTTCCCGCGCCGTCCAGCCCCGCCCGGCCGGTCCGGGCACCGGCTGGTCGCCCAGCCCCAACTCGGTCAGGCGCCCCATCAGCTGGGCCACCACCCCGAGGAAGCCCAGCTGGCTCCTCGGGTGCCCGCTGTCGGTGAAGTACGCGGGACGTTCGGCCAACAGCTCCAGGGCCCGCGCCTCGTTGCCGGTCAGCGTGCAGAACTCCACGTGCTGCGCGTACGCCTCGCGCATGCTCTCCGTCTCGCGCACCAACCGCAGCCCCCGCAGGTGGTTCGCCCGGGCCTCGTCGAGGCGGCCGAGGCGCACCAACGACATCAGGCTCGCCGCCAGCGAGGCGTGCGGCTCGTGGGCACAGGTGTACTCGCCGTCCAGCACCGGCCGCCACAACTCCAGGGCCTGGGCGTCCTGACGCCGGTACGCCTTGAACCACGCCTGGTCGTGGAGTTCGCAGGCGTGACAGTCGCTCATCCGGTCCCGGTCGGCGGCCCGCCAGGCGCGGTGGGCGCGTTCGGCCCGCTCCAGGTCGCCGATGTGCAGGGCGACGCTGTGTTCGCCGGCCCGCACCGCCCGCTCCGAGAACCCCGCCACCCGGTAGCGGTGCTCCATCTCGCCCAGCCACTGCTCGATCGAGTCGAGCGGGACGTGCGGTTGGTCGAGCATGCCCGAGGACATCCACTTGAACGCCCAGTGCAGCGAGTGGGTCTCGTACGCGTCGAAGTCCTCGGGGCGCTCGTCCCACATGCGCAGCAGCCGCGCGAAGGGCACGAACATCCGGTCCTTCTCGGAGCTGTAGCAGTACACCTGCAACTGGTGCCCCAGGGCCTCGATCACCGCGAGCGGCAGGCCCAGCTTCTCCGCCTCCACGAGCAGGGCCTCCGCGCGCGCGTTGCGGGCGGGACCCTCCGGCCGGGCGTCGTTCTCGGCGATCGCGGCCCGCAGCGCGGCCAGGTCCATCGCGGGGGCGGTGTCCGCGTCAGGGTCGGGCGCCGTCATCGGTTCTGCTCCCCGTGCTCGGTGTGGGTGGCCCACTCCAGCAGGCCGAGGAACGCCCTGTTCAGCAGCGCGGAGTCGCCGGGCCGCAGCGGGCGCTGCGCCATCAGCAGGGCCTGCCCGTACAGCGACTCGGTCGCGGTGCCGATCAGGTCGGGATCGCGCAGGGCGCTGATCCGGCGGATCAGGGCATTGCGGTGGTTGAGCACCAGCCGGGCCCGGGGGGCGCTGCCGCGCAGCGAGCCCAGGATGCCCGCCCACAGGTCGTCGGCCTGCTCCTCGGCATCGGCGCGGGCCTGTTCGTGGCGGGCCCGCCGGTCGTCGAGGTGCAGCGCGGGCACGGACACCGGGTGGAAGGCGCGCAGCGCCACGTCGCAGCCCAGCGGGTCGAGCCGGGCGCGCGCGGCGGCCAGGAAGGCGCCGAGCGCCAGTTCATCGGCGGGGTCGACGGTGTCGAGGTGCGCGGTCACCGTCTCCCCGTCGAGTTCCGCCACCGAGGTGTCCGGGCGGACCGAGGGCAGCGCCTCCACCAGTTCCGTGTCGTACGTGTAGCCGCCGTTGACGACGCCGATGCCCTGCGCCGACGCGATGGGCGCGACCTGGCGGAACTCCTCCACCGTGCGGGTGAAGTGGACCACCCGGTGGCGCCGGGCGAATTCCTCCAACGACAGCCGTCCGTCGGTGGTCTCGAAGGGCAGCCACGGCAGCATCGTGCGCAGCATGTCCCGGTCGTGCCGGGCCAGCGACTTGACGCCCAGGTGGTGCACCGAGACGAAGGCCGACAGCCGGTCCGGGTCGCCCGCCGCGAGTTCGGACAGCCAACTGCGGATGCGTTCGCCGAGCGCCTCCCGGACCGCGGCCAGCGTCTCGTCCTCGTACAGCGCCTCGCGCGACGCGGTGGGCCGCAGGCTGTCCGTGTCGAGGACGCAGCGCACGAAGAACGCCCAGTCCGGCAGCAGCTGTTCGGCCCGGTCGGTCAGCAGCATGCCCTTGAGGTGCACCCGGTGGCCGGCGCGCTGGGCGGGGCTCACCGCCTGCGGCAGCACGTACGCGACGCCCCGGATGCCGGCGAGCGGCACGTCCAGGTCGATGGCGTCCAGCGGACTGAACCCGAACGTCTCGTGACAGTGCCGGGCCAGCGCCACGCGCCGTGCGCCCGGGCTCGGGTGGCGTCGCTCCCACGGCGCCGGCAGGTCCGTCACGGGGCGCTCCCCGACCCGGACGTCGTAGGGGAGCAGCGCACCGAAGTCCCGCGCCAGGCTGAGGACCCGCTCCTCGTCGAGCCACTCCTGCGAGCCGGCGCGCGCCTGGAGGTACACCGTGGTGCCCGGTTCGGTGCGCGCGTCGTCCGGCAGGGCGCGCACGGTGTACGAGCCGTCGTCGCGCGCCGTCCACTCCACGGGGGGCGCCCCGAGGTGGCGCGCCGAACGGCTCACCACCCGGATGCGTTCGGCGACCACGAAGCAGGCGAGCAGACCGATCCCGAACTGTCCGAGGAACTCCGAGCGCGCCGATTCGAGACCCGTCACGGCGTCCGCCGGGACCGACGGGTCCACCGGGCCCGGGGAGCCCGGACGGCCGGACCGCTTGGAGCTGCGGCCGATGGTGGCCAACAGGGAGTGGACGTCCGACTCGGTCAGCCCGATCCCGGAGTCCTCGATGCGCAGGGTCCTGCCGCGGCCGGTCCCGCCCTCTTCGACGGCCAGCCGCACCAGGGCCGGTGCGTCGGGCTGTTCCGCGCGGCGCGCGGTGATGGCGTCGACCGCGTTCTGGAGCAGTTCGCGCAGATAGACCTTGGGGCTGGAGTAGAGGTGGTGGGAGAGGAGGTCCACCAGGCCCCGCAGGTCCACCTGGAAGGTGTGGGGGGCCTGCGCCGGCGGTGGCGCCTCGCCCGTGTCGCCCGGCTCCGGTGCGCGGTCCTTCGGCCCCGTCGAGGTCGCGGCTGCCGACGCTGGTGGAAGGGGCTCGGGGGAGGGCTGCGCGCTCGGGAGCGCATCGGTGTCCTGGGGCCCGTGAGGCGTCTGAGGTGTTTGGGAGTCCATCGTCGCTGCGCCGGTGGGGGGACGGACGACGGCGCGGGTCGGGCGGTCCCGGCGAGCGGTGACCGCGGCAGGCAAGGGACAGACCATCCTAGGCCCCGAACGAACCGGCTGACCAGCGGATTTCCCGGACGAATGGGGCCGATGTCGGCGTCGATGTCAGTGCGGTGGTGTGCAATGGTCGGGTGCCCGTGCTCGAAGAACCGTTGAAGAAGGTCCTCGGCCCCGCCACCGCCAAGGTGATGGCCGAGGCCCTTGACCTGCACACCGTAGGCGACCTCCTCCACCACTACCCCCGCCGGTACGCCGAGCGCGGCGAGCTGACCAGACTCGCCGATCTCCCCCTGGACGAACACGTCACCGTGGTCGCCCAGGTCGAGACCGCCCGGGTCCTGAAGTTCAACGGGGGCAGCGGACAGCGCCTCGAAGTCGTCATCACCGACGGCAGCGGACGCCTGCAACTCGTCTTCTTCGGCCGGGGCGTCCACAAACCGCACAAGGACCTGCTGCCCGGCACCCGGGCGATGTTCGCGGGCAAGGTCTCGCTCTTCAACCACAAGCTCCAACTGGCCCACCCCGCGTACGAACTGCTGCGCCGCACCCCGGACCCCGCGGCGGGGCCCGACGGGGCGCAGGAGGGCAGTGCCGTCGACTCCTGGGCCGGCGCCCTGATCCCGATCTACCCGGCCACCGCCAAGATGGAGTCCTGGAAGATCGCCAAGGCCGTGGACGCGGTCCTCCCCAGCGCCCCCGAGGCGGTGGACCCGCTGCCGCCCGCGCTGCGCGAGGGGCGCGGCCTGGTCCCCCTTCCCGAGGCCCTGCTGAAGGTCCACCGCCCGCACACCAAGGCCGACATCGCCGATGCCCGGGCCCGCCTCAAGTGGGACGAGGCGTTCGTCCTCCAGGTCGCCCTGGCCCGCCGCCGCTCCAGCGACGCCCAACTGCCCGCCACGGCCCGCCGTCCCGGCCCCGACGGCATCCTCGCCGCGTTCGACGCGCGGCTCCCGTTCACCCTGACCGACGGGCAACGGAAGGTCACCGCCGAGATCTTCGACGACCTCGCCACCGAGCACCCCATGCACCGACTGCTCCAGGGCGAGGTCGGGTCCGGCAAGACCCTGGTGGCGCTGCGGGCCATGCTCGCCGTGGTCGACGCGGGCGGACAGACGGCGATGCTGGCGCCCACCGAGGTGCTGGCCCAGCAGCACCACCGCTCCATCACGGAGATGATGGGCGAGCTCGCCGAGGGCGGCATGCTCGGCGGCGCCGAACACGGCACCAAGGTCGTGCTGCTCACCGGCTCGATGGGAGTGGCGGCCCGCCGCCAGGCCCTGTTGGACCTGGTCAGCGGCGATGCGGGCATCGTCATCGGCACCCACGCACTGATCGAGGACAAGGTCCAGTTCCACGATCTGGGCCTGGTGGTCGTGGACGAGCAGCACCGGTTCGGCGTCGAGCAGCGGGACGCCCTGCGCGGCAAGGGACCCCGGGGGGAGGGCGGTGAGCGCCGCACCCCGCACCTGCTGGTCATGACCGCGACCCCCATCCCGCGCACGGTGGCGATGACCGTCTTCGGGGACCTGGAGACCTCCGTCCTCGACCAGTTGCCCGCCGGACGCTCGCCGATCGCCAGCCACGTCGTGCCCGCCGCCGACAAGCCGCACTTCCTGACGCGCGCGTGGCAGCGCGTCCGGGAGGAGGTCGCCAAGGGGCACCAGGCGTACGTGGTCTGCCCCCGCATCGGTGACGACCCCGAGACGACCGAGCCCGGCACCGCCGCCCCCCCTCCCGACGCGAAGGCCGCGGCCAAGGCGGAGGCCAAGGCCGCGGCGAAGGAGGAGGCGGCGGCCACCGCGGACAAGCGCCCCCCGCTGGCCGTCCTGGACGTCGCGGAGGAACTGGCCCGCGGCCCCTTGCAGGGGCTCGCCGTCGAGGTGCTGCACGGACGGATGGCGCCCGAGGACAAGGACGCGGTGATGCGGAGGTTCGCCGCCGGGGAGACGGACGTCCTGGTGGCGACCACCGTCATCGAGGTCGGGGTCAACGTGCCCAACGCCACCGCGATGGTGATCATGGACGCGGACCGCTTCGGCGTCTCCCAGCTCCACCAGCTGCGGGGGCGGGTGGGCCGGGGCTCGGCCCCCGGCCTGTGCCTGCTGGTGACCGAGATGCCCGAGGCGAGCACCGCCCGGGCCCGGCTGGAAGCGGTCGCGGACACCCTGGACGGGTTCGCCCTGTCCCGCATCGACCTGGAACAGCGACGGGAGGGCGACGTCCTCGGGCAGGCGCAGTCGGGGGTGCGCTCCTCGCTGCGGGTCCTCACCGTCCTGGGGGACGAGGACGTCATCGCCGAAGCCCGGGAAGAGGCCACGGCGGTGGTCGCGGCCGACCCGGAGCTACGGGAACTGCCGGGCCTGCGGGTGGCCCTGGACGCCCTGGTCGACGCCGAGCGGGAGGCGTACCTGGAGAAGGGCTGAGCCCGCCCGGCCGGGTGCGCGCGACCGCATCCCGCTCCGGACGCCTATCGTGGGGGTGTTCGCACCGACCGCACCGTGAAGGACCCGAGCGCACATGACCCGCGTGATCGCCGGACTCGCCGGTGGACGGCGGCTGGCCGTCCCCCCGGGCAACGGCACCCGCCCCACCTCGGACCGTGCGCGAGAAGGGCTCTTCTCCACCTGGGAGTCCCTGCTCGGCACCCTGAGCGGCCTGCGGGTCGCCGATCTGTACGCCGGCTCCGGCGCGGTGGCCCTGGAGGCGCTGTCCCGGGGAGCCGCCCACGCCCTGCTGGTCGAGGCCGACCCCCGGGCCGCCAAGGTGATCAGGGAGAACGTCCGGACGCTCGGCCTGGCCGGTGCCGAGGTGCGGGCCGGCCGCGCGGAACAGGTGGTCACCGGACCCCCACCGGCCGCGCCGTACGACGTGGTCTTCCTCGATCCGCCCTACGCCGTCGAGAACGGCGATCTTGAAGAGATCCTGCTCACACTCCGTGCTGAGGGGTGGCTCACCGTCGACGCGCTCGTCACCGTGGAGCGCAGTACCCGGGGCGGCGCGTTCCCCTGGCCCGCCGGCTTCGAGTCCGTTCGGTCCCGGCGCTACGGCGAGGGAACGTTTTGGTACGGTCGCGCCGCCGCCACCAGCGACACCACCCCCACGTGCGACAACGCACCGTGACCGGACCGGAGAGCGAGGAACCACAGTTGCGCCGCGCCGTCTGTCCGGGGTCCTTCGACCCCATCACCAATGGCCACATCGACATCATCGCCCGTGCCTCGAAGCTGTACGACGAGGTCTACGTCGCCGTGATGATCAACCAGTCCAAGAAGGGGCTGTTCGAGATCGAGGAGCGGATCGACCTGATCCGCGAGGTCACCGCCGAGTACGGCAACGTACGGGTGGAGTCGTTCCACGGGCTCCTCGTTGACTTCTGCAAGCAGCGTGACATCCCCGCCATCGTCAAGGGGCTGCGGGCCGTCAGCGACTTCGACTACGAACTCCAGATGGCCCAGATGAACATCGGACTCTCCGGTGTGGAGACGCTGTTCGTCCCGACGAACCCCACGTACAGCTTCCTCTCGTCCTCCTTGGTCAAGGAGGTCGCTGCGTGGGGCGGGGACGTCTCCCACTTGGTTCCCCCGACCGTGCTCGGGGCGCTGTCCGGACGGCTCCGCGAACGCCGCGAAGCGGGCCGCTGACCGGTTGCCCGCGGCCCTTCGGTGCGATCCGCTGCGCGTGCGCTGTTCGCTCGCCGTGCGTCCCGGCCTCGCGCAGTTCCCCGCGCCCCTCAACAGATGCGCCCCACTCACCGCGCGCTCCCCCCGCCCCCAGGGGCGCGGGGAACGACGCGAGTATGCACGACGCACCCGCGCCGAACCACGCACCCCGGCCGAAGAAAGGGGGCGCGGGGAACTGCGCGAGCAACCGAAGCGGACCCGCACCCAACGACGCACCGCCAGAGGCACCCCCCCAGGGGCGCGGGGAACGGCGCGGGCAAGCACCACGCACCCCCGCAGCCGATGCCGGACGGCACAAAGTGGCCGTACAGTCACCTTGTCCGTCCCAACGAGGCACAGAGAGTGGCGAACACACCGTGGACGTGCAGAAGAAGCTGGATGAGATCGTCGCGGCCGTCGGCAACGCCCGCTCCATGCCCATGTCCGCCTCCTGCGTGGTCAACCGGGCCGAACTGCTCGCCCTGCTCGCCCAGGTACGCGAGGCCCTGCCCGGCTCCCTCGCCCAGGCTCGCGAACTGCTCGGCGACCGCGAGGGCATGGTCGCCGACGCCCGCGCGGAGGCGGAACGGATCGTCAGCGCCGCCCACCAGGAACGCGGCTCGCTGATCGCCGACACCGAGGTGGCCCGCAGCTCCCAGGGCGAGGCCGACCGCATCCTCGTCGAGGCCCGCCAGGAGGCCGAGGAGATCCGCGCCGAGGCCGACGACTACGTGGACTCCAAGCTCGCCAACTTCGAGGTCGTCCTCACCAAGACCCTCGGCTCGGTCGGCCGGGGGCGGGACAAACTGCTCGGCACGGGTCCCGGCCCCGCTCTCGACGGCCATGTGGACCCCGACTACGCGGAGGCGCCGGAGCGCAGCCACGACCCGGAGACCCTGCGGCGCCGGGCCGACGAGTACGTCGACGTCAAGCTCGGGGCCTTCGAAGCGGTGCTCGCCAAGACCCTGGAGGCGGTGGGCCGGGGCCGCCAGAAGCTGCACGGCCGGGTCGCCGCGGACGAACTGGGCCTGCTCGCCGACGGGGCCGACGGCCCCCGCCCCACCAGCGACGCCGACTACCTCGCCGACCTCGCGGCCATGTCGGACCCCGCGACCGGCCGAGCGACCCCCGGCGGCCCCGTACCGGCCGCGCCGGGAGCGCCCCCCGCCGCACCACCACTGCCGCCCCCCGTGCCCGTCCCCGCCGCCGCGCAGACCCCGCCCCCGGCCCAGGACGGGTACGGTCAGCAGGACGCCTACGGCTACGGCCAGGACGCGTACGGCTATCCACAGGGGTACGAGCAGCAGCAGGGCTACGGGTACCAGGAGACGTACGGGTACGGTCAGCAGAACTACAGCACGCACACGCAGGGCGGCGGCTACGAGACGTACGACGCCCAGCAGCAGGGCGGCGGTGGCTACGAGTCCCCCGGGGACTACGGGACGCAGCCCCCGGCGCCGCAGCCCACCGCGCTCGACGAGACGAGCCTGTTCGACACCGCCATGATCACCCCGGAGCAACTGCGCCGGTACGAGGAGGGCCGCTAGCGGCTCCGCGCTCGTGGGTGCTCCACCAGGGGCGGGTTCACGGGGGTCGGCCAGGGTCGACCGGGGGAGCGCGAGGGGTCACGATTGGGAGCAGGGGGAAAGGTCCAGTATCCTGGCTCTTCGGTCGCGTGCGTCAAGTGCGCGATCACTCCCTTCACAGCTCGCCGGGCCCTTCCGCGTGGGCGCCGACGACCGAAAGCAGGGATGGCTCTGAACGCCCGCTTGGACCACCGCGACCCCCTCGTGTTCGACACGCACGAGCTGGGGCGGCGTCCGGGTGCGCTCCAGCGGCTGACCCGTACGGTCGATGCGCCCTCCGGAGACGCCGCCCTCGGTCTTCCCGGGGTCATCAAGGTGCCCTCGGGCGCCCCGGTGCGGCTTGAACTCCGTCTTGAGTCCGTCATGGAAGGGGTGCTCGTCACAGGCACCGCCCGTGCCGTGGTCGAGGGGGAGTGCGTAAGGTGTCTGGAGCCGCTGGAGCGGGAGCTCGAAGCGGACTTCCAGGAGATGTTCTCGTATGCCGAGACCGACAACCGGGGCCGTGTGAATGCGGAACCGGAGGACGGTGACGAGGAGGACGAGGACAGGCTCTTCATCGAGGACGGCCTGATCGGCCTCGAACCCGTGCTGCGCGATGCGGTGGTGCTCGCACTGCCCATGCAGCCGGTGTGCCAGGACGACTGTCCGGGCCTGTGCTCCGAATGCGGAGTGCGGCTCGCGGACGACCCGGACCACCAGCACGGGGCCGTCGACATCCGTTGGGCGGCACTGCAAGGACTCGCTGACTCCATCCAGGACAGCGAGAAGGACGACATGAGCGGCGCCGAAGCGGGCGTCGACGAGAAGCAGGAGAAGTAGCCGTGGCTGTTCCGAAGCGGAAGATGTCGCGCAGCAACACGCGCCACCGCCGGTCGCAGTGGAAGGCTGCGGTCCCCACCCTGGTTGCGTGCGAGCGCTGCCACGAGCCCAAGCTCCAGCACATTGCGTGCCCCGCTTGCGGCACTTACAACAAGCGTCAGGTCCTCGAGGTCTGAGCGGCTGGTGAGGGGCACGATGCCAGACGCCAAGAAGAATGACCCCCGTACCAACGGGGGAGGCCCGACGGCTTCGTCCCACACGCTCCTGGAAGGGCGGCTCGGCTATCAGCTGGAGTCCGCCCTTCTTGTGCGTGCGTTGACCCATCGCTCGTACGCGTACGAGAACGGTGGTCTGCCGACCAACGAGCGGCTGGAGTTCCTCGGGGACTCCGTGCTCGGCCTGGTCGTCACCGACACGCTGTACCGCAGTCATCCCGATCTGCCCGAAGGGCAGCTCGCGAAGTTGCGGGCCGCGGTGGTCAACTCGCGCGCGCTGGCGGAGGTGGGGCGCGGTCTTGACCTCGGTGCGTTCATCCGGCTCGGCCGGGGTGAAGAGGGCACCGGTGGTCGGGACAAGGCGTCGATCCTCGCCGACACCCTGGAAGCGGTGATCGGCGCGGTCTATCTCGACCAGGGGCTCGAAGCGGCGGCGGAGCTGGTGCACCGGCTCTTCGACCCGCTGATCGAGAAGTCCTCGAACCTCGGTGCCGGACTGGACTGGAAGACCAGCCTCCAGGAACTCACCGCGACCGAGGGGCTCGGCGTACCCGAGTACCTGGTCACGGAGACCGGCCCGGACCACGAGAAGACCTTCACCGCTGCTGCCCGCGTCGGGGGCGTCTCGTACGGCACCGGCACCGGCCGCAGCAAGAAGGAAGCGGAACAGCAGGCCGCCGAGGCGGCCTGGCGGTCGATCCGCGCCGATGCCGATCGACGTGCAGCCGAAGCGGCCGAGGCCGCTGACGCCGCCGACGCCGCGGACACGGTCGAGGAGAACGCCGACGCCTCCTCGGCCACGGCCTGATCCACGCTTCCCCGTGAGCGCCCACCCCGGTCGGGGCGGGCGCTCACTACGTGTACGGACCGACGATCCGACCCACGACCCCAGGACACCGCATGCCCGAACTGCCGGAAGTCGAAGTGGTGCGGCGCGGACTCGCCCGCTGGGTCGCCGAGCGGACCGTCGCCGAGGTCGAGGTGCGTCACCCGCGCGCCGTGCGCCGACACCTCGCCGGCGCCGAGGACTTCGGACGGCGCCTCGAAGGCGAACGCATCGGAGTGCCCGGCCGCCGCGGCAAGTACCTGTGGCTGCCGCTCACGGAACCGGCGGGCGACAGCACCGGCACGGCGGTCCTCGCCCACCTGGGCATGAGCGGACAGCTCCTGGTCCAGCCGGAGGACGCCCCCGACGAGAAGCACCTGCGCGTCCGGGTCCGCTTCGCCGACTCCACCGACACCGAACTGCGCTTCGTCGACCAGCGCACGTTCGGCGGGCTCAGCCTGCACGACACCACCCCCGACGGCCTCCCGGACGTCATCGCGCACATCGCCCGCGACCCCCTCGACCCGCTCTTCGACGACGAGGCGTTCCCCACCGCGCTGCGCCGCCGCCGCACGACGGTCAAGCGGGCGCTCCTCGACCAGTCGCTGATCAGCGGGGTCGGCAACATCTACGCAGACGAGGCGCTCTGGCGGGCCCGGCTCCACTACGAGCGCCCCACCGCGACCCTCACCCGCCCCCGCACCGCCGAGCTGCTCGGCCACGTCCGGGACGTGATGAACGCGGCCCTCGCCGTCGGCGGCACCAGCTTCGACAGCCTCTACGTCAACGTGAACGGCGAGTCCGGCTACTTCGACCGCTCCCTGGACGCCTACGGCCGCGAGGGGCTGCCGTGCCGCCGGTGCGGTACGCCGATGCGGCGCAGGCCCTGGATGAACCGGTCCAGCTACTACTGCCCGAACTGTCAGCGCCCGCCCCGCACCGTGCCGTAGCGCCACTGCGGTGCGGGGGAGCGGACGCCCGGCTCAGAAGCCGAAGTTCTGCGTCCACCAGGGGCCGCCGGAGGCGAAGTGGGCGCCCACGCCCAGGGTCTTGAAGTCGCAGTTGAGGATGTTGGCCCGGTGGCCGGGGCTGTCCATCCAGGCGGCCATCACCGCTGCCGCGTCCGCCTGGCCCCGGGCGATGTTCTCGCCGCCCAGGTCGGATATCCCGGCGGCTTCGGCCCGGTCCCAGGGGGTGTCCCCGTCGGGGTCGGTGTGGTCGAAGAAGCCCCGCGCGGCCATGTCCTGGCTGAAGTTCTCCGCGAGCCGCGCCAAGCCGGCGTCCGCGCTGACCGGCTGGCAGCCGACCTTCGCCCGCTCCCGATTGACCAGGGCGACCACCTGGGTCTCCGGCGAGCCGGTGACCGGTGCCTCGGTCGCCGGCGGGGGCGGGGGCGCGGCGGGGGTCGACGGCGCGGGCTTCGACGTGGGGGCGGAGGTGCTCGGCGTGCTCTGCGGGGCCCTGGTGGTGGGCGCCGTCTCCGGCTTCGGCGGCGGTGACGTCCGCTCCTTCTCCGGGGCGGCGGGGGCCGCCGCCGACTGCGACGGGGACGGTTTCGCCGGGGCGGTGCTGCGCTCACCGCCCTTCTTCCCGGCACCGGTCGACGGCGGGGCCGGCGCGGCGGCCGAGGGGGTGGGCGCGCTGCTCCTCCCCCCGTTGCTGTCGACCCCGCCCGGCACCTCACTGGCGCGCACCCGATCGGAGGCGCCGTTGCCCACGGTGGTGGAGTCGCCGCCCGGCAGTACGCCGGCGGCCACCGCCACCGCGCCCAGCGCCATCGCCGCGGACACCCCGAGCAGCCCGGTGCGCACCGGAGTGGACACCCGTCTGCGGGACCTTTTGCGCGGGCCGGAGCCCTTCGCCGCGCCCGCTGCGGACCGCCCGCCCCCGGCGCCCGGTGCGACGACCGGCAGGGCGGTGGTCACCGCGTACGGGCCCGCCCCGCCGTCCGGCGGGGCGAGGGCGGCGGTGGCGGCGGCGTCCGTGGTCCCGTCCTCGGGGAAGGCGCCGGCTGCGGTCAGGTCCGGGAAGCCGCCGGCCGCACCGTGCCCCGCCGTTCCTGCGGTGCCGTACCCGGCCAGTCCCCGCCCGTAGGCGGAGGCCCCGCCGTACGTCTCGTCGTACCGCTGCACGGGTATCGGCGCGGTCGCGGCCTCGTAGCCGCCGTACCCGGGGTCGACGTCGTCGACGGGGCGCGGCGCGTACGGCCGGGCCACTTCGGTGTGCGCACCGGGTTCGGAGTACGGGGGTTCATCGGAGTAGTCGGCGCCGCCCAGTGCCGTGAAGTCCGGCGCTCCCGTCGATTCCGGGGTGGAGTGGTCGCCGTCGGGAACCGAATGAGGCGTGTCGTGCGCGTAGCCATCGGTACCGGAGGCGCGTCCGGCGGCGGAGCGTCGGTGGCGTCCCATGTCCTGTCCCGGCCTTTCTGTTCCTTGCGGGCAATGCGACTCCCCCATTCGGGTGAGGCTCATTGCGTCGGGACGCTACCCCATGGCACAAGGGGACGAAGTACCCATAGGGCATTTCGCCGGCTACCGTGCAGCCATGAATGAAGAGGTGCGCCTCACTGCATGGGTACGCGGCCGTGTACAGGGAGTGGGTTTCCGCTGGTACACGCGTGCCAAAGCATTGGAGATCGGCGGGCTGAGTGGCTTTGCTCTCAATTTGGACGACGGGCGCGTCCAGGTCGTGGCGGAAGGCGGCCGAGAGCGGTGCACGGCGCTCCTGGACTGGCTCAGGGAGGGCGACACGCCGGGCCGCGTCGACGGAGTGACCGAGATATGGGGCACACCGCGCGCCGGGTACGACAGTTTCGCGATCCGCTGAGGACGCTCGTCGACGGGGGCCGCCACGCCCTCCGCGCACCCCGGGCGCGGGGCCCCGTCACCGGGGAAAGTTCCTGGTGGTTGCCAAGAAGGGCGAGCCGTGGCAGGCTCCCGAGAGAAGGATGATCGACACGCCCCCAGGGCCCCGAAGTCGGTGCCCGGCCGGTTAGATTCCGGCCGTGAGCCCCCGGGTGACCCGCCAGTACCGGGCGTGATCGTGTTGACCGTCAAACTTTTTGGTGAGACTCTGGAAGCCCCGCGCACCTTACCTGTTTGGCATGGAAGAACGGCATTAAGAACTCAACAGTGCCAAGCATCGCGGGTGCGATTCCCTCACGACCCAACCGCTACGGTCGGTCACTCATTGTGGAGGACCATCCATCATGGCAAAGGCGCTTCTCGGTTACGTCGGCGGCTCCGATCCGCGACTCCTCGCCGAGATGCGACGGCTCCAGCAACGCGTCCAGGACCTTGAGTCCGAGCTCGTACGGATTCAGGCCGAGAACGACGCGTTGGCGGCTGCCGCTTCTCACGACAGCGATTCGCTACTGACGAGCATCGACGTTCCCCAGGCGGAGCCTGCGCTCACCTGACCACTCTGCTGAGCCCCGCTGACACGTGGTCGGGCTGCCCTACTACCGGTACCACCGAGATCGCTTGCCCGATCTAGCAAGGGACGCTTCGGCGTCCCTTCTGTCATTGCCCCTGTCCGTGCCCCCTCGACCGTGCGGTCCCGCGCCCCCGCGCCCCGTTCGCGTCCCTCGGTGCGTCCGCCCGTGGTGAGCGGTGCTGCCGCGCGGACGCTTCCGGCTGCGTCGCCCCGTCCGGCTCGCCGAACGGTCCCGCCCCCGGCGCCCCCTTCCTTTACCGTCTGATGTGCCCTGCGCATTCCTCGGTGAAACCGCAACTTCACCCGGGGGCCCGGTGGGACGCCGGCACGCCCGAATCGTGACCCCCGGCCTCACCGGGCGGCGAGAAGCAGAGAGGTAGAGTCCGGCGGCGTGCACCTCAAGGCCCTGACCCTGCGCGGATTCAAATCCTTCGCGTCCGCCACGACACTGCGATTCGAACCGGGCATCACCTGCGTCGTCGGACCGAACGGCTCGGGAAAGTCCAATGTCGTCGACGCCTTGAGCTGGGTCATGGGCGAACAGGGCGCGAAATCCCTGCGCGGCGGCAAGATGGAGGACGTCATCTTCGCCGGGACCACCGGACGCCCCCCGCTCGGGCGGGCCGAGGTCTCCCTCACCATCGACAACTCCGACGGCGCCCTGCCCATCGCTTACGCCGAAGTGACCATCACGCGGATCATGTTCCGCAACGGCGGTAGCGAATACCAGATCAACGGCGACACCTGTCGACTCCTCGACATTCAGGAATTGCTGTCCGACTCCGGAATCGGCCGCGAAATGCACGTCATCGTCGGCCAGGGCCAACTCGATTCCGTCCTGCACGCCGACCCCTCCGGCCGCCGCGCCTTCATCGAGGAGGCGGCGGGCGTCCTCAAGCACCGCAAGCGCAAGGAGAAGGCGCTACGGAAACTCGACGCCATGCGGGCCAACCTCGCCCGGGTGCAGGACCTCACCGACGAACTCCGGCGCCAGCTCAAACCGCTGGGCCGACAGGCCGCCGTCGCCCGGCGCGCCGCCGTCATCCAGGCCGACCTGCGGGACGCACGGCTGCGGCTGCTCGCCGACGACCTGGTGACCCTGCGACGGGCCCTCGCCACCGAGGTCGCCGACGAGGCCGAGCTGAAGCGCCGCAAGGACGCCGCCGAGGCCGAACTGCGCACCCAGCTCACCCGCGAGGGACGGCTGGAGGACGAGGTGCGGCAGCTCACCCCCCGGCTCCGCAGCGCCCAACAGACCGTCTTCGACCTGTCCCGGCTCGCCGAACGCGTCCGGGGCACCGTCTCCCTCGCCGACGCCCGGGTCACCAGCGCCACCGCCGCCCCGCCCGAGGAACGCCGGGGCCAGGACCCCGAGGCCCCCGAGCGGATGGAACGCGAGGCCGCCCGCATCCGCGAACAGGAAGCCGAACTGACGGCCGCCCTCGAAGCCGCCGAACGCGCCCTGGAGGACACCGTCGCCCACCGGGCCGACCTCGAACGCGCCCTGCTGGACGAGGAACGCCGCCTCAAGGACGCGGCCCGGGCCCTCGCCGACCGCCGCGAAGGGCTCGCCAGGCTGGGCGGGCAGGTGGGCGCCGCCCGCAGCCGCGCCGCCGCCGCCGAGGCCGAGATCGACCGGCTCGCCCTCGCCCGCGACGCCGCGCAGGAACGTGCCGCCAGCGCCCAGGAGGAGTACGAACAGCTGCACGCCGAGGTCGACGGACTCGACGCGGGCGACGCCGACCTCGCCGTACGCCACGAAGCGGCGCGCACTTGGCTCACGGCCGCCGAGACCGCCCTCACCGAGGCCCGCGAGGCGGCCACCGCCGCCGACCGACGCCGCGCCGCGGTCTCCGCCCGCCACGACGCCCTCGCCCTCGGGCTGCGCCGCAAGGACGGTACGGGCGCCCTGCTCGCCGCCGGGGACGCCCTCACCGGACTGCTCGGCCCCGCTGCCGCACTGCTGACCGTTGCGCAGGGGTACGAGGTGCCCGTCGCCGCGGCTTTCGGGGCGGCGGCCGACGCCCTGGCTGTCACCTCGCCCGCCCAGGCCGCCGACGCCATCCGCCTCCTGCGCAAACAGGACGGCGGCCGGGCCGCGCTGCTGCTCGCGGGCGCCCCCGAACCGTCCCCCGGACCGACCCCCGGCCCCGTACCGCGGGGCAACCCGCCCCCCGCGGCCGAACTGGTGCGCGGTCCCGCGGAACTGCTGCCCGCGGTACGTCGACTGCTCGCCGGGTACGTCGTCGTGGACACCCTGGAGGACGCCGAGGACCTGGTCCGCGCCCGCCCGGAGCTGATCGCCGTCACCGCCGAGGGCGACCTCCTCGGCGCGCACTTCGCCCACGGGGGGTCGGCCGGCGCACCGAGCCTCCTCGAAGTGCAGGCGTCCGTCGACGAGGCGGCGGCCGAACGCGCCGAGCTCGACGAGCGCTGCGCCCTGCTCGCCGCCGAGCAGCGCACCGCCGAGGAGGACCGCGCCACCCGTGCCGCGCTGGTGGACGAACTGGCCGAGCGCCGCCGCACCGCCGAGCGCGCCAAGTCGTCGGTCGCCCAGCAACTCGGGCGGCTCGCCGGCCAGGCCCGCGGTGCCGCGGGGGAGGCCGAACGGGCGGCGGGCGCCGCCGCGAAGGCCGGGGAGGCGCTGGAGCGGGCCCGTACCGAGGTCGAGGAACTGGCGGAACGGCTCGCCGTCGCCGAAGAGAGCGCCGCCGTCGCCGACGAGGGCGAGGAGCCCGACACCCACGCCCGCGACCGACTCGCGGCCGACGGGGCGAACGCCCGGCAGACCGAGATGGAGGCCCGGCTCCAGGTCCGCACCCACGAGGAGCGCGTCAAGGCACTCGCCGGACGGGCCGACGGCCTGGACCGGGCGGCCAGGGCCGAACGGGAGGCCCGCGCCCGGGCCGAGCGGCGGGCGGCCCGGCTGCGCCACGAGGCGACCGTCGCCGCGGCGGTCGCCGCCGGCGCGCGGCAGCTCCTCGCCCACGTCGAGGTGTCGACGGCGCGGGCGGAGGCGGACCGGACGGCCGCCGAGGGGGCCCGCGCGGACCGGGAACGCGAGCTGGCCGCGGTGCGGGAGACCGGCCGCGGGCTCAAGGCCGAGCTGGACAAGCTGACCGACTCGGTGCACCGGGGCGAGGTGCTGGGCGCCGAGAAGCGGCTGCGTGCGGAGCAGTTGGAGACCCGGTCGCTGGAGGAGCTGGGCGTGGAGCCCACCGCGCTCGTCGACGAGTACGGCCCCGACCGGCCGGTGCCGCCCCCGCCGCCCGCCGACGGCGAGGAACTGCCCGAGGACCCCGGGCACCCGCGCAACCTCCCGCGTCCGTTCGTCCGGGCGGAGCAGGAGAAGCGGCTGCGGGCCGCCGAACGCGCCCACCAGCAGCTCGGGAAGGTCAACCCCCTGGCGCTGGAGGAGTTCGCGGCGCTGGAGGAACGCCACCAGTTCCTCAGCGAACAGCTCACCGACCTGAAGAAGACCCGGGCGGACCTGCTCCAGGTGATCAAGGAGGTCGACGAGCGGGTCGAGCAGGTCTTCACCGAGGCGTACCGGGACACGGCACGGGAGTTCGAGGGCGTCTTCGCACGACTGTTCCCCGGCGGCGAGGGGCGGTTGGTCCTCACCGACCCGGACGACATGCTGGCCACCGGCGTGGACGTGGAGGCCAGGCCCCCCGGCAAGAAGGTCAAGCGGCTGTCGCTGCTGTCCGGCGGGGAGCGTTCGCTGACGGCGGTGGCCCTGCTGGTGTCGATCTTCAAGGCGCGACCGAGCCCGTTCTACGTGATGGACGAGGTCGAGGCCGCCCTCGACGACACCAACCTCCAGCGGCTCATCCGGATCATGCGGGAGCTCCAGGAGGCGTCCCAACTCATCGTCATCACCCACCAGAAGCGGACGATGGAGGTCGCCGACGCGCTGTACGGGGTGTCGATGCAGGGCGACGGGGTGTCCAAGGTGATCAGCCAGCGGCTGCGCTGAACCGCGCCCGCACCGCGCACGGGCGGCGCCCGGCCGGCGGGTGTGCCGGCGGCGCCCCGGGGTACCCGGTCACCGGATCCACCGGATCCGGATCGATCTCCGTCGGATCCGGATCGATCTCCGTTCACCCGTTGGGGGGAGGCGGCGGCACCGCACCGCGGCACGCGGGTGTTCCCGGTGGTGAGCGGTGTCGACCTGTGCGCCACTGGAAGGGCTCACCAGCCCCCGAGGCCCGAGGAGTGATGCGTGACCAGTGCAGCGACCCCGTCCGGCGCCCGCGAGGAACACCCCGAACACCTCGGGCACGTCATCTTCATCGCGGCGTCGGCGGCGATGGGCGGCTTCCTGTTCGGGTACGACAGCTCCGTCATCAACGGCGCCGTCGAGGCGATCAGGGACCGCTACGACATCGGCTCGGTGGCGCTCGCCCAGGTCATCGCCATCGCCCTGATCGGCTGCGCGATCGGCGCGGCCACCGCGGGCCGGATCGCCGACCGGATCGGACGCATCCGCTGCATGCAGATCGCGGCGGTCCTCTTCATGATCAGCGCCGTTGGCTCGGCACTGCCGTTCGCCCTCTACGACCTGGCGTTCTGGCGGATCATCGGCGGTTTCGCCATCGGCATGGCGTCGGTGATCGGCCCCGCGTACATCGCGGAGGTGTCCCCGCCCGCGTACCGGGGGCGGCTGGGCTCGTTCCAACAGGCCGCGATCGTCATCGGCATCGCCACCTCCCAACTGGTCAACTGGGGCATCCTCCAGGCCGCCGACGGCGATCAGCGCGGACAGCTGCTGGGCGTGGAGGCCTGGCAGGTGATGCTCGGCGTGATGGTCGTCCCGGCCGCCCTGTACGGGCTGCTGTCCTTCGCCATCCCCGAATCGCCGCGCTACCTCATCTCGGTCGGCAAGAACGACCGGGCCCGTGAGGTGCTGCGCGAGGTCGAGGGCGACGAGGCCCACCTCGACGCCCGGCTGGCGGAGATCCAGGAGAAGGTGCACCGGGAGCACAAACCGACGTTCAAGGACCTGCTCGGCGGACGGTTCTGGTTCCTGCCGATCGTCTGGGTCGGCATCGGCCTCTCCGCGTTCCAGCAACTCGTCGGCATCAACGTGGCGTTCTACTACTCGTCCACGCTGTGGCAGTCGGTCGGCGTCGACCCGACGGACTCGTTCTTCTACTCGTTCACCACGTCGATCATCAACATCATCGGCACGGTCATCGCGATGATCTTCGTGGACCGGGTCGGTCGCCGGCCGCTCGCGCTGATCGGTTCGGTGGGCATGGCCATCGGGCTCGCCCTGGAGGCGTGGGCCTTCAGCTACGACCTGGTGGACGGGAAACTGCCCGCGACCCAAGGCTGGGTCGCGCTGGTGGCCGCCCACTGGTTCGTGTTCTTCTTCGCGATGTCCTGGGGCGTGGTCGTCTGGGTCTTCCTCGGCGAGATGTTCCCCAACCGCATCCGCGCGGCGGCCCTCGGCGTCGCCGCCTCCGCCCAGTGGATCGCCAACTGGCTCATCACCGCGACCTTCCCGTCCCTCGCGGACTGGAACCTGTCGGCCACGTACATCATCTACGCCTGCTTCGCCACGCTCTCGATCCCCTTCGTCCTGAAGTTCGTGAAGGAGACCAAGGGCAAGACGCTGGAGGAGATGGGCTGACCCCTCCCGCCGGCCCGGGCTCCCCCCGCCGCCGGCTCCCGGCAGCGGGGGGGCCGGGATCAGAACTCGTCCGCGGTGTGCGGCAGCAGCTCCGTCCGGGAGGCCAGCCCGAACAGGGTCGCCGCGCCCGCCCGGTGCTCCGTGAGCAGGCCCGCCCGCACCAGTTCGACGGGCGCGGTCCCGCCCAGGTAGCAGGCGGCCAGCTCCCGCACGTCGAGCGTCAGGTCGGGGGCCTCGTCGGTGCGGGTCACCCGGGCCCGGTGGACGTCCCCGTCCGGCTTCGCCGTCACCCGGTAGCGGCCCGCATTGCCCGGCACCCCCCGGTCGGACACCTCCAGGACCAGGTCCAGCGGCGCCGACCAGGTCCGGCCCTCCAGCGCGGCCGGCACGTCGGCGAGCCGCACCCACAGCGCCGGGAACTGGCGGGTCACGTCGACCTGGTCCCGGTCGGCCGCGAAGAGGAGCAGCGGATCGTCCAACGGCCGGCCCCAGGCGCGCACCTTGTCGACCAGGTCGATCGAGACCAGGTAGCGCCACAGGGCGGCGGCCACCTGCGGCGACTCGGCCTCCAGCTCGATGACGTACAGCGTGCCGCGGCCCTCGTCGTCGGACTTGGTCCGGTACGCCACGTATCCCGCGGGCGGCTCGCCCGGATCGCCCAGGGTCACCACCCGGGGCTCCGACATGTCCTCGTCCTCCTCGAACGTCTCCGGCAGGACGAGGTGGCGCCACCACCAGTCGTCGCGCCGCACCCGCCCCGCCCGCTCACCGCGGGCCGTCTCGTGCAGGGTGCTGATCACCTCGGGCGCCCCGGCGAACGGGACCAGCCGCAACGGACGCCCGTCGGGCTCGATCCGCAGGTCCAGGGGATAGGTGGCGTCGAGGGTCACCGTGTACGCGTGGGTCGCCGGGTCGAAGCCGTAGCGGCCGTAGATCGTCGCCTCCGACACCCACAGCGCCGCGAGCGGCTTGCGCTGCTCGGCGCAGCGCCGCCACAGCTCGTCGACCATGCCGCTGAGGACGCCCCGGCGGCGGTGGGTCGGTGCCACCGAGACGAAGGTCACCCCCGCGGTGGGCAGGGAGCCGCCGGGCACGGACAGATCGAGGTCGTGGGCGGCCAACAGCCCTACGAGGTCCTCGCCCTCGTAGGCGCCGATGAGGTCACAGCGGGCGAGGGCCTCCTTGTGCTTGGCACGGGACTCGTCCTCGGGTGACTTCTCCAGGAAGACGAGGTAGTGCAGGTCCAAGGCATGGTCGAGCTCGGCCTCGGGAATCGTGCGGTACTCCAAGGTCATGCCGGTGACGCTAACCCGCACCCCTCGAACGGGGCATCCGAGTTTCCGGGGCGGGCACCGCGCGACCGTCGCGGACGGCGGGGTGCGGGGGCATTCGGTCGTGCTTCTCGTCCGGGCCGGCGGGGGTGGTCGATACTGGGTGCGTTATGGACATCGTCATTCTTGCTGTAGTCATCGCCGTGGTGCTGCTCGGGACCACCGGCGCGCTGGTGGTCGGCAGTCGCCGCAAGCGGCAGCTGCCCCCGCCGCCGCCCGCCGCGCCCGACCTCACCGCCCCTCCGGCCGAGCCCCACGTCGGTGAGGAGGCCGAGCCGCCCCGGGAGGAGCCCCGCCGCACCGTTGAGGAGGTCGACCTCTCCGGCGCCCCGGCTCCGGCCACCGCCCAGGCCGAGGTCGAGGAGGCGCCCGCCGCGCCCCCGATCGAGGTGCCGGAACCGACCGCGGGACGGCTGGTGCGGCTGCGGGCCCGCCTCTCCCGCTCGCAGAACGCGCTGGGCAAGGGTCTGCTCACCCTGCTGTCCCGGGAGCGCCTGGACGAGGACACCTGGGAGGAGGTCGAGGACATCCTCCTCACCGCCGACGTGGGCGTGCAGCCCACCCAGGAACTCGTCGAGCGGCTGCGCGAGCGCGTCAAGGTGCTCGGCACCCGCACCCCGGAGGAGCTGCGCGCCCTGCTCCGCGAGGAGCTGCTGACGCTGCTGGTGCCCGACTTCGACCGCAAGGTGAACGCCGAGTCCGGGCTCGACACCCCCGGTGTCGTGATGGTCGTCGGGGTCAACGGCACCGGCAAGACGACCACCACCGGCAAGCTCGCGCGGGTCCTCGTCGCCGACGGCAAGAACGTCGTGCTCGGCGCCGCCGACACCTTCCGGGCCGCCGCCGCCGACCAGCTCCAGACCTGGGGCGATCGGGTGGGCGCCCGGACCGTGCGGGGCCCCGAGGGCGGGGACCCGGCGTCCATCGCCTTCGACGCGGTCAAGGAGGGCATCAAGGAGGGTGCCGACGTCGTCCTCATCGACACCGCGGGGCGGCTGCACACCAAGACCGGCCTCATGGACGAGTTGGGCAAGGTCAAGCGGGTCGTCGAGAAGCAGGCCCCGTTGGACGAGGTGCTGCTGGTGCTCGACGCGACCACCGGGCAGAACGGGCTGGTGCAGGCCCGGGTGTTCGCGGAGGTCGTCGACGTCACCGGCATCGTGCTCACCAAGCTCGACGGGACCGCGAAGGGCGGCATCGTGATCGCGGTCCAGCGCGAGCTGGGCGTCCCGGTGAAGCTGGTGGGCCTCGGCGAGGGCGCGGACGACCTCGCGCCCTTCGAGCCCGAGGCGTTCGTGGATGCGCTTATCGGGGAGTAACCCGGGCGGGGTGCGGTCCACCGCGCCCGCGCCGGGTGTGCGCCGCGTCATCGGGCCCGGCGGAGTCCAGGGGTGGTCGACCGACCCCCCTCGGTTCCGTCGGGCCCTCGTCGTGCGGCCCGACGGCGGGCGCCCGAGGGGTCAGCGGTCGCAGCGGTGGGCCGCGTAGGCGAGGGTGCCGAGCAGCAGGTGGGCCTGCGGCGGGCGGGCCGCGTCGAGGCCGGGGGCCCGCAGCCAGCGCACCGGGCCGAGCCCGCCGCGGTCGGACGGCGGTGCGGTGACGTGGTCGCCGGGTCCCAGTGCGCGCAGGTCGAGGGCGGCGCCGTCCCAGCCCATCCGGTACAGCAGCCGGGGGAGTCCGTCGGCTGCTCCGGGTGCGACGAGGAACTGGGCGCGGTGGTCGGGGGTCAGGGCCACCGGCCCCAGCGGCAGGCCCATCCGCTCCAGCCGGACCAGGGCGCGCCGGCCCGCCGTCGCGCCGACCTCCAACACGTCGAAGGACCGGCCCACCGGCAGCATCACCGTGGCCCCGGGGAACCGCGCCCAGGCCCGGGCGACCTCGTCGAGGGTGGACCCCGCGGGGATGACCGGGGCGCCCTCCAGCGGATGGGCGCCCGGGGCCCCGCAGCGACCGCGGTCGTCCGCCCCCGTCCGGCCGCAGGAGCAGCAGCCGCCCGTCGACCGGGCGCCGGGCACCACGTCCCAGCCCCACAGCCCGGTGAACTCCGCCGCAGCCGTGCACTCGTCGGTGCGTCCGCGGCGACGCGAACCCGACCGGATGTCACGGATGCCGCCGATCGTGAAGTCCATGCCTCCTCCAACAGGTTCCGCGCGCCGGTGGTTACGAACTCACGGTCG
Organism: Streptomyces sp. NPDC059816; assembly: GCF_042732055.1. Taxonomy (NCBI): domain Bacteria; kingdom Bacillati; phylum Actinomycetota; class Actinomycetes; order Kitasatosporales; family Streptomycetaceae; genus Streptomyces; species Streptomyces sp. NPDC059816. Next base: position 127,286 of record NZ_JBHWIQ010000011.1, read on the forward strand.
CGAGCTTCGGTCACGATATGGATGCGCGTGATGACCGTCCGTTTGCGTCATGCCCCGTCAACGCGGGTATCCGGACGGCGCCCGGAAGCACTTTCCGTGGCGTGCGCGGTATTCCGCGCTCCGCCGTGCGTCACTCCGCCCTTGCCGCCGCATCTGCGTCAAGTCAAGCGCGCAGAAAGGCAGTCGGGTTCATTCGAAGGGGTGGCGAATGGTGGCGTTTCCGTGATCCGCCTCGCCGAATGCGTGATCGTCAGATTACTTTCAGTGCACGGATCCCGCGGGCCATTCCCCTTCGGAGCGGGCCGGCGGCGGCTCGGTCCCCCGTTCGAAGGGTGACAAGCGCCGGACAAGGCACTGTGACGCACGGCATGCTGATAGGGCTTGACTAGAAGTGTGGACAAATGGCGTGACGGATGGGGGCGTTCCGGTGGGCGGCAACGGTGAGGGCGGTTCGAACGCTGAGAAGCGCCCGAACGAGATGCTGGGCTCGTGGTTCACCCGGAGCGGGTGGTCCAAGGGCGAGTTGGCGCGTCAGGTGAACCGCAGAGCCCGGCAGTTGGGCGCCAACCACATCTCCACCGACACCTCCCGGGTCCGCCGCTGGCTCGACGGGGAGAATCCGCGCGAACCGATCCCGCGCATCCTGTCCGAGCTGTTCTCCGAACGCTTCGGCTGTGTGGTCGCCGTCGAGGACCTCGGGCTGCGTGCCCCTCACCGGGCGCCCTCGGTCGCCGGGGTCGACCTGCCCTGGACCGGGCCCCAAACAGTGGCCCTGATCGGCGAGTTCTCCCGGAGCGACCTGATGTTGGCCCGCCGCGGCTTCCTCGGCACCTCCCTCGGGCTGGCCGCCGGACCCGCACTCATCGAACCCATGCAACGCTGGTTGGTCCCCACCCCCGGCGCGCCGCGCCCCGAACCCGACGACGCCGCCCTGCGCCGCGGGAACCGCCTCTCCCAGCCCGAGTTGGACCTGCTGGAGTCCACCACGCAGATGTTCCGGCAGTGGGACGCCCAGTGCGGCGGCGGGCTGCGGCGCAAGGCCGTCGTCGGGCAGCTCCACGAGGTCACCGACCTGCTCCAGGAACCCCAGCCGGCCGCCACCAGCCAGCGACTGTTCAAGGTCGCGGCCGAACTCGCCGAACTGGCCGGCTGGATGAGCTACGACGTGGGGCTCCAGCCCACCGCGCAGAAGTACTTCGTGCTCGCGCTGCACGCCGCGAAGGAAGCGGGGGACAAACCGCTGGGTTCGTACGTCCTGTCCAGCATGAGCCGCCAGATGATCCACCTCGGCCGCCCCGACGACGCCCTGGAACTCATCCACCTCGCCCAGTACGGCAGCCGGGACTGCGCCAGCGCCCGCACCCAGGCGATGCTGTATGCGATGGAGGCCCGCGCGTACGCCAACATGGGCCAGCCCAGCAAGGTGAAGCGGGCCGTCCGGATGGCCGAGGACACCTTCGGGGACGCCCTGGAGTGCGACGAGCCCGAGCCGGACTGGATCGGCTTCTTCACCGAGGCCGAGCTGAACGGCGAGAACGCGCACTCCTTCCGCGACCTGGCCTACGTCGCCGGCCGCAGCCCCACCTACGCGGCGCTCGCCGAGCCCGTGATGAACAAAGCCGTCGAGCTCTTCGCGAAGGACGAGGACCACCAGAGGTCGTACGCGCTGAACCTCATCGGCATGGCGACCGTCCACCTCCTCCAGAAGGAACCGGAGGAGAGCGCACGGCTCGCCCACGAAGCCCTGGCGGTGGCCAAGCGGGTCCGTTCCGAGCGGGTGAACACCCGCATCCGCAAGACGGTGGACAACGCCGCCCGGGAGTACGGCCACCTCAACGACGTCGTCGAGCTGACCGAGCGGCTGGCCGCGCAGCTGCCGGAGAGCGCCGAGGCGGTCTGACGGCAGCCGCTGCGCCCGGTCCGCGGGAACGGCTTCCGCTCCCGCGCAGGCCCGCTCCGGGCGTGCCCCCGAGTTCCTGGGGTGTTCACCCGTGCGTAACACCCCCGGTCTCTTCGTCACTGGCGTGAAACAACCGGCGGCATCCGTGGAAACGGCGCCGCGCGAGTCTCTGGCCCACAAGGAGGGCGACCGAGCCACCCGGCGCCCCCTCCGGCCACCCCTCACGCCACCCTCAGCCCCGGGCCCCGCCCGCTCGGGCCCGTTCCACGACGAGGAGACGCCGATGCCCCCAGGCATCACGTTCGCCGCAGACGCCCCGGCGCTGTCTGCCGCCAACACCGGATTCATGCTCATCTGCTCCGCGCTGGTCATGCTGATGACCCCGGCCCTCGCCTTCTTCTACGGAGGCATGGTCCGCGTCAAGTCCACCCTCAACATGCTGATGATGAGCTTCATCAGTCTGGGCATCGTCACCGTCCTGTGGGTGCTGTACGGCTTCTCCCTCGCCTTCGGCACCGACAGCGCCGGCCTGATCGGCTGGTCCTCCGACTACCTCGGCCTCAGCGGGATCGGACTCACCGAACTCTGGGACGGTTACACCGTCCCCGTGTACGTCTTCGCGGTCTTCCAGCTGATGTTCGCGGTCCTCACCCCCGCCCTGATCAGCGGTGCCCTCGCCGACCGGGTCAAGTTCAGCGCCTGGGCGCTGTTCGTGGCCCTGTGGGCGACCGTCGTCTACTTCCCCGTCGCCCACTGGGTGTGGGGCACCGGCGGCTGGGCCTTCGAACTGGGCGTCATCGACTTCGCGGGCGGCACCGCCGTCCACATCAACGCGGGCGCCGCCGCCCTCGGCGTGATCCTGGTGCTCGGCAAGCGCGTCGGCTTCAAGAAGGACCCGATGCGCCCGCACTCCCTGCCGCTGGTCATGCTCGGCGCCGGACTGCTCTGGTTCGGCTGGTTCGGCTTCAACGCGGGCTCCTGGCTCGGCAACGACGACGGCGTCGGCGCGCTGATGTTCCTCAACACCCAGGTCGCCACCGCCGCCGCCATGCTCGCCTGGCTCGGCTACGAGAAGCTCCGGCACGGCGCGTGCACCACCCTCGGTGCCGCCTCCGGTGCCGTCGCCGGACTCGTCGCCATCACCCCGGCCGGCGGCTCCAGCTCCCCGCTCGGTTCGCTCGCCATCGGCGCGATCGCCGGTGTGCTGTGCGCCATGGCCGTCGGCCTCAAGTACCGCTTCGGGTACGACGACTCCCTCGACGTCGTCGGCGTCCACCTCGTCGGCGGGATCGCCGGCTCCGTCCTCGTCGGCTTCTTCGCCACCGGCGGCGGTCAGTCCGAGGCCAAGGGCCTCTTCTACGGCGGCGGACCCGACCAGCTCGTCAAGCAGCTCGCCGGGGTCGGCGGGGTCCTGCTGTACTCCTTCGTCGTCTCCGCGCTCCTCGCCCTGGTCATCGACAAGACCCTCGGCATGCGGGTCAGCGAAGAGGTCGAGGTGTCCGGCATCGACCGCACCGAACACGCCGAGACCGCCTACGACTTCAGCGGCGCCGGCGGCGGCGCCACCACCCGCACCTCCGCCCCGGTCCGCGAGTCCGCACCCGCCGAGTCCCACGAGAAGGTGGACGCATGAAGCTCATCACCGCCGTCGTCAAGCCGCACCGGCTCGACGAGGTCAAGGAAGCCCTCCACGCCTTCGGCGTCCACGGGCTGACCGTCACCGAAGCCAGCGGATACGGCCGCCAGCGCGGCCACACCGAGGTCTACCGGGGCGCCGAGTACACCGTCGACCTCGTCCCCAAGATCCGCATCGAGGTGCTGGCCGAGGACGACGACGCCGAACAGCTCATCGACGTCATCGTCGAGGCCGCCCGCACCGGCAAGATCGGCGACGGCAAGGTCTGGTCCGTCCCGGTCGACACCACGGTCCGGGTCAGAACCGGCGAACGCGGCCCGGACGCCCTCTGAGCCGGCGCCGACCGCACCGATGACCCACGGGGGAACGAGAGAACGGAGCCGCCGGGTGACCACCGTCGACCAGCACCGCAGCACCCCGGAACCCGACGGACCCGACGGGCCGGTGCAGGGCCCCTCGCCCAGCGGCTACGCGGCGGCCAGGGTGCGCCTCCTGCACGGGCGCTCCCGCACCGGCCCCGAACGCCGCGCCGCCCTCTCCGCCCTCACCGACGACTGGCTCGCCGCCCTGTTCCAAGCCGCCGACGCACCGCGGGGCGTCAGCCTCGTCGCCGTCGGCGGCTACGGGCGGGGCGAACTCTCCCCGCGCAGCGACCTCGACCTGCTGCTCCTGCACGACGGCGGGGACCGGACCCGGACCGCCGCCCTGGCCGACCGGCTCTGGTACCCCGTCTGGGACCTCGGCCTCGCCCTCGACCACTCCGTGCGCACCCCCGCCGAAACGCGCCGCACCGCCACCGACGACCTCAAGGTCCAACTCGGCCTCCTCGACGCCAGGCACCTCGCCGGCGACCCGGCCCTCACCGCCGCGCTGCGCGCCACCGCCCTCGCCGACTGGCGCAACCACGCCCCCAAGCGGCTGCCCGCACTGCGCGACCTGTGCGCCGAACGCGCCGCGCGCCACGGCGAACTCGCCCACCTCCTCGAACCCGACCTCAAGGAGGCCCGCGGCGGACTGCGCGACGCCACCGCCCTGGCCGCCGTCGCCGCCTCCTGGCTCGCCGACGCGCCCCGGCACGGCCTCGCCGACGCCCGCCGGCGCCTCCTCGACGCCCGTGACGCCCTCCACCTCACCACCGGCCGCGCCACCGACCGCCTCGCCCTCCAGGAACAGGACCAGGTCGCCGCCGCCCTCGGCCTCCTCGACGCCGACGCCCTGCTCCGCCAGGTCTACGAAGCCGGCCGCGTCCTCGCCTACGCCGCCGAGGTCACCTGGCGCGAGGTCGGCCGGGTGCTGCGCGCCCGCGCCGCCCGCCCCCGGCTGCGGGCCGTCCTCACCGGTCGGGGCCGCGGTACCGACCCCACCCCCCGCACCCCGCTCGCCGAAGGCGTCGTCGAACACGACGGCGAGGTGTCCCTGGCCCGCAGCGCCCGCCCCGAACGCGACCCGGTGCTCCCGCTGCGCGCCGCCGCCGCTGCCGCCCAGGCCGCACTGCCGCTCTCCCCGCACGCGGTGCGCCACCTCGCCCGCTCCACCGGGCCGCTGCCCGTGCCCTGGCCCGCCGAGGCCCGCGAACAGTTCGTCACCCTCCTCGGCGCCGGTCACCCCACCGTCCAGGTGTGGGAGGCGCTGGAAGCCGGGGGACTGGTCAGCCGACTGCTGCCCGACTGGGAACGGGTGCGCTGCCGCCCCCAGCGCAACGCGGTCCACACCTGGACCGTCGACCGGCACCTGGTCGAGACCGCCGTCCGGGCCGCCGCCCTCACCCGGCGGGTCGCCCGCCCCGACCTGCTGCTGGTCGCCGCCCTGCTGCACGACATCGGCAAGGGCTGGCCCGGCGACCACGTGGTCACCGGCGCCACCATCGCCCGGGACACCGCCGCCCGCATCGGCTTCGACCCGGCCGACACGGCGGTCCTCGCCACCCTGGTCCGCCACCACCTGCTGCTCGTGGACACCGCCACCCGACGCGACCTGGACGACCCCGCCACCGTGGCGACCGTCGCCGGGGCCGTCCGCACCACCGGCACCCTGGAACTGCTGCACGCCCTCACCGAGGCCGACGCCCTCGCCACCGGCCCGGCCGCCTGGTCCACCTGGCGCGGCACCCTCGTCGCCGACCTGGTCCGCAGGGTCGCCGACCGACTCGGCGGGACGCCCCCCGCCGCACCGACCGTGGCGTCGGCGGCGTCGTTGTCGGCGGGGTTGTCGGGGGGGTGCGCCGACCACGAACGGCTCGTCGTCGAGGCCCACCGCACCGGCGGCCCGGTCCTCGCGCTACGGGCCCAACAACCGCCGCCCCCGGCCGGTTCCGGCGACGGCGACCACCCCGAGCCCCTCGGCGTCGAACTGCTCGTCGCCGTCCCCGACCGGCCCGGTGTGCTGCCCGCCGTCGCCGGGGTCCTCGCCACCCACCGGCTCACCGTGCGCGCCGCCGAACTCCGCGAGCAGGCCCTCCCCGCCGGGCTCGGCACCGAATCCGCCGACGGCCCGGGCGGTGCGGTGCTCCTCCTCGACTGGCGGGTGGGCGCCCAGTACGGGTCGCTGCCACAGGCCGCCCGGCTCCGCGCCGACCTGGTCCGGGCCCTCGACGGCTCCCTCGACATCGCCGCGCGCCTCGCCGAGCGGGACGCCGCGCACCCCCGGCGCCGGGGCATCGAACCGCCCCCGCCGCAGGTCACCGTGGCCGGGTCCGCCTCCCGGCAGGCCACCGTCATCGAGGTCCGCGCCCAGGACGCCCCCGGACTGCTGCACCGCATCGGACAGGCCCTGGAACGCGCGGGGGTACGGGTCCGCAGCGCGCACGTGAGCACCCTGGGTGCCAATGCCGTGGACGCCTTCTACGTCACCGACCCGGCCGGTGCGCCCCTGGCCGCCGACCGGGCCGCCGCACTCGCCCGGGACCTGGAGTCCGCCCTGCGGGGGTGAGCGCCGGAGCGCCCGGACGACGGGCCCGCCACCACACCGGTACGGGACCCGTCGCAGAGGGTCCTACGGCTGGCGGGACCGATTACCCTGGGGGACGACCCGTCCGCCCCCTTCGACCCGAGGATTCGCGACCGCCGTGTTCGACACTCTCCAGGATCGCCTCGCAGCGACATTCAAGAACCTCCGCGGCAAGGGTCGCCTGAGCGAGGCGGACATCGACGCCACCGCGCGGGAGATCCGTATCGCCCTCCTTGAGGCGGACGTCGCACTCCCCGTCGTCCGGGCCTTCATCAAGCAGGTCAAGGAGCGGGCGACCGGCGCCGAGGTGTCGCAGGCGCTCAACCCCGCGCAGCAGGTCATCAAGATCGTCAACGAGGAACTGGTCGGCATCCTCGGCGGCGAGACCCGCCGACTGCGGTTCGCGAAGACCGCGCCGACCGTGATCATGCTCGCCGGTCTCCAGGGCGCGGGCAAGACCACCCTCGCCGGCAAGCTCGGCCGCTGGCTCAAGAGTCAGGGCCACTCGCCGCTGCTCGTCGCGTGCGACCTCCAGCGCCCCAACGCCGTCAACCAGCTCAGCGTGGTCGCCGAGCGGGCCGAGGTCGGCGTGTACGCCCCCCAGCCGGGCAACGGGGTGGGCGACCCGGTCCAGGTCGCCAAGGACTCCATCGAGTACGCGCGCTCCAAGCAGTACGACATCGTCATCGTCGACACCGCCGGACGCCTCGGCATCGACCAGGAACTGATGCAGCAGGCGGCCGACATCCGGGACGCGGTCTCCCCGGACGAGGTGCTGTTCGTCGTCGACGCGATGATCGGTCAGGACGCCGTCAACACCGCGGAGGCGTTCCGCGACGGCGTCGGCTTCGACGGCGTGGTGCTGTCCAAGCTCGACGGCGACGCCCGTGGTGGTGCCGCGCTGTCGATCGCGCACGTGACCGGCCGTCAGATCATGTTCGCGTCCAACGGCGAGAAGCTGGACGACTTCGACGCGTTCCACCCGGACCGGATGGCCTCGCGCATCCTGGGCATGGGTGACGTCCTCACCCTGATCGAGAAGGCCGAGCAGACCTTCTCGAAGCAGGAGGCCGAGGAGATGGCCTCCAAGCTCGCCTCCAGCAAGGGCAAGGACTTCACGCTCGACGACTTCCTCGCCCAGATGGAACAGGTCCGCAAGATGGGCTCCATCAGCAAGCTGCTCGGCATGCTGCCGGGCATGGGGCAGATCAAGGACCAGATCAACAACCTGGACGAGCGGGACGTGGACCGCACCGCGGCGATCATCAAGTCGATGACGCCCGCGGAGCGGCAGGACCCGACGATCATCAACGGATCGCGTCGGGCCCGGGTCGCCCGGGGCTCCGGCGTCGAGGTCAGCGCGGTCAAGAACCTGGTGGAGCGGTTCTTCGAGGCCCGCAAGATGATGTCCCGGATGGCCCAGGGCGGCGGGATGCCCGGCATGCCCGGCATCCCGGGCATGGGTGGCGGCCCCGGTCGCCAGAAGAAGAAGCAGAAGATCGCCAAGGGCAAGCAGCGGTCGGGCAACCCGATGAAGCGCAAGCAGCAGGAGGAGGAGGCCGCCACCCGCCGTGAGCAGGGCGCGGCCTTCGGACTGCCCGACCAGCCCGCGCAGAACTTCGAACTGCCCGACGAGTTCAAGAAGTTCATGGGCTGACCTCTCCACGGCGGTGGGGCGGCCGAGGGTCGCCCCACCATCCGTACCGGGACCGCGCTCCCACCCCCGACGCCAACTCCGTTACGACGGGAACCCGTTGGAGTCAGGGGTGGAGCGCACCCCTGATCGACGGTGGCGCGTCAACCCGGCGCCCGATCGGATTCCCGGCCCCCGGGCGCCGCCCCGTACCATGCCCGGATGGCACAGGCACCCGTCCTCACCGCTCGGACCGAGGACTTCCCCCGCCGGTACCAAGTCCTCGCGACCGAGGCGGAGTTGGCCGTCAACGGGCCGGTGCGCGGTACCCCGGTCATCCGACCGTACGGGTACGGCCGGGGGGAGCGGACGCGGCCCGACCCGGACGACCCGACCCGCGAGCTCGAACACGTCGAGGCCTTCGTGGTGATCACGCACGGCGACGAACACGGCCTGCGCGTCCCGCCGCGTCCTGCGCCGGTCCGGGCGGCCAAGCGGGGCGAAGGGGTGCACGCAGCCGTCCGGGCGACCGCCGACCGGCTCCGCGTGGCGGGCGTCCGGGCCCAGCTGGACGACCGCCCCGGCCTCGCCTTCGGACGATGCTCCGTGGACCGGGAGTTGACGGGCGTTCCGCTGCGCGTGGACAGCGGGCCCCGGGACGTCGGGAGCGGTACCGGGGTCCTCGTGCGGCGCGTCCCCGACGGCAAGAAACCCGTGACATCCCACGCGCTCGCGGCGGTGGTGCCGGATATCCTGGCCGGGCGCTCCTGCTCACCCAGGCCCGCGAGCGCCGCCTCTCCCGCACCGCCGACGTCACCAACGTCGCGGACGCCGTGGAGGCCGCCGTCTCGGGTGGCCGGGCCCGCATCCCCCGGGCCGCACCGGGTGCCGAAGGGCAGAAACGACTCGCCCGGCACGGGGTGTCCGTCCGCTGTCCGATCGCCGAGAACGACACCGTTCCCGCGGCCGAGGACCTGCTGGGGGAACCCCGCCGTCGTGGCCCGCCTCTACTACATCGTGGCGATCCCGACGCACGAGACGCCGAGCACCGCCCCGTGGCACGTGCCGGTGCCATACGTCGATCGGCCGAAACCCGTCGGTCGTACCGGACCGCCCGGGGTACGGCGCCCGGCGGGACAGCTCGCCGCCCGTGCACCTCTTCTCCCTACATATCCGCAGATCAGCGCACCCGGACCCATCCCTGGGGGTGCGCCACGGATCAGGTGCAGAACAACGCAAACTGACGGGTACGTGCAAAATATTTGGGATGCCCCGGAATAGGAACACGGAGGCACTCCGGCTCGTTGTCACGACGTGAGCACGACACCACCAGTTCTCGCCGCAGAGCTGGCAGCCGCGTGGGCCGACATTCAAAGGCACCACCCCGAGCTGCCGGACCTGGCCGCGCCCGAATCACTGATCGGAGAGTCGTCGTCCGCCTGCGGGCACGAACTCTCCTTCGAGCGACTCCTCCATGAGGCAGTCCACGGCATCGCCGCCGCGCGAGGTGTCCGCGACACCTCGCGCGCCGGCCGCTACCACAACCGCAGATTCCTCGCGATCGCCGAGGAGATGGGCCTCGACCATCCGGAGGAACCACACCCGAGCAGTGGTTTCTCCCTGGTCACCCTGAACGTCGAGGCCAAGAAGCGGTACCGCCCGACCATCGATCGCCTCCAGCGCGCGCTCAGGGCGCACACGGCGGCGACCGAGTCCGACAACGTGGCCCGCACCTTCCGCGGTCCCGCCGCGCGGCACGGCTCCTCCGGGGGCGGTGTCCGTGTCAAGGCGGTCTGCGACTGCGGGCGCAACGTGCGCGTCGTTCCGTCGGTCCTCGCGCAGGCGCCGATCGTCTGCGGGGGGTGCGGGAAGCCCTTCCGCATCCCCGAACCCGTCGCGGTGGCCAGCTGACGGCCGCCACGACGGGATGAGGACGGACCGCGCAGCCGGCGAGCGCCGGGCGGAACCGTCCGGAACGTGCGGATGCACAGGGCGTGACGTGGGGGCGTCGCGCGAGGGCATCCGGAGCGTTCCGACCTGACGCCGGGGGCGTCGGGGCTCAGCAAGGGGGACCACTTCTCAAGGTTTCGGCGCGCGGCGAGCGGGCTCGCGGAGTCACGTTCCGCTTCCGTCACGCGTCACGGCGGCCGATCAGGACGGCCGCGGGTCGGACCGTCCGCGAGGGCCGCGGACGGCCAGCAGTTCCCGTACCGCCCGCGCGGCGGACCCTCGACCGTGGAGACCACCACCCGTCAGGTAGGTGGTGGTCCGCACCGTCGGGGGGTCGGCGCGCAGCGGCACCCGGTGGTACGGAGCAGCGCTCAGCACTCACGCAGTACCCGTCAGTACGGGTGAGGGGGCGTCCGGACGCGATTCGGGCGCCCCCTCCCTCATGTGGCACAATGACTAGCTGTACTCGACGGCCGCACAGGACCCCTCTCTCCTCCGGCTGACGCGTCCATCGGGCAACTCGGGTACCGCAACCCCACGCGGCAATCCGTCGTGCCCACACCCGTCAACACCAGGAGACACCACTCCCGTGGCAGTCAAGATCAAGCTGAAGCGTCTGGGCAAGATCCGTTCGCCTCACTACCGCATCGTCGTCGCCGACTCCCGTACCCGCCGTGACGGCCGGGCCATCGAGGAGATCGGCCTGTACCACCCGGTGCAGAACCCGTCGCGCATCGAGGTCGACGCCGAGCGCGTCGCCTACTGGCTGGGTGTCGGCGCGCAGCCGACCGAGCCCGTGCTCGCGATTCTGAAGAAGACCGGCGACTGGCAGAAGTTCAAGGGCGAGCCCGCCCCGGCTCCGCTGCTCGTCGCGGCCGAGAAGGCCGCCCGCCCCCTGTTCGAGTCGCTTGGTGGCGAGTCGGACGGCAAGGGCGAGGCCATCACGCAGAAGAAGAAGGCTGACAAGGCTGAGAAGAAGGACGAGGCTGCCGCCGAGTCTGAGTCGACCGAGGGCTGACGAGATGCTTGAGGAGGCTCTTGAGCACCTCGTGAAGGGCATCGTCGACAATCCGGACGACGTGCAGGTCGCCTCGCGCAACCTGCGCCGCGGACGCGTTCTGGAGGTTCGGGTCCACCCCGATGACCTCGGGAAGGTGATCGGCCGCAACGGCCGCACCGCACGCGCCCTGCGGACCGTCGTGGGCGCCATCGGCGGCCGTGGCATCCGCGTCGACCTCGTCGACGTCGACCAGGTCTGAATCCGCCCACCGGGCGCGCCCGACCCCCAGGGGTCGCGGCCCGCTCGCACGGCGGTTCTCACAGTGATGGCTGAAGTACTGGGGCCGGGGGTGAACCACCCCCGGCCCCAGTACGTTCCCCGGCCACCTCCCCGCTCCACCCCTGCTTTCCGTCCGCCCCAGTCGTCCCCTCACCAGGAGCAAGACACGTGCAGCTCGTAGTCGCGCGGATCGGCCGCGCCCACGGGATCAAGGGCGAGGTCACCGTCGAGGTGCGCACCGACGAACCCGAACTGCGGCTCGCCCCCGGTGCCGTCCTCGCCACCGATCCGGCCGCCACGGGCCCCCTCACCATCGAGACCGGCCGCGTCCACAGCGGACGGCTGCTGCTGCGCTTCGCCGGAGTGCGCGACCGCGGCGCCGCCGAAGCCCTGCGCAACACCCTGCTCATCGCCGAGATCGACCCAGACGAGAGCCCGGCCGAGCCCGACGAGTACTACGACCACCAGCTCATGGACCTCGACGTCGTCACCATCGACGGCACCCCGGTCGGCCGGATCACCGAGATCTCCCACCTGCCCTCGCAGGACCTGTTCGTCGTGGAGCGCCCCGACGGCAGGGAGGAACTGATCCCCTTCGTCGAGGAGATCGTCGTGGAGATCGACCTCGCCGAGCAGCGCGCCGTCATCGACCCGCCGCCCGGTCTGATCGACGACCGGGCGGAGGTCGCCTCCGCCCGGGACGCCGAGGCCGGGAACACCTCCGGTGCGGGCGACACGTCCGGTGCGGGCACGGGGACGGTCGGGGACGGCGTCTGATGCGGATCGACGTCGTCACGATCTTCCCCGAGTACCTGAACCCGCTCGACGTCTCCCTCGTCGGCAAGGCGCGCGCCCGCGGACAGCTCGGTGTGCACGTCCACGACCTGCGGAACTGGACCCACGACCGGCACCACACCGTCGACGACACCCCCTACGGGGGCGGTCCGGGCATGGTCATGAAGACCGAGCCCTGGGGCGAGGCGCTGGACGAGGTCGTCGCCGACGGCTACGAATCCGGTGCGCACGGCCCCGCGCTCGTCGTCCCCACCCCGAGCGGGCGCCCCTTCACCCAGGAACTCGCCGTCGAACTCTCCGCGCGGCCCTGGCTGATCTTCGCGCCCGCGCGCTACGAGGGCATCGACCGGCGCGTCACGGACGAGTACGCGACGCGGACCCCGGTCTACGAGGTGTCCATCGGCGACTACGTGCTCGCGGGCGGCGAGGCGGCCGTCCTGGTGATCACCGAGGCGGTGGCCCGGCTGCTGCCCGGCGTCCTCGGCAACGCCGAGTCCCACCGGGACGACTCCTTCGCCCCCGGGGCGATGGCGGACCTGCTCGAAGGCCCCGTCTACACCAAGCCCCCCGAGTGGCGCGGTCGCGGCATCCCCGAGGTGCTGGTCAGCGGCCACCACGGCAAGATCGCCCGCTGGCGCCGCGACGAGGCCCTACATCGCACCAGCCGCCACCGACCCGACCTGATCGAGCGGGCCGACCCGGCCGCGTTCGACAAGAAGGACCGCGAGACCCTGTCGATCCTGGGCTGGGCGCCCGGCGCCGACGGTCGATTTGGGCGGACCGCGCACACCGTGGAACAATGAGCCGTTGTCGTGCGTCGCTCGGCGTGCGCCCCTGCCACAGGGGGACACGACGCCCGCTCCAGTGGGCACGACACCCCACTACCACCTCCCAAGAGATTCGCCGATGACCTGTGGCATGGGCGAGGAAGCAGACGATCATGTCCCACCTGCTCGACACCGTCGACAACGCGTCGCTGCGCAGCGACGTCCCGGCCTTCCGCCCGGGTGACACCGTCAACGTCCACGTGCGCGTCATCGAGGGCAACCGCTCCCGTGTGCAGCAGTTCAAGGGCGTCGTCATCCGTCGCCAGGGCTCGGGCGTCCGTGAGACCTTCACGGTCCGCAAGGTCTCCTTCTCCGTCGGCGTCGAGCGCACCTTCCCGGTGCACACCCCGATCGTCGAGAAGATCGAGCTCGTCACCCGCGGTGACGTGCGTCGCGCGAAGCTCTACTACCTGCGCGACCTGCGCGGCAAGGCCGCGAAGATCAAGGAGAAGCGCGACAACTGAGTCGTCGCACCGCTCCCCGGTCCCCGACCGCGGCACCCCTGGTGCCTCGATGGGACCGGGTGACGTGCGTCACGGCCACTCGCGCCCGCGGGTCCTCATCGGTGCCGGATAGCATCAGGCACCGATGGACACCGCAGCACAGCGATCGGAACGCGACCGTTCCTCCCGTTCCTCCGCATCCGGGCCCGCCCCGGAGCCGGGGGACCCGGAGGGGCGGTCGCGTTCCGTTTCCGCCGAACCCCCCACCGAACCGGCCGTGGAGCCCGCCCCGGCCCCCGCTGATCCCGACCCCGGTGCCCCCGGCCCGCCCGGTGTTCCCGACGGGCCCGACTCGGCCGAGCCGTCGGAGTCAGGTGAGTCACCCGGGTCACTGGAGGCGTCGGAGGCGTCGGAGGCCCGAGGGGGCCGCTCCCGGCTCGCCGAGTGGCTGCCCGGCGGCCGGTTGACGCTCGCCGTCCTGGTCCTGCTGGTGCTCCTGCTGCTGGTCACCACGTTCGTACTGAAGCCCTTCGCGATCCCCAGCTCCTCCATGGAGCCGGGACTGCGCGCAGGAGACCGCGTCCTCGTCAACAAGTTGGCGTACCGTCTGGGGGCGGAGCCGCAGCGGGGGGACGTCGTGGTCTTCGACGGCACCGGCTACTTCGGCGACGCCCACTACATCAAGCGCATCGTCGGCACCGGCGGTGACCGGGTGGTGTGCTGCGACCGGCGGGGGAGGATCGAGGTGAACGGCCGAGCCGTGGACGAGCCCTACCTGGGCCCCGGCGAACGGCCCTCACAGGTTCCCTTCGACGTGGTCGTGCCCGGCGCGAGCCTGTTCCTCCTGGGCGACCACCGCTCCGCCTCCAGCGACTCCCGGGACCACCTGGGCTCGCCCGGCGGCGGCATGATCCCGCTCGACCACGTCATCGGCCGGGCCGAGTGGATCACCTGGCCCTTCGACCGACTGACCGGAGTCGACCGCGGGGGCGGTTTCGCGCGCGTACCCGATCCGCCCGCCGTCGGCGGCGGCCATGGGTAGTCGCCGGCGCCCCCGCTCCGGCCCCGGCGCCGACCCCCGGCTGCCGACCGGCACCCGGCCCACCGGCCCGCCCGGCCGCGCCGAACGCCGCAAGCTCGCGCGCAAGGTTAAGCGCCGCCGCCGGCGCTCCGCGCTGAAGGAGATACCGCTGCTGCTCGGTGCGGCGGCCCTGATAGCCCTGGTCCTGAAGACCTTCCTGGTCCAGGCGTTCGTCATCCCGTCCGGTTCCATGGAGCAGACCATCCGGATCGGGGACCGGGTACTGGTCGACAAGCTGACGCCCTGGTTCGGCGGCAAGCCGGAGCGTGGTGACGTCGTCGTGTTCAAGGACCCCGGCGGCTGGCTCGGGGACGAACCGGTGCGGCCCCCCGACGACCCCGTCGTCATCAAACAGGTCAAGCAGGCGCTCGGCTGGATCGGCCTGATGCCCTCCGCGGACGAGCAGGACCTGATCAAGCGCGTCGTGGCCGTCGGCGGTGACACGGTCAAGTGCTGCGACGCGGACGGCAGGGTCACCGTCAACGGCACACCCCTCAACGAGCCGTACGTCAACCCCGGCAACCAACCCTCCGAATTGACGTTCGAGGTCAAGGTCCCCCAGGGCCGGCTGTGGGTCATGGGCGACCACCGCAAGAACTCCGCGGACTCCCGCTACCACCGCACCGGCGGGCACGACGGCACCGTCTCCGAGGAGAGCGTCGTCGGCCGGGCCCTGTTCATCGCCTGGCCGTTCGACCACTGGCGACGGCTCGACGAACCGGACACCTACGCCTCCGTCCCGGATCCGCCCGGGGCGCCGGGCGCTACCGCCGCCCAGGACGCCGCGGTGCCCGTGACGGCCGCGTCGCATAGGGTGTCCTCCGCGGATCACAACGGATTGATCCCCCTCCCGACCCCTGCGGAACTCCCGCTCGTTATGGGAGTGGTGGGCCTGCGTCGCATGTGGGGCAGGCAGCGGTACGGACTGAGGAGTGGATGTGGGGGATTTGGCGGTCGGCGCACGATCCGGTCACGATGGCCCCGAAGAGCGCCCCGGGCGCCCGGGCGGGCTGCCGTCGGACGCGGGCGGCCCGGGGCCCGACCCCGCGCCGCGCAGCGGGGACACCGCACCCACGGGCGGCGGTGGTGGTGACGGGGACACCCCGGACGACGGGGACGAGCGGGGCGGTGGCCAGCCGAAGAAGCCGCGTTCCTTCTGGAAGGAACTGCCGCTGCTCGTCGGCATCGCCCTGGTGCTGGCACTGGTGATCAAGACGTTCCTGGTGCAGGCGTTCTCCATCCCCTCGAACTCCATGCAGGACACCCTCCAGAAGGGTGACCGGGTGCTGGTCGACAAGCTGACCCCCTGGTTCGGGTCCGAACCGGAGCGCGGGGAAGTGATCGTCTTCCACGATCCGGACCAGTGGCTGGCGGGCGAGCCGATCCCCGAGGTCAACGTCATCCAGAAGGGCCTCAGCTGGATCGGCCTGATGCCGTCCGCCGAGGAGAAGGACCTGATCAAGCGGGTCATCGGGGTCGGCGGCGACACCGTGGAGTGCAAGGGCACCGGCCCGGTGCTCCTCAACGGCAAGCCCCTCGACGAGCCGTACGTCTTCCCCGGGGACACCCCGTGTTCGGTGGACGAGTACGGCGGCCAGTTCAAGAAGAAGGTGCCCGAGGGCATGGTGTGGGTCATGGGCGACCACCGCCAGGACTCCCAGGACTCCCGGTACCACCAGCGCGACAAGAACGAGGGCTTCGTCCCCGTCGACGAGGTCGTCGGTCGTGCCGTGGTGATCGCCTGGCCGCCCACCCGCTGGGCGACGCTGCCCGTCCCCGACACCTTCGACCAGCCCGGTCTGAACGCCGCGCTCGGTGCGGCGCCCGGATTCCTGGGCCTAGCCGGCGCGCTGCCGATCGTGCTGTGGCGGCGCAGGGCCGCACGCCGCTCGGCGTCCTAGCCAGGACCGCACGTCCCTCGGTGTCCGCCGTGCACGGTGCACGGCGGACACCGCTGTGCGTGGCGCCTACCGCCGGGTAGGGTGCCGCCCAGAGCACCGGCCCGGGAGCGCCGTCCGCGCCGCCGGGGACCGCTGGCTCGACGATCGGGTACGGGGGGCTGCGATGAGCGGGACCGAAGATTCCGTGGGCACGGTCGACACCGGTGCGCCGGTCCCGGGGCGGACGGGCGCGGCCCTGTCCGGAGTGGCCGTGGCCCTCGGCTGCGTGCTGTTCCTCGGGGCCTTCGCCTGGGGCGCGCTGGTCTACCGGCCCTACACCGTCCCCACCGCTTCCATGGCACCGACCATCGGCACCGGGGACCGGGTCCTCGCCGAGCGCATCGACGGCGAGCAGGTGCGCCGCGGTGACGTGGTCGTCTTCCACCAGGCCGCCTGGGGCGACCTGCCCATGGTCAAACGGGTCGTCGCGGTCGGCGGGGACACCGTCGCCTGCTGCACGGACGGCAGGCTCACCGTCAACGGCACCGCACTGGACGAGCCGTACCTCGCGCCCGCCCAGGCCGCTTCCGTCACGGGCATCCCCACCACCACCGTGCCCGACGACGGGCTGTTCCTGCTCGGCGACGCCCGGGCCGGCTCCCTCGACTCCACCACCCACCTCCAGAGCGCCGGCGGCGCCGTGCCGCGGTCGTCGGTGGTGGCCCGGGTCGACGCCGTCGTCTGGCCGGTGGACGGGGTGCTCGCCCGCCCGGCCGCCTTCGCCGCGCTGCCCGGCGGGGTGTCCGAGCCCGGTCCGCTGCGGCCCCTGCTGACCGCGGCGGTGCTGGGCACGGTGCTGGTCCTGGGCGGGGCCGCGTACGGTCCGCTCGCCCGCCGGGTCGCCCGACGCCGCAAGGGTGCGGCGGCGCCAAAGGACACCGGGGAACCGGTCGGCACCGGATGACTCCGGACGCCCCCGGAGCGCACGGCATACAGTGATCCCAGAGGTCGGGAGGGGACGACGGGATGGGTGAGGCGCCGCAGGACCGACGCGTTCCGCCGCTCGCCCCGGGGCGCCCGCTGCGCAGGGTGGCCCGGGTGGTGCTGCTCGATCCGCACGACCGCGTCCTGCTGCTCCACGGCCACGAGCCGGACGATCCGGCCGACGACTGGTGGTTCACCCCCGGCGGGGGCGTGGAGGGCCGCGAGACCCGTGAACAGGCCGCCGTGCGGGAACTGGCCGAGGAGACCGGCATCACGGACGTGGTGCTGGGGCCCGTGGTGTGGCGCCGGATCTGCTCGTTCCCGTTCGCCGGGCGCCGCTGGGACCAGGACGAGTGGTACTACCTAGCCCGCACCGCCCGCACCGCCGAGGTGGCGCCCGGGGGTGCCGGATTCACCGAGCTGGAACGGCGCAGCGTCGTCGGAGCACGCTGGTGGTCGTGCCGGGAACTGGCCGGGACGCATGAGACGGTGTACCCGACCAGACTCGCCGGACTGTTGCGCCGGCTGCTTGATGAAGGGCCCCCGGCCACTCCCGAGGTCCTGGACACCGAAATCGTCTAGGGCTCCGTGGTGCTGGCGCACAATGGGGGGACGCACGGCTGAAGGGGAACATGCCATGAGCGCCGAGGACCTCGAAAAGTACGAGACCGAGATGGAGCTGAAGCTCTACCGGGAGTACCGCGACGTCGTCGGGCTGTTCACGTACGTGATCGAGACCGAGCGGCGCTTCTACCTCACCAACGACTACGAGATGCAGGTGCAGTCCGTTCAGGGCGAGGTCTTCTTCGAGGTCACGATGGCCGACGCCTGGGTGTGGGACATGTACCGGCCGGCGCGCTTCGTGAAACAGGTGCGGGTGCTCACGTTCAAGGACGTCAACATCGAGGAACTGAACAAGAGCGATCTGGAGCTCCCCGGCAGCTGAGCCTTCCGCGGGCTCGGCCCTCGGTGCCGCGGGCCCTTTCCGGGCACGTCACGAGCGCGATCCACGCACCCCCGGGTGCATCCCGGACGGCTCGGGAGGACCCTCCTGAGTGCTCCACCATGCCGGCACGCGCCCGCTGAGCCACCCTCGGGTTCACTCGATCGAGTGGTGCAGTTATCCACAGGCGCCGGGCTGTCCACCAAGATCCACACGTTGGACGCCCTTGCCGCACCGTGGGTGTCGGAGGTGGTGCCGACATGAACGCACGAGGGGCGCTCGGCAAGTACGGAGAGGACCTGGCCGCCCGGCGGCTGACCGCGGGCGGATGGGCCGTCCTGGCGCGCAACTGGCGCTGCGGCAGGGCGGGCGAGCTCGACATCGTGGCCCGCGAGGGTGACGTCCTGGTGGTCTGCGAGGTCAAGACCCGCCGCGAGGGGCCGTTCCAGCAGCCGCTGGCCGGGGTCACGCCCGACAAGGCCCGGCGGCTGCGTGACCTGGCCCAACGCTGGGTCCAGGAACACGGAGGGGCCCCACCGGGCGGGGTGCGCATCGACGTGGTGGGGGTGCTGGTGCCCCGCCGCGGCGCGCCCCGGATCGAGCACGTGCGGGGAGCGCTCTGATGGGGTTCGCGCGCACCTGTTCGGTGACGCTGGTGGGCGTCGAGGGGGTGGTGGTCGAGGTCCAGGCCGATCTGGAGCCGGGCGTGGCCTCCTTCGCCCTGGTCGGCCTCCCGGACAAGAGCCTGGTGGAGAGCCGGGACCGGGTCAGGGCGGCCGTGGTGAACTCCGGGGGCCAGTGGCCGCAGAAGAAGCTGACGGTCGGGCTCAGCCCCGCCTCGGTGCCCAAGGGCGGCAGCGGATTCGATCTCGCCGTGGCGAGCGCCGTGTTGGGGGCCGCCGAACGCATCGACCCCCGGGTCCTCGCGGACCTGGTGATGGTCGGGGAGCTGGGCCTCGACGGTCGGGTACGGCCCGTCCGCGGGGTGCTCCCCGCGGTCCTCGCGGCGGCCGACGCCGGGTACCGACAGGTCGTCGTCCCGGAGTGCTCGGCCGCGGAGGCGTCCCTCGTCCCCGGGGTCGCCGTCCTCGGGGTGCGCAGCCTGCGTCAGCTCATCGCCGTCCTCACCGACGAACCGGTGCCCGAGGAGGAGCCGGACGACCCCGGTCGTCGCGATCCGGTGCACTCGGGGCTCCATCTGCCCTCGGAGGGCTTCGGTGGCCTCACCACCCGCGGGGGCGGCCGGGAGCACGTGCCCGACCTGTCCGACGTCGTCGGACAACGCTCGGCGCGCGCGGCGATGGAGATCGCCGCCGCCGGGGGACACCACGTGTACCTCCAGGGCCCGCCGGGCGCGGGCAAGACCATGTTGGCGGAGCGGCTCCCGGCGATCCTGCCGCCGCTCAGCCGTGCGGAGTCCCTCGAAGTGACCGCCATCCACTCGGTGGCGGGAACGCTCCCGCCGGACCGCCCGCTGATCGAGAGCGCCCCCTACTGCGCCCCGCACCACTCCTCGACCATGCAGTCCCTGGTCGGCGGCGGCCGGGGCACGGCCCGGCCCGGAGCGGTCTCGCTGGCTCATCGAGGGGTGCTCTTTCTTGACGAAACGCCGGAGTTCGGGGGACATGTCCTCGATGCGCTCCGGCAACCCCTGGAGTCGGGCCACGTGGTCATCGCCCGCAGCGCGGGGGTGGTGCGGCTGCCCGCCCGATTCATGATGGTGCTCGCCGCCAACCCCTGCCCGTGCGGGCGCTTCGGGCAGCGAGGCGCGGGGTGCGAGTGCTCGTCGTCGGCGGTGCGCCGCTACCAGGCGAGACTGTCCGGGCCGCTCCTGGACCGCGTCGACCTCCGGGTGCGCGTCGAGGCCGTGACCCGGGCCGAGTTGGCCGCGGTGGGGGAGCGCCGCGAGAGCACCCGCACCGTCGCCGACCGGGTCCTGGCCGCCCGGGAACGCGCCGCCGACCGGTTCGCCGACACCCCCTGGCGCACCAACGGGGAGGTCCCCGGCCATGCGCTGCGCACCCGGTGGCACGCGGTGGCCGGGGCGCTGGACGAGGCCGAGCGCCGCCTGGAGCGCGGCCTGCTCACCGCACGGGGCCTGGACCGGGTCCTCCGCGTCGCCTGGACGGTGGCCGACCTCGTCGGTCACGACCGCCCGGACGCCGGTGACGTCGAACTCGCCCTCCACCTGCGCACCGGCGCGCCGCCCGGCACGGTACGGGCCCTCGGGACGCCGACATGAACGCGGCCCCCGCGGAACGCCGGGCCCGGGCCGCCCTGACCCGGGTGATCGAACCGGGCGACCAGACCGGCGGGCACTGGTTGCGGACGTACGGGCCGGTGGAGGTGGCCCGGCGACTTGCGGGCGACGGCGAACCACTCCCCGGGGTGACGGCGAAACGCTGGGCGGGGCTGCGGATCAGGGCCGAGCGGATGCGTCCGGAGGCCGACCTCGCCACCGCCCGGGACGTCGGCGTCCGCTTCCTGTGCCCCGGGGACGCCGAGTGGCCCGCTCAACTCGACGACCTCGAAGACGCCCGCCCGATCGGGCTGTGGGTGCGCGGTCGCCCCAGCCTGCGCCTCTGGGCCCTGCGCTCGGTCGCCCTCGTCGGCGCCCGGGCCTGCACCGAGTACGGCGCCCACACCGCCGCGGGCCTCGCCGCCGACCTCAGCGCACGCGGCTGGGTCGTGGTCTCGGGCGGGGCGTACGGGATCGACGGCGCCGCGCACCGCGGTGCCCTCGGCTCCCACGGCGCCACGGTCGCGGTCCTCGCCTGCGGGGTCGACCGCCGCTACCCGCCGGGACACCGCGCCCTGCTCGATCGGATCGGCGAACAGGGCTTGTTGGTGGGCGAGTTGCCGCCCGGCGACCACCCCACCGCCAGTCGGTTCGTGCTGCGCAACCGGGTGATCGCCGCACTCACCCGCGGCACGGTGGTGGTCGAGGCCGCCGTCCGGAGCGGCGCACTGGCCACGGCGCGTTCGGCCGGGCGGCTCGGCCGGTTCGTCATGGGCGTCCCCGGCCCCGTCACCAGCACCCTGTCGATGGGGGTCCACGAACTCCTGCGGGAGCAGGCCGTGCTGGTCAGCGACGCGGCGGAAGTGATCGAACTCATCGGCACCATGGGGCAACTCGCACCCCGCAAGTCAGGCCCCCTCCTGCCCAGGGACCTCCTCGGGCCCGCCGCGACACGGGTGCTCGCCGCGCTCCCGGCCCGGGGAGCCGTCCCGCCCCGGGAGATCGCGAAGGAGGCTGGGGCCACCGAGGACGAAGCGATCGGCAGGCTGTACGAGCTTCACTCGCTGGGGTTCGTCGAACGACACGGCGACGGTTGGCAGTTGACACGCCGAACACGTGACGCCTCCGCCCGGACCGGCCACGGAGCGTGATTGACGCCCCGGACGTCACCCGCACGTGTGCCGTGCCCCTGTGAATCAAGGACCTTGGGGGTGAGGGCACGTCACCGAGAGCGACGCCGCGGACTCGCCCGGGGCACCAACGGAACGTATCTGCGCACAGATGATCCCAGAGTCTTCGCACACCGCGACACTCCAGTCACGCTACGCTCACGAGGATTCCCACCCAGTTCACGGCAGAACGGCACAAGGCGACGAATGCCCCAGCACACCTCCGGGTCTGACCGGGCGGCTGCTCCCCCCGCTGCCCGCGGGAGCGTGCGGCCTCCCGCCCCCTCGACGCTCGACGAACTGTGGAGGTCGTACAAGACGACGGGCGACGACCGTCTGCGCGAGCAGCTGATCCTGCACTACTCGCCGTTGGTCAAGTACGTCGCGGGGCGGGTGAGCGTCGGACTGCCGCCCAATGTGGAGCAGGCCGACTTCGTGTCCTCCGGGGTCTTCGGGCTGATCGACGCGATCGAGAAGTTCGACATCGAGCGGTCCATCAAGTTCGAGACGTACGCGATCACCCGCATCCGGGGCGCGATGATCGACGAACTGCGCGCCCTGGACTGGATCCCCCGGTCCGTCCGGCAGAAGGCCCGCAACGTCGAACGGGCCTACGCGACCCTGGAGGCCCAGCTCAGGCGTACGCCCACGGAGAGCGAGGTCGCCGCCGAGCTGGGGATCGCCCTGGAGGAACTGCACGGTGTCTTCAGTCAGTTGTCCCTGGCCAACGTGGTCGCGTTGGAGGAACTCCTGCACGCCGGCGGTGAGGGCGGCGACCGGTTCAGCCTCATGGACACCCTGGTGGACACCGCCGCGGACGACCCGGTCGAGATCGCCGAGGACCGCGAGCTGCGCCGCTTCCTCGCCCGCGCCATCAACACCCTGCCCGACCGGGAGAAGACCGTCGTCACCCTCTACTACTACGAGGGGCTGACCTTGGCGGAGATCGGACTGGTGCTCGGCGTCACGGAGAGTCGGGTGAGCCAGATCCACACCAAGTCCGTGCTCCAGCTCCGCGCCAAACTGGCTGGATTCGGTCGCTGAACGGCACTCCCGGCCGGAACCGCCCCCCGGGTGCGTCACGGATGGGGTCAGTGGGGCCGTTGAGGCGCGACTAGGGGGGTTGCGGGCGCTCGTTTCGGGTGAGAGGCGCGCCGCGGGTGACGTGTCGAAAGGGTGACCGGCTCCCATGTCGGCCAGCGCGTCCGTAAAGTGGAGGGGTGCCAAGGATTCGAGCGGCCTCAGTGGCCGAGCACCGTTCGATGCAGCGCGCCGCCCTGCTGGACGCCGCGCGGTCCCTGCTGTCCGAAGGAGGCACGGAGGCGCTGACCTTCCCCGCCCTCGCCGAGCGCACCGGTCTCGCCCGGTCCTCGGTGTACGAGTACTTCAAGTCGCGCGCCGCCGTGGTCGAGGAACTGTGCGCCGTCGACTTCCCCGTCTGGGCCGCCGAGGTGGAGGGCGCCATGGCGCTCGCCGAGGACCCCGAGGGCAAGATCGAGGCGTATGTGCGTCGACAGCTCGACCTGGTCGGAGACCGCAGGCACCGGGCCGTCGTCGCCATCTCCGCGAGCGAGTTGGACCGCGGTGCGCGGGAGAAGATCCGCGCCGCCCACGGTGGGTTGGTGACGATGCTCGCGGAGGCGCTGCGCCAGATGGGCCACGCCGAGCCGCGTCTGGTGGCGATGCTGTTGCAGGGGATCGTCGACGCCGCCGCCCGACGGGCGGAGCTGGGGGCGGCGGAGGAACCGGGCGCGATCGCGGACGCCGCGGTGGCCATGGCCCTGCGCGGGGTCCGCGGCTGATCCCCACGGCCTGACCAGCCTGACTGGCTCGTCGGTCCGACGGTCCAGGGGCTCGCGTCGCGCTGGCCGCGTACGGCTCGCTGCGGATGCGGCGGACCCGAAGCGCCGGCGGTGCTGGTGCCCGGGGTCCCCGAGGGCCGCGCCAGGGGCAGGAGCCGGGGCGGGGGATGCCGCAGCAGGTGGGGCGGCAACAGGGACAGCGGGTCCAGGTACGTCCGGTCGCGACGTAGTCCCCAGTGCACACAGGGCTCTGCACAGTGCGAACCCGACGGTTCCACCCGGCCGAGCACGTCCCCGGGGGCGATGCGATCGCCGCGCCGGACCCGGGGCCGCACCGGCTCGTGCGTGATCCTCAGGGCAGGGTCGCCCGTGCCGTCCAGCTCCACGGTGACCACCCCCCGCCCGGCGACCCGGCCCGCGTGGGCCACCCGGCCGGCGGCCACCGCCCGGACCTCCGCCCCCGCGGTCGTCGCCAGATCCACTCCACGGTGACCCGCCGCGTACGGGGTGGGCGGCGGCTCCCACCCCCGGAGCACCGGCGGTCTCGGTTCGAGGGGCCAGGAGACCGCCACCTCGGGCACGCCCTCCGCCGCTTCCCGTTCCCGCTCCGCGCCGGCCGGCCCGACCGCGCCCGTGGAGAGGGGCGCGGGGCGGGCATCGGCGAGCGCCCAGACGCCCCCGCACACCAGTACGGCGGCCAGCACGCTCGCCACCAGTGCTCGGACGGCGAGCATCGCCCGGACCCCTGCCCCGCGGGCGCACCCCGTGCGACGCGCACCGGGCGGCGACCCCTCGACCCCGACCGTGTCGTCGCACCCACGGCTGCCACCACCACCCCCGCGGCCACGTACCCGGTCACCCCGTTGTGCAGGCCACCCCGTCCCACGCCCCCGTGCCATCGCACACCCCCGTGCCCTCCCGCGGCCCGAGCGAGCCGCCGCGTCCACAGTGCCGTGCCGTCACGCCCCGGAGCGGGTCCGTGGACGATCTGTGGACAAGTGGGCGGTTGTGGACAGGGGCGTCACTCGACAGGTTCAAGGTCCCGTACACTTCATGTGGCGACCCGGGTCACCGGGTCGACTTCGCACGCCCCGACATTCACCCCGCTCAGTGGTGGTGTCCGCGCTCCTCGGTCCTTCGTGGCACAGCGCGCCGGGGCGTCAGGCGCGACCGCCGTCCGGCGGACGCGGCAACCGAGTACCAAGGAGAACACGGCCATGGCCGTCGTCACGATGCGGGAGCTGCTGGAAAGCGGCGTCCACTTCGGTCACCAGACCCGTCGTTGGAACCCGAAGATGAAGCGCTTCATCTTCACGGAGCGCAACGGCATCTACATCATCGACCTGCTCCAGTCGCTGTCGTACATCGACCGCGCCTTCGAGTTCGTCAAGGAGACCGTCGCCCACGGCGGCACGGTCATGTTCGTCGGCACGAAGAAGCAGGCGCAGGAGGCCATCGCCGAGCAGGCGACGCGCGTCGGCATGCCCTTCGTGAACCAGCGCTGGCTGGGCGGCATGCTCACCAACTTCTCGACCGTCTACAAGCGTCTGCAGCGCCTCAAGGAGCTCGAGCAGATCGACTTCGACGACGTCGCCGCGTCCGGTCTCACCAAGAAGGAACTCCTCGTGCTCTCGCGCGAGAAGGCCAAGCTGGAGAAGACCCTCGGTGGTATCCGCGAGATGCAGAAGGTGCCCAGCGCCGTCTGGATCGTGGACACCAAGAAGGAGCACATCGCCGTCGGCGAGGCCCGCAAGCTGAACATCCCGGTCGTCGCGATCCTGGACACCAACTGCGACCCCGACGAGGTCGACTACAAGATCCCGGGCAACGACGACGCGATCCGCTCCGTCACGCTGCTCACCCGCGTGATCGCCGACGCCGTCGCCGAGGGCCTCATCGCCCGCTCCGGTGTCGCGACCGGTGACTCGAAGCCGGGCGACAAGGCCGCCGGCGAGCCGCTCGCCGAGTGGGAGCGCGACCTGCTGGAAGGCGAGAAGAAGGCCGACGAGGCCCCCGCCGCTGCTGAGGCGCCGGCCGTCGAGGCCGCCGCTGAGGTCGTTGCTGAGGCCCCCGCCGAGGAGCCGGCCGCTGAGGCCGCTGCCGAGGCCACCGAGGCGCCGGCCGTCGAGGCCCCCGCCGCCGACGCCGAGCAGGGCTGACCCGACCGGCCGAGGACCTGAGGGCCGACGGCGGGGCGGAAGGCATCACCCTCCGCCCCGCCGTCACCCGCCCGCCGGTCCGGTTCCGCGGGACGCCGTCCTGAGCCGCCCGGCCGACCGGTGACCCGTAGATCCTCGATCTTCCAGACTTCGAGAAAGATAGACTCATGGCGAACTACACCGCCGCCGACGTCAAGAAGCTCCGCGAGCTCACCGGCGCCGGCATGATGGACTGCAAGAAGGCGCTCGACGAGGCCGACGGCAACGTCGAGAAGGCCGTTGAGCTGCTCCGGGTCAAGGGCCAGAAGGGCGTCGCCAAGCGCGAGGGCCGCTCCGCCGAGAACGGCGCCGTGGTCTCCGTCATCGCCGACGACAACTCCTCCGGCGTCATCCTTGAGCTGAAGTGCGAGACGGACTTCGTCGCCAAGGGCGAGAAGTTCCAGGCCGTCGCGGGCGCGCTGGCCGCGCACGTCGCCGCCACCTCCCCCGCCGACATCGAGGCCCTGCTCGCCTCCGAGATCGAGCCGGGCAAGACCGTGCAGGCGTACGTCGACGAGGCCAACGCCAACCTCGGCGAGAAGATCGTCCTCGATCGCTTCGCCCAGTTCGCCGACGGTTACGTCGCGGCCTACATGCACCGCACGATGCCCGACCTCCCGCCGCAGATCGGTGTCCTGGTCGAGCTGGACGCGCCGAACGCCGAGGTCGCCCGCGGCATCGCGCAGCACATCGCCGCCTTCGCGCCGAAGTACCTCTCCCGCGAGGACGTCCCCGCCGAGGTCGTCGAGGCCGAGCGCCGCGTCGCCGAGGAGACGACCCGCCAGGAGGGCAAGCCCGAGGCTGCCATCCCGAAGATCGTCGAAGGTCGCGTCAACGGCTTCTTCAAGGACGCCACCGTCCTGGGCCAGCCGTACGCCCTCGACGCGAAGAAGTCCGTCCAGCAGGTCCTGAACGAGGCCGGTGTCACCCTGAAGCGCTTCTCGCGCATCAAGGTCGGCATCTGAGTCCGTTCCGCGATCGCCCGTAGACAACCGCTAGGGTCTACAGCGGTCGCCCGCGTACGAACCGCGTGCGCGACGGAGGACCGCAGATCTGACGAGGAGGCCATTGCCGAGCATGGGATGCGTACGACACCCCACCGGCAGTGGCCTTCTTCGCATGTGCACCACGAGGAGAACCCCATGACCACCCAGGCCGGCACCGGCGAGAAGAGCGCGAAGAGCGACGACGGCAAGGTTCCCGGGCGCTTCCTGTTGAAGCTGTCCGGCGAGGCGTTCGCCGGCGGCGGGGCGCTGGGCGTCGACCCCGACGTGGTGCACAACATCGCCCGGGAGATCGCGGCCGTGGTCCGCGACGGCTTCGAGATCGCCCTGGTCATCGGCGGCGGGAACTTCTTCCGGGGCGCCGAACTCCAGCAGCGCGGCATGGACCGGGCCCGCTCCGACTACATGGGCATGCTCGGCACCGTGATGAACTGCCTCGCCCTCCAGGACTTCCTGGAGAAGGAGGGCATCGACTCCCGGGTGCAGACCGCCATCACCATGGGGCAGGTCGCCGAGCCGTACATCCCGTTGCGGGCCGTGCGCCACCTGGAGAAGGGGCGCGTCGTCATCTTCGGCGCCGGCATGGGCATGCCGTACTTCTCCACCGACACCACCGCCGCCCAGCGGGCCCTGGAGATCGACGCGGAAGCCCTGCTCATGGGCAAGAACGGCGTCGACGGGGTCTACGACTCGGACCCCAAGGCCAACCCGGACGCGGTCAAGTTCGACGCCCTCGGCTACGGCGAGGTCATCACCAGGGACCTGAAGGTCGCCGACGCCACGGCGATCACCCTGTGCCGCGACAACAAGCTGCCCATCCTCGTGTTCGAACTGCTCGCCGAGGGCAATATCGCGCGCGCGGTCAAGGGTGAGAAGATCGGCACCCTGGTCGGCGACCAGGGCGCCCGGGCCTGACCCGCCCGGCCGGCAACCGGTCCGTACCCGCTCCGGGCGCCGCCGCGGGGTTCCTTCCCGGGAACCCGGGACAGGGGTACGGACAGGGGATGGACAAAGCCCTGACGGTCGGACACCGTGCAGGGGACAGACGCGACGCGGTCGGCGCCACCACCGGAGCTGGACCTACTCAAGACACGCAGGAGCAAGTGGTGATCGAAGAGACCCTCCTCGAAGCCGAGGAGAAGATGGAGAAGGCCGTCGTCGTCGCCAAGGAGGACTTCGCCGCGATCCGCACCGGTCGTGCGCACCCGGCGATGTTCAACAAGATCGTGGCGGACTACTACGGTGCGTTGACGCCGATCAACCAGCTCGCCTCGTTCTCCGTGCCCGAGCCGCGCATGGCCGTCGTCACCCCGTTCGACAAGAGCGCGCTGCGCAACATCGAGCAGGCGATCCGCGATTCGGACCTCGGCGTCAACCCGAGCAACGACGGCAATATCATCCGGGTGACGTTCCCCGAGCTGACCGAAGAGCGCCGCCGCGAGTACATCAAGGTCGCCAAGGGCAAGGCGGAGGACTCGAAGATCTCGATCCGTGCCGTGCGCCGCAAGGCCAAGGAAGCGATCGACAAGCTCGTCAAGGACGGCGAGGTCGGTGAGGACGAGGGCCGCCGCGCGGAGAAGGAACTCGACGACACCACCACGAAGTACGTCGCCCAGGTGGACGAGCTGCTGAAGCACAAGGAAGCCGAGCTGCTCGAAGTCTGATGAACGACTCTTCCTGGGGAGCGCCCTCGCGGGCCGGATACGCCGGGCCGGGGCTCCCGACCGACCAGGGACCCGCCGACGGGTCCGGCCAGGGGCCGACTCAGGACCACGGGTCCGTCCAGGGGTACGCCGCCCCGGCTCCCGGCACTCCCGGCCAGCCCTCCTTCGGCCACGCCCCCGCGGCGCCGGCCCAGGGGTACGCGTCCCTGCCCGGACAGCCCGTCCAGGGGTACGCCCCCGGTCGGGCCGCACAGGCGTACGCCCCGCCGCGGACCACCACCCCCGGTGGCCCCGGCCGAGGGGCGGTGCCGGCCGCTCCTGCGTACGATGCGCATGACGTCGTGCGGTCGGGGCAGACCCGGCCCGTGCCGGTCGTGCCCGGTGCACCTCCCGGCGGGGTACCGGACGGCTGGGGAGCCGCGACGCCGGGCGGTGCCCCTCACCCCACCCACGGCAGTACCGAGGAACTGAGCGGTTCCCGAGCAGGCCGGGCCCCGCACCAGACGGCGTCGCAGATGCCACAGGAGCCCATGCCCAGCGCACCGGAACCGCCCGCCGCACCGCAGAAGAAGAGCGCGGGACGTGACCTGGGCGCGGCCATAGGGGTCGGGCTGGGGCTCGCCGCGGTGATCGTCGCCTCGCTGTTCGTGGTGAAGGCGGTCTTCGTCGGCGTCATTGTCGTCGCGGTCGTCGTCGGGCTGTGGGAACTCACCAGCCGTCTCAAGGAACGCAAGGACATCGACGCCCCGCTGGTCCCGCTCGCGGTGGGCGGGGCCGCCATAGTCGTCGCCGGCTACGCGCGCGGTACCGACGGGGCCTGGGTGGCGATGGCGCTGACCGCGCTGACCGTTCTCGTGTGGCGGATGTCGCGGCCTCCGGACGGTTATCTGAAGGACGTCACGGCAGGGGTGTTCGCCGCCTTCTACGTGCCGTTCCTGGCGACCTTCGTGGCCCTGCTGCTCACCGCCGACGACGGTGCCTGGCGGGTGCTGACCTTCCTGGTGCTGACGGTCGTCAGCGACACGGGGGCCTACGCGATCGGCTGGCGGTTCGGCACCCACAAGCTGGCGCCGCGGATCAGCCCCGGCAAGACCCGTGAGGGACTGTTCGGCGCGATCGGCTTCGCGATGGTCGCCGGCGCCCTGTGCATGGAGTTCCTGATCGACGGGGGCACCTGGTGGCAGGGGCTGCTGCTGGGGCTCGCGGTCGCCGTCAGCGCCACGCTGGGGGACCTCGGTGAGTCCATGATCAAGCGGGACCTCGGCATCAAGGACATGGGCACGTTGCTGCCCGGCCACGGCGGCATCATGGACCGACTCGACTCGCTCCTGCCGACGGCCCCGGTGGTCTGGCTGCTGATGGTGATCTTCGTGGGGTCCGGCTGATCGGGCTCCGTGCAGGACGCGGGCGTTTCGACCTGCGCGTACGACGGTGAGGGCCGGTTGTCCACGGGACGACCGGCCCTCACCGTTTCCCTTCGCCAGCTGCGTGCGCGAGGGTTCAGCGCTTCTTGGTCCGCCGCCGTTGCGGGGGCGTCCGGGGCCCCCGGTGGAGCTGGCAGCGGGAGTAGCCGACCATCGCCGGGTTCCTGCACGGTTTCCCCGTAGTGGTCTGCGTCGATCCGCACCTGATCTGGTAGCCCACCCTGTTCCTCCCCTGTTCGCTCCGCAGTTCGAACGACCGATGGGGGAGCCGGTGTTGCAGTGGTCCCGTCCCGTAGGATTGGTCGTAGCTGGCTATGGAGTGTGGGTGGACATACTTTCGGCGAGAGGGAAGTGCCTTCATGTAGCCTAGAGTTTTAGGTGGTTCAGTAGACCTAAATGCATGAAGGGTGGCCCGCAGGATGGCAACGGACACGGCGACCGACTGGGACATCGCCGTCGGTGACGTCCTCAAGCGCGTCGAGCTGCACGAGCGCTACGGAGGGCGTCGGCAGGGCGGGATCGGGCCCTCCCGGGTGTCCGCCAACGTCTTCTGCTTCACGGACCCGGTGAAGGGCCACAAGCACGGCTACTTCGACGGCTGGGGCGACGACGGCTGTTACCACTACGCCGGCGAGGGCCAACTCGGCGACCAGAAGATGACCCAGGGCAACCTGGCCATCCTGAAGCACCAGGGCGAGGGCCGGGCCCTGCGCCTCTTCAAGGGCCTCGGCTCGGGCATGTGCCAGTACCTCGGGGAGTTCGTGCTGCCCGAGGAGCGGCCCTGGTACCGCACCGAGGCGCCGGAGACGAACGACGGACCGGTCCGCAGCGTCATCATGTTCCGCTTGCAGCCGCTCACGGCGGCCCCGCCCGCCGGCTCCCAGCTTCCGCACACCCCCGAGGACAGCCCCCGGGTGGAGACGCTGGAGGTGGAGGCGCAGTACACCGAGCGCATGTGGGTCGAGCCCTCCCGCGAACCGTACGAGGCCGAACGGGCCGAGGCGAAGCTGGTCCTGGGGTACGCCGACCACCTCCGGCTGCTGGGCCACGAGACGACGCGGCACCGCATCGCACCGACCGGCGTCGCGAAGTGGCTACTGACCGACCTCTACGACGTCACGGCCAACCGGCTCTACGAGGCCAAGGGCTCGGTCGGGCGGAGCGCCGTCCGGATGGCCGTCGGGCAACTCCTGGACTACGCCCGCTTCCTCCCCGAGCCGGAGCTGGCGCTGTTGGTGCCCTCCCGCCCGGAGGACGACCTGCTCGACCTGTGCGCCGGGCTGAAGATCGTCGTCGTCTGGCCGGAAGGAGACGGATACGCGTCCACCGACGCGGCCTGACCGCGGGCACCGGCGGTGCCCCACCACACGAAGCAGGCCACCCGCGGCGCCTGGTAACGAAGCGGGTGGCCCGTGCTCACCGTCCTCGGAGGAACAGGAGCAGTCCAAGTATGTCCGAAAACCCGGAGGGGCGAGCAGCCCTGCTCGCACGGGCCGCGATGTTCGGCAGCGCGCTGTCGGCCGGCGTGGTCCTCGTCCTCGCCGGCGGCGCGACGCCGGTGGAGGCATCGGCCTACGTCGCCCCCTTCCTGATGTTCCTGCACCGCGGCGCCCCCGTGCCCGGAGCACGCGGCGCCGCCCGCCGGCAGCTGCCGCGCGCAGGCGGGCCCCCGTCACCGGAATCGGCCCGGGAGTAGCGAACGACGGGCCCGTCCGTGCGGGCGGGCCCGTCCGGTGCGCGGTGCCGCTGTGACTCGCGGCACCGTGCCCGGCTCCCCGTCGCCGCCGACACGGGCCGTCGCACGGTGCCCCCGGCGGCGACCACCAGCGCGAACGCGACGGACACCGGGTCGCCCGCAGTCGACGGGGGTGGCGGGTGCCGGCCACCGCCGCCGGCGACGCACCCGGGCCACGGGCTCGCGTCTGCGACACTGGAGGCACCATGCCCAAGCCCGGAGAACTCACTTTCGTCGCCCCGCGCGGAGCCAAGAAGCCCCCGCGGCACCTCGCCGACCTCTCGCCCGCCGAGCGCAAGGAAGCCGTCGCCGCCATCGGCGAGAAACCGTTCCGCGCCAAGCAGCTCTCGCAGCACTACTTCGCGCGGTACGTCCACGACCCCGCCCAGTGGACGGACATCCCGGCCGGCGCGCGCGACAGGTTGCAGGAGGCCCTGCTCCCGGACCTCATGTCCGTGGTGCGGCACATCAGCTGCGACGACGACACCACCCGCAAGACGCTGTGGCGCCTGTTCGACGGCACCCTCGTGGAGTCGGTGCTGATGCGGTACCCGGACCGGGTCACCATGTGCATCAGCTCCCAGGCCGGCTGCGGAATGAACTGCCCCTTCTGCGCCACCGGCCAGGCGGGGCTGGACCGCAACCTGTCGACGGCCGAGATCGTGCACCAGATCGTGGACGGCATGCGCGCGCTGCGGGACGGGGAGATCCCCGGCGGCCCGGCGCGCCTGTCGAACATCGTGTTCATGGGCATGGGCGAGCCGCTGGCCAACTACAACCGCGTCGTGGGGGCGATCCGTCGCCTCACCGACCCGGAGCCGGACGGCCTCGGCCTGTCCCAGCGCGGGATCACGGTGTCGACGGTCGGGCTCGTCCCCGCGATCCGCCGGTTCACCGACGAGGGCTTCAAGTGCCGGCTCGCGATCTCCCTGCACGCGCCCGACGACGAGCTGCGCGACACCCTCGTCCCGGTCAACACGCGCTGGAAGGTCCGGGAGGTCCTCGACGCGGGCTGGGAGTACACCGAGCGCTCCGGTCGGCGACTGTCCATCGAGTACGCCCTGATCCGGGACATCAACGACCAGGCGTGGCGCGGTGACCTGCTCGGGCGACTGCTCAAGAACAAGCGGGTGCACGTCAACCTCATCCCGCTCAACCCGACGCCCGGCTCCAAGTGGACCGCGTCCCGTCCCGAGGACGAGAAGGCGTTCGTGGAGGCCATCGCGGCGCACGGGGTGGCGGTCACCGTCCGGGACACCCGGGGCCAGGAGATCGACGGGGCCTGTGGACAGCTGGCGGCATCCGAACGCTAGAGCGGTACTCTTGTCCCGAACGCCCGCATAGCGTCCTGTGCGCAGCGAGCGGTTCGAGCCATTCGCAGCACCTTCACGACAGACAACTGCATTTTCCGACAGGGGAGCGCCACAGCGCTGAGAGTGCGGCAGCCGGGTCACACCGGCGGGCCGCAGACCCTCTGAACCTCGCCCGGGTCATTCCGGGTAGGAAGTTCGGTCACCACTCAAGCTGTTGCGCCCTGCCCGCGCTCCCGCCCCGGGGGCCGCGGGCGGGGCCGCGTCTCTTCCTGGTCCGCTCCAGGAGGAACAACCACGTGAGCACCACCAAGAAGGCCACCGCCGTCGCCCTCGCGGCCGGGCTGGGCCTCGTCACCCTCTCCGGCTGCGCCGAGAGCGGCGACGACGGGCACGGCAGCGGGTCCAAGACGGTCACCCTGGTCAGCCACAGCTCCTTCGCCGCCTCCGAAGAGGTGCTGGAGGAGTTCGAGAAGGAGTCCGGTTACACGCTCAAGGTCCTGGAGGACGGGGACGCGGGCGTGGCCGTCAACAAGGCCATCCTGACCAAGGGCAACCCGCAGGGCGACGTGTTCTTCGGCATCGACAACACCCTGCTCTCCCGCGGCCTCGACAACGAGCTCTTCACGCCCTACGAGGCGACGGGCGCGGACAGCGTCCGGCTCCCGAAGCGGCCGCTGCTCGACAAGCAGGACCGGGTCACCCTCGTCGACACCGGCGAGATATGCGTCAACTACGACAAGAAGTACTTCGCGGACAAGGGCGTGACCCCGCCGGAGACCTTCGATGACCTGGTGAAGCCGGCGTACAAGAACCTCCTCGTGGTGGAGAACCCGGCCACCTCCTCGCCCGGCCTCGGCTTCCTCATGGGCACCGTCGCCCAGCAGGGCGGCGCCGCGTGGCCCGACTACTGGAAGAAGCTGAAGGACAACGGCGTCAAGGTCGTGGACGGCTGGGACCAGGCGTACAACGAGGAGTTCTCCGGCTCCGCCGGCGGCAAGAAGGCCGGCGGCGACCGTCCGCTCGTCGTCTCGTACGCCTCCTCCCCGCCCGTCGAGGCGATCTACTCCGACCCCAAGCCCGCCGAGGCGCCGACCGGCGTCTCCACCGGCACCTGCTTCCAGCAGGCGGAGTACGCGGGCCTGCTCGCGGGTGCGAAGAACCCGGAGGGCGGCAAGGCCCTGCTGGACTTCCTGAGCGAGCGCACCTTCCAGGCGGACATGCCGCTGAACATGTTCGTGGACCCGGTGCACAAGGACGTCAAGGTCCCCGCGGACTTCGCCCGGTACGCGGTCGAGGTGCCCTCGCCGCTGACGATGGACCCGCAGCGGATCGCCGACCACCGTGACCAGTGGGTCAAGCAGTGGACCTCGCTCGTAGTGAAGTAGGCCGCGCGGCCGACGGCCCCCGCCCCGGTGACCCGTCCGGGTCGGGCGCGGCGGCCGGCACGGGCCCCGGGCGCACCGACGCCGCCGGGCCCGCGGCCCCGCGCACCCGGTCGGACCGCCGGGGCGCGCTGCTGCGCTGCGCGCTGATGGCGCTGCCGGTGGTGTTCTTCGCGGTGTTCTTCGCCTACCCGGTGACCGCGATCGTGGCCCGCGGGCTGCGGCCGGAGGGCGTCTGGCAACTCGGGGCGATCGGGGAGGTCCTGGCCCGCCCGGAGATCCGCGAGGTGCTGTGGTTCACCACCTGGCAGGCCCTCGCCTCGACGGCGGGGACCCTGCTGATCGCGCTGCCCGGTGCCTACGTCTTCGCCCGGTTCGCCTTCCCCGGCAAGCAACTGCTGCGGGCCGTGGTCACCGTGCCCTTCGTGCTGCCCACCGTCGTCGCCGGCTCGGCGTTCCTCGCCCTCCTCGGCCGCGGCGGTCTGCTGGACCGGGCGGCCGGCGTACGGCTCGACACCACCGTGTGGGCGATCCTGCTGGCGCACGTCTTCTTCAACTACGCGGTCGTGGTGCGCACCGTGGGCGGACTCTGGGCCCAACTCGACCCGCGGCAGGAGGAAGCCGCCCGGGTGCTCGGCGCCTCCCGGTTCGCCGCCTGGCGGACGGTGACCCTGCCCGCGCTGCGGCCCGCCGTCGCGGGAGCCACACTGATGGTGTTCCTGTTCACCTTCACCTCCTTCGGCGTGGTCCAGATCCTCGGCGGCCCCGCGTTCTCCACCCTGGAAGTGGAGATCTACCGGCAGACCTCCCAGATCTTCGACCTCTCCAGCGCCGCCGTGCTCACCCTCGTGCAGTTCGTCGCCGTCGGCCTGATCCTCGCCGTCCACGCCTGGAGCGTGCGCCGCCGGGAGCACGGGCTGCGGCTGGTCGACCCCTCGGTCACCGCACGCCGCCCGCGCGGTGCGGGGCAGTGGGCCCTGCTCGCCGGGGTGCTGGCCACCGTCGCCGCGCTGATCGTGCTGCCCCTCGGGGTGCTGGTGGCCCGCTCCTTCCAGGACACCGAAGGGGCCTTCACCCTCACCTACTACCGGTCGCTCACCTCCGCCGAGGGCGGTGCGTTCCTCGTGCCGCCCATCAACGCCATCGGCAACTCCCTGCTGTACGCGCTCGCCGCCACCGCCATCGCCCTGGTCATCGGGGGGCTCGCCGCCGCCGCACTGACCCGGCGCGCGGGGCGCCTGGTGCGCGGCTTCGACGCGCTGCTCATGCTGCCGCTCGGGGTGTCCGCGGTCACCGTCGGCTTCGGGTTCCTGATCACCCTGGACGAGCCGCCGCTCGACCTGCGGGCCTCCTGGTGGCTGGTGCCGCTGGCGCAGGCCCTGGTCGGGGTGCCGTTCGTGGTGCGGACGATGCTGCCCGTCCTCAGGTCCGTCGACGGGCGGCTGCGCGAGGCGGCGGCCGTGCTGGGCGCCTCGCCGTGGCGGGCCTGGCGCGAGGTGGACCTGCCCCTGGTGCGGCGGGCGCTGCTGATCGCCGCCGGGTTCGCCTTCGCCGTCTCGCTGGGCGAGTTCGGGGCCACGGTGTTCATCGCCCGCCCCGACGAACCGACCCTGCCCGTCGCCGTCGCCCGGCTCCTCGGCCGCGCCGGGGAACTCAACTACGGCCAGGCCATGGCCCTCTCGACCCTCCTGATGGTGGTGTGCGCCGTGTCCCTGCTGCTCCTCGAACGCCTCCGGACCGATCACGCGGGGGAGTTCTGATGACCGCGAACCCGACCACCGACGCCGAAGCCGGCACCGCCACCGCCACCGCCACCCGTACGGACACCGAAGCGGCTCTGCGGCTGGACGGCGCGACCGTGCGCTTCGGCGCCCGCGCCGCGCTGGACTCGGTGTCGCTCGACGTCGCCGAGCACGAGGTCGTCTGCGTGCTCGGCCCCAGCGGCAGCGGCAAGTCCACGCTGCTGCGGGCGGTCGCCGGGCTCCAGGACCTCGACGCGGGACGGGTCCTGCTCGGCGGCCGGGACCGGACGGGGACGCCGGCGCACCAGCGGGGCGTGGGCCTGATGTTCCAGGACCACCAACTGTTCGCGCACCGCGACGTCGGCGCCAACGTCGCCTTCGGCCTGCGGATGCACGGGGCCCCACGGGCCGAGCAGGAGGCCCGGGTGGCGGAACTGCTGACCCTGGTGGGACTGCCCGGCGCAGCTCGTCGGGCCGTCGCCTCGCTGTCCGGCGGGGAGCAACAGCGGGTGGCCCTCGCCCGTGCCCTCGCACCCCGCCCCCGGCTGCTGCTGCTCGACGAGCCGCTGGGCCAACTCGACCGCACCCTGCGCGAACGGCTCGTCGTGGAACTGCGGGAACTCTTCGGCGCCCTGGGCACCACCGTGCTCGCGGTCACCCACGACCAGGGCGAGGCGTTCGCGCTCGCCGACCGGGTGGTGGTGATGCGGGACGGCCGGGTCGCCCAGACGGGCAGCCCGCTCGACGTATGGCAGCGCCCGGCGGACGAGTTCGTGGCCCGCTTCCTCGGCTTCGACAACATCGTGGCGGGCGTCGTGAGCGGTGGCACGGTGCGCACCGCCTGGGGCGAGCTGACCGTGCCCGCAGGGACTCCGGCGGGGGAGCGGTTGGTCCTGGTCCGCCCGGCGGGGGTGCGGCTGGTGGGGCCGGACGCCGGGCTGGCCTGCGAGGTGAGCGCCCGGACCTTCCGCGGCACCCATGTCGCGCTGCGCCTCCAGCCGGCCGGAACGGCGCCCCCGTTGGAGGCCGCGTGCGGGCTGCGGGACGCACCGGAGCCCGGGCGGCGGGTCGGGGTGGAGTTCGATCCGGCGGAGACGGTCGTCCTGGGCTGACCGCCGACGGCCGGTTCACCCGGTCGGGTCAGCCGGCGAGGGCCGCCGGGTCCATCCAGACGATCTCCCAGGTGTGACCGTCCAGGTCGTCGAAGGAGCGGCCGTACATGAACCCGTGGTCCTGGGTGTCGCCCGCCGGGGTGGCGCCCAGGGAGAACGCGGTGTCGACCAGCTCGTCGACCTTCGCGCGGCTCTCGGCGCTCAGCGCCAGCAGCACCTGGCTGGACTTCGTGGCGTCCGCGATGGGCTTCTTCGCGAAGTCGGCGTACCGCTCGTGGTCGAGCAGCATCACCACGATCGTGTCGCTGACCACCACGGAGGCGGTGTGGTCGTCGGAGAACGCGGGGTTCAGCTCGTAGCCCAACCCGGTGAAGAACTCCTTGGAGGCCGCCAGGTCGGCGACGGGGAGGTTCGGGAAGATCATCTGCTGGTACACGGGGTCCTCTTTCTGACGGGTGGGTGGTGCCGGCGGTTTCCTCCGTCCACCGTGGACCGTCCGGGAGTGCCGGGCGCGGCGGCGGGCCGTTCAATGAGAAGCGGTGGGCCGCTCCATGAGTGGACGGGGGAGCCGCACGGAACTCATCGCTGCCGCGCGAAGTTCCTCGTACGAATGCGCGGGCCATCCCCCGGAAGGGTGAATCCCGGTGTTCCGATGATTCCGGGCCGCTCCGGGAGTCCCCCCTGCGGACCCGCCCCGGCACCCGGTCCGGGGCGCGGCCACGAACCGAAAGGCACAGCATGCCCGACACCAGCACCGATCTGGGCGGTCTCCTACGGGCCGGGGTGGCCGACGGAACGGTCCCGGGCGCCGTGGCCCTGGTCGCCCGCCCCGGACGCACCGAGATCGCGGTCGTCGGCGCGGTGGACACCGGGGGCACCGCACCGATGGCCAGGGACAGCATCTTCCGCATCGCCTCGCTCACCAAGGTGGTCACGGCCGCCGCCGTGCTGACCCTGGTGGAGGACGGCACGCTGGCCCCCGAGGACCCCGTCGACCGGTGGCTGCCCGAACTGTCGTCCCCCGTCGTCGTCCGGGACCCGTACGGTCCGGTGGACGACGTGGTGCCCGCCGACCGCCCCCTCACGGTGGCCGACCTGCTCACCTCCCGCGCCGGGTACGGCTTCCCCGCCGACTTCGACCTGCCGGCCGTCACCCCCCTGCTCACCGAACTGCGCCAGGGGCCGCCGCGCCCGGACCTCACGCTCACCCCCGACGAGTGGACGGCGACACTGGCCCGGGTGCCGCTGCTGGCCCAGCCCGGTGCGCAGTGGCTGTACAACACCACATCCGACCTCCAGGGCGTGCTGGTCGCCCGGGCCGCGGACCGCCCGCTGCCGGAGTACCTGGCCCAGCGGCTGTTCGAGCCGCTGGGGATGAGCGACACGGGCTTCCACGTACCGCCCGGCAAGCTCGACCGCTTCACCAGCCAGTACCGGCCCGCCGACGGGGGAGCGCTCGACCTGGTGGACGCCCCCGACGGGGCGTGGAGCCGTCCGCCGTCCTTCCCGTCCGGCGCCGGGGGGCTCGTCTCCACCCTCGACGACTGGTGGGCGCTGTACCGGATGCTGCTCGCCGACGGAGTGGGCGTCGACGGCCGCCGGGTGCTCGCCCCGGAGTCGGTGCGCCGGATGCGCACCGACCACCTGACCCCCGCCCAGCGCGAGGCCGGCGCCCTCTTCCTCGAAGGCCAGGGCTGGGGGTACGGGGGTGCCGTCGACGTCCTGGCCGTCGACCCGTGGAACGTGCCGGGCCGCTACGGCTGGACGGGCGGTACGGGAACCACCGCGCACCTGGTGCCCGCCACCGGCACCGTCACGATCCTGCTGACCCAGGTGGAGCTGACCGGACCGCAGCCCCCGAAGCTGATGCGGGACTTCTGGGCGTACGCGCAGCAGGGCTGAGGCACCGCAGGGGCGGGCGCGCCAGCAGGTCAGCGGTCCAGCGGGGCCGCGGCGAGCGCCGCGACCGCCCAGGTCAACGGGCCGAACAGCAGGCACAGGGCGGCGACGCGCAGCAGGGCCGCCGCCCGCAGGGCCGCGGCGGGCGCCCCCTGCCGCAGCAGGGCCGCCGTGGTCCGCGACCTCGCCTGCCGGGCCTCGACCGCGGCCAGGGCGAGCGCGGCGAGGGCGCACCCCACGACCAGACCCGCGCCCAGCACGCTCAGCGGACCGGTGTCGGGCTCGGAACCGGTGTACAGCGTGGTCGCCGCGTAGGCACCCGCCGCGACCGCGCACACCACCCCGAGCGGCCGGCCGATCCGGTGGGCCTCGCGCTGGAGCACGCGCCCGGCCAGCAACCGCACCGCCCCCGGCCGCACGGCCTGCACGGCCCGTCCGCACAGGTACGTCATTCCGGGCCCGGCGAGCGCCAGCCCGACCGCGGTGAGGGCCCACCCGACGAGCACGCTCAGCGAGCCGCCCGCCAGTCCGCCCGGCAGCCGCAGCCCCGGTGCGGGGCCCGATCCGCCGGCGTACGACTCCACGGCGAGGCCCGCCGCGAGCAGGGCGATCCCCCAGGGCAGGCCGGCGGGCGTCGCCGGGGCGGCCGGCGGGAGGTCGGCGTCGTCGACGAGCTCGTCCGGGTCGCGCACGACCGGTCGGCCCCGGCCGCCGCCCGGCTCGACGGAGGTCCTGGGCCGCAGGGACAGCACGGCGGCACCGGACGCGGTCACCGGGACCAGGGCGAGCAGCGTCAGGATCGCGGCGAGGGGCAGCTCACGGTCGGCGGCGAGCAGTTCGGAGGCCCCGCCGGCGAACGGCAGGAACCCGAGGTCCCCGCGCAGGTACAGGAAGAGCAGCAGCGCGGCCAGGGCACCGGTGGTGCTGGCGCCGGCCGTCGACACCGCGGCGAACACCGCGCGCCGCGCGGGGCCGAGGCCCACCGCGGACAGTCCCCGGCGCGGTCGGGCGGCCGGATCGGTGCGGGCCACCGCCAGCGCCAGGTACGCGGTCGCCGCGAGGGGCGCCGCGCACCAGGCGAGCCGCAGGGAGGAGCCGGCGGCGGCCCAGGGGTGGCCGAGCGCGTAGCCGAAGGTGCACAGCAGCAGGAGGGTGGTGCCCGTCGAGGCGGCCGTGACGAGGAGCCGGCGGGCCTGGACCGAGGGGCCGGCGCCGAGCGCTAGACGGAGAGCGAGCACGCGGCCCGGCCTTCCGTCGCACCGTCGGCCGGGCCGACCGGGCCGGACAGCCGCCCGTCGACCAGGGACACCGTCCGGTCGGCGAGGGCCGCGGTGTCCGGGTCGTGGGAGGCCAGGACGACGGTGATGCCGTGGGAACGGGCGGCCGTGGTGAGCGTGCGCAGCAGATGGGCCCGGTCGGCGCGGTGCAGGGCGGCGGTCGGCTCGTCGGCGAAGACCACGGACGGCTCGCCGATCAGGGCCCGGGCGAACGCCACCCGCTGGCGCCCGGCCCGGAGCAGGGCGTGCGGGCGCTTGCGGGCCTGGTCGGCGACGTCCAGTCGGGCCAGCCACTCCAGTGCGGCGGCCTTCGCCGTGCGACGGGCGACCCCGGCCAGCATCAGCGGCAGGGCGACGTTCTCCCAGGCGTTCAGCTCCGGTACGAGGCCGGGTTCCGCCTCCACCCAGCCGAACCGCTCGCGGCGCAGCCGTTCCCGGGCGGCCGGGCCGAGCGTGTGCACGGGGACGCTGTTGAACCACACCTCGCCGCCGCGTCGGGGGAGCAACTGCCCGGACAGCAGCCGCAGCAGGGTGGACTTCCCGCTGCCGCGGGGTCCGGTCACGGCGAGGATCTCGCCCTCGCGGACCCCCAACGAGACGCCCGTGAGCGCGGGCGAGCCGTGGTACGAGAAGCTCAGGGAGCGGGCCCAGAGCGCGTCGCTGTCCGGCGGGGCCGACGGGGGCGACTGGGGCGTCATGCGGCGTGCACCTCGGTTCAGTTCCGTTCCGTCCCCCGTACGGGGGAACGAAGCCCGGGCCGATCGGTCACTGGGCACCGTAGGCAGGCCCGCCGCCGCTCCCCGGAAAGCACACGGCCCGGGCGCGCCCTTCTCACTCGGAAGGGTGCGCCCGGGCCGTGTTCACGTCGGGCTGAGGGGGCCGTGACCTACAGGAGGGTCCACGCCTCCTGGAGGACGCCGCGGATGATCTGCTCCATCTCGTCGAAGGTCGACTGGTCGGAGGTCAGTGGCGGGGACAGCTGGATGACCGGGTCGCCACGGTCGTCGGCGCGGCAGTAGAGGCCGTTCTCGAAGAGCTTCTTGGAGACGTGGCCGTAGAGGATGCGCTCGGACTCCTCGTCGTTGAAGGACTCCTTGGTGGCCTTGTCCTTCACCAGCTCGATGCCGTAGAAGTAGCCGCTGCCGCGGACGTCACCGACGATCGGCAGGTCGTTCAGCTTCTGGAGCGTGGACAGGAACGCGGCCTCGTTGTCGAGGACGTGCTGGTTGAGGTTCTCGCGCTCGAACAGGTCGAGGTTGGCGAGGCCGACGGCCGCGGAGACCGGGTGGCCGCCGAAGGTGTAGCCGTGCAGGAAGGTGTTGTCGCCCTTGTAGAACGGCTCGGCGATCCGGTCCGAGACGATGCAGGCACCGATCGGGGAGTAGCCCGAGGTCATGCCCTTGGCGCAGGTGATCATGTCCGGGACGTAGCCGAACTTCTCGCAGCCGAACATCGTGCCGAGCCGGCCGAAGGCACAGATGACCTCGTCCGAGACGAGCAGGACGTCGTACTCGTCGCAGATCTCGCGCACCCGCTGGAAGTAGCCGGGCGGGGGCGGGAAACAACCGCCCGCGTTCTGCACCGGCTCCAGGAAGACCGCGGCGACGGTCTCCGGGCCCTCGAAGAGGATCTGCTGCTCGATCTGGTCGGCGGCCCAGCGGCCGAACAGCTCCGGGTCGACGCCGTCGCCGTGGTCGAGGAACGAGGGCGCCCGGTAGATGTTGGTGTTCGGGACCTTGTGCGCACCCGGTACCAGCGGCTCGAAGGGCGCCTTCAGGGCGGACAGACCGGTGATGGACAGGGCGCCCTGCGGGGTGCCGTGGTAGGCGACCGCGCGGGAGATGACCTTGTGCTTGGTGGGCTTGCCCTGGAGCTTGAAGTACTGCTTGGCGAGCTTCCAGGCGGTCTCGACGGCCTCGCCGCCGCCGGTGGTGAAGAAGACCTTGTTGAGGTCGCCCGGGGCGTAGTGGGCTATCCGCTCGGCCAGCTCGACGGCCTTCGGGTGGGCGTAGGACCACACGGGGAAGAAGGCCAGTTCCTGGGCCTGCTTGAAGGCGGTCTCCGCCAGCTCCGTGCGGCCGTGTCCGGCCTGGACGACGAACAGACCCGCGAGACCGTCCAGGTAGCGCTTGCCCTTGTCGTCGTAGATGTAGGTGCCCTCACCACGCACAATGGTGGGAACGGGCGCGTTCTCGTACGACGACATGCGCGTGAAGTGCATCCAGAGGTGGTCGTACGCGGTTCGGCTGAGGTCCTTGCTCACGGCTATCGGGTTCCCCACATATAGGTCTGCTTCTTGAGCTTCAGGTAGACGAAGCTCTCGGTGGAGCGCACCGCGGGCAGCGCCCGGATGCGTTTGTTGATCACTTCGAGCAGGTGGTCGTCGTCCTCGCAGACGACCTCCACCAGGAGGTCGAACGAGCCCGCGGTCATCACCACGTACTCGACCTCCGGCATGGCGGTGAGCGCTTCGGCCACCGGGTCCAGATCGCCTTCGACGTTGATCCCGACCATCGCCTGTCTGCGGAAGCCCACGGTGAGCGGGTCCGTGACGGCGACGATCTGCATCACGCCCTGGTCGAGCAGCTTCTGGACCCGCTGGCGCACGGCCGCCTCGGAGAGGCCGACGGCCTTGCCGATCGCGGCGTACGGCCGGCGGCCGTCCTGCTGGAGCTGTTCGATGATGGCGAGGGATACGGCGTCCAGCGGGGGAGAGCCGTTCCCGTTCCGGGAGTCCCTGGGTTCTGCGCTACGACTGGCCACGTCAACCACTGTGCACGAGGTCTCGTCGCTTTCGCAAGACCAAAGCGATGAAATTCGTTGTTATGAGCTTTCATCTGCACGGATTTCGTAGTCATCCGTAGCCAGGTATGTTGAAAGCGTCAGTCGCTGACTAGCATCGGACACAGGTGGGTGTCTCACCCACCGGACACCTGACCATCTGACTGGAGGGCCTGGCAGTGAGCACCCAGCTGCGTCGTCTGCGCAACTACATCGACGGAGAATTCCGGGACGCCACCGACGGACGGACCACTGAGGTGGTCAACCCCGCCACCGGCGAGGCGTACGCGACCGCCCCGTTGTCCGGCCAAGCGGACGTCGACGCCGCGATGGCCGCCGCCGCGGCGGCCTTCCCGGCCTGGCGGGACCTGACGCCGAGCGAACGGCAGAAGGCCCTCCTCAAGATCGCGGACGCGGTCGAGGAGCGGGGCGAGGAACTGATCGCCGCCGAGGTCGAGAACACCGGCAAGCCGATCGGTCTGACCCGCTCCGAAGAGATCCCGCCCATGGTCGACCAGATCCGGTTCTTCGCCGGCGCGGCCCGCATGCTCGAAGGCCGCTCGGCCGGCGAGTACATGGAGGGCCTGACCTCGATCGTCCGCCGCGAGCCCATCGGCGTCTGCGCCCAGGTCGCGCCCTGGAACTACCCGATGATGATGGCCGTGTGGAAGTTCGCCCCGGCGCTCGCCGCGGGCAACACCGTCGTCCTCAAGCCGTCCGACACGACCCCCGCGTCGACCGTGCTGCTCGCCGAGATCATCGGCTCCGTCGTGCCCAAGGGCGTCTTCAACGTCGTCTGCGGCGACCGCGACACCGGCCGCGCCATGGTCGAGCACCCCACCCCTGCGATGGCGTCCATCACCGGTTCGGTCCGCGCCGGCATGTCCGTCGCCGAGTCCGCCTCCAAGGACCTCAAGCGGGTCCACCTGGAGCTCGGCGGCAAGGCGCCCGTCGTGGTCTTCGAGGACACCGACATCCCCAAGGCCGTCGAGGACATCTCCACCGCGGGCTTCTTCAACGCCGGCCAGGACTGTACGGCCGCCACCCGCGTCCTCGTCCACGAGTCCATCCACGACGAGTTCGTGGCCGCCCTCGCCAAGGCCGCCTCCGAGATCAAGACCGGTCAGCCCGACGACGAGGACGTCCTGTACGGGCCGCTGAACAACCCGAACCAGCTGGCGCAGGTCTCCGGGTTCATCGAGCGGCTGCCCGCGCACGCCAAGGTGGAGGCCGGCGGCCGGCGCGTCGGCGACAAGGGCTACTTCTACGCCCCCACCGTCGTCTCCGGTCTGAAGCAGGACGACGAGATCATCCAGAACGAGGTCTTCGGCCCCGTCATCACCGTCCAGCCCTTCATCGACGAGGCCCAGGCCGTCGCGTACGCCAACGGCGTCGACTACGCCCTCGCCTCCTCCGTGTGGACCAAGGACCACGCCCGCGCCATGCGGATGTCCAAGGTCCTCGACTTCGGCTGCGTGTGGATCAACACCCACATCCCGCTCGTCGCCGAGATGCCGCACGGCGGGTACAAGAAGTC
Organism: Streptomyces sp. NPDC059816; assembly: GCF_042732055.1. NCBI lineage: Bacteria > Bacillati > Actinomycetota > Actinomycetes > Kitasatosporales > Streptomycetaceae > Streptomyces > Streptomyces sp. NPDC059816. The sequence goes on from NZ_JBHWIQ010000011.1 coordinate 171,861, forward strand.
CGGCTACGGCAAGGACCTCTCCGCGTACGGCTTCGACGACTACACGCGCATCAAGCACGTGATGACCTCGCTGGACGGCTGACCGTCCCGCCCTCCCGGACCCCCGCGGCGTGCTCGGCACGCCGTGGGGGTCCGGCCCGTCAGGGGGTGAACGCGGCCAGCCCGATGGCCAGGGCGGTCGCACTCATGTCGGGCCCCTTCGCGTCCGTGCTGGTGACCGAGTGCACCAGGGTCCGGGACCGGTCCTCGCTCACGGCGACCATCGTGTGGTACCCGTGGCGTCCGCCCGTCTTCAACCACACCTTCGGCCCGCCCGGCACGGCGAACAGCTGGAAGCCCGCGCTCATCGACGCGCCCTTCGGGTCCTTCACCTCGGGCAGCGTGAACATCTCCGTCAGCTGCGGCTCGGGGGCCACCTTCCCCCGCACCAGCGCCTTCATCAGCCGTTCCAGGTCGGCGGTCGTGGAGATCATGTCGCCCGCCGCGAAGCGGTCGTACTGGTTCCAGCGCGTCACGTCGACGTACCCGGTCGTCCCGTCCGCCTTCCGCACCTTCTGGTAGCCCCGGTTGTGCGGGCCGCGGATCTCCGGGTCGCTGCCCGGGAAGTAGGTGTTCCGCATCCCCAGCGGACCGAAGATCCGCCGCTGCGCCTCCCGGGCGAACGGGCGGCCCGTCACCTCCTCGACGAGCATGCCGAGGATCGTGTAGTGGATGTTCGCGTACCGCTGGGCGTCGCCCGGATCGTGCGCGGGCCCCTTGGCGATGCCCGCGGCCACCACCGCGCGGTAGTCCAGCGTGTCCAGCCGCCCCGCGTACTCCTCGTCCCAGGTCTTCGGCGGAGCGTCCGCCGACTGGATGCCGCTGGTGTAGGTCAACAGGTGCCGCACGGCCACCGGTTCGAAGGTCGACGGCAACAGGTCGGGGAGGTAGCGCTGCACCGGGGCGTTCAGGTCGATCCGCCCCTCGGCGGCCAGTTGGAGCACCAGGGCACTGGTGACGACCTTGGTGGTGGACCCGGCGCGGAACCGCCCGTCGCGCAGGGCCGCGCGCCCCGACTCCAGGTCCCGGACGCCCGCCGAGCCCCGCCACACCGCATCGCCGCCCACCCGGACCTGGGCCGAGGTCGCGTCCGCGTTCGGCAGGCCGGCGATGGCCGCGCGCAGCGCCGTCCGGTTGAGGTCGTCGTGCGCGGTCGTGGTCGAGGCGGCCGGGGCAACCGGCGCGGCCACGGCGGGCGCGGCCAGCGCACCGGAGACCAGTGCGGTGACGAGGGCGGCGGCGACGGCCGCGGAACGGGTCCGGTTCATGGTGTCCTCTGGTGACTGCTCGGTGATCGACCACTTCAGTCTCTTCGGCCCGCGGCGCCCCCGCCTCGTCATCGGGGAGGGGTCCGACCCCTAGAACCTAAGAGGCAACCTCGGGGTTTCCACTGAGAGATGAGGGCCCGTCAGTCGGGGCTCGGCGGGCGGTCCGGGCCCGCACCGGGACGGCCGGGCCCCGGGAGCCGGAGGCGCGCAGGGCGGTGAGGGTGGCGACGCGGTTGGTGGTGATCGAGTCGACGCCCGCCGCGAGCAGCCGCCGCATGGACCGGCGGGTGTCCGGCGTCCACACCGACAGCAAGTGGCCGCCCTCGTGGACCCGCTCGGCGAGCGCCCGGTCGACCAGCCCGAAGCGGTAGTTGAGCCAGCGCGGTCGCACCGCGTCGAGCAGCGCGGGCCGGGGCGGGGCGAGGGTCGTCCAGGTGAGCGCGATCTCGGCGGCGGGGTCGGCCGCCCGGACGGCGAGCATGGTGCGCGCCCCCGCGCAGTAGTACACGCGGTCGGCGGCCCCGCAGTCCCGGATCACGCCCATGATCCGGCGGGCCGCGGCGGGCGAGGCGCCGGGCAGGTCGACCATCACCCGGACCCCGTCGGTCGCGGCCAGCGCGTCGACCAGGGTCGGCACCCCACCGGCGGTCAGCTCCCGCAGCTCCTCGGCCCGCAGACCGTCCAACGGGCGGTCGTGCCCCCACAGTCGGGTGAGGGTCGCGTCGTGCAGCAGGACCGGCACCCCGTCCCGGGTGAGCCGGACGTCGATCTCCACGGCGTCCGCCCCGAGCGCGAGCGCGGAGCGCAGCGACGGCAGGGTGTTCTCACGGACCCGGTACGGGTCGCCGCGGTGGGCGACGGTGGTGACAGCGCGCATGGGGACATTGTGCGCGAGGCCCGCACCGGCGCGCCGCCCACCCCGCAACGGGCCGGTGCGGTACGCGTGTTCCGCACCGCCCGCCCCTTGCCGTTCACCGACCGCGGGAGGTCACCGACTGCGGGAGGTCACCGTGCGCGCCAGGCAGCCGTGTACGCGTCGATCTCGCCGTTCAGCCGGGCCTTGCCCGCGGGGTCGAGGAACGAGGCCTCGACGGCGTTCTTGGCGAGGTCCGCGATCCCCCGCTCGTCGAGGTCGAGCAGCCGGGCCGCCACGCCGTACTCGCTGTTGAGGTCCGTGCCGAACATCGGCGGGTCGTCGGAGTTGATGGTGACCAGGACGCCGGCCTCCACCATCGCCGCGAGCGGGTGCTCCGCCAGGCTGGGCACGGCACGGGTCGCGACGTTCGACGTCGGGCACACCTCCAGGGCGATCCGGTGCTCGGCGAGGTGCGCGAGCAGCGCCGGGTCCTGGGCGGCGCTGGTGCCGTGGCCGATCCGCTCGGCGCCCAGCTCGCGCAGCGCGTCCCAGACGGTCTCCGGGCCGGTGGTCTCGCCGGCGTGCGGCACGGAGTGCAGGCCGGCCGCGATCGCCCGGTCGAAGTAGGGCTTGAACTGGGGCCTCGGCACCCCGATCTCCGGTCCGCCGAGCCCGAACGACACCAGTCCCTCGGGCCGCAGCCCGTCGGTGACGGCGAGTCGGACGGTCTCCTCGGCCGCCGCGAGACCGGCCTCGCCGGGAATGTCGAAGCACCAGCGCAAGGTGACGCCCAGCTCGGCCTCGGCGGCCTTGCGGGCGTCCTCGATGGCGGCCATGAACTCCCGCTCGTCGATGCCGCGCCGGACCGAGGAGTACGGGGTGATGGTCAGCTCCGCGTACCGGACGTTCTGCCGTCCGAGGTCACGCGCCACCTCGTAGGTCAGCAGCCGGACGTCCTCGGGGGTGCGGACCAGGTCCACGACCGACAGGTAGACGTCGATGAAGTGGGCGAAGTCGGTGAAGGAGAAGTAGTCCGCCAGGGCCTCGGGGTCCGTGGGCACCTTGGAGTCGGGGTGCCGGGCGGCCAAGGTGGAGACGATGCGGGGGGAGGCTGAGCCGACGTGGTGCACGTGCAGTTCGGCCTTCGGCAGCCCTTCGATGAAGGCGTGCAGATCGGTCAAGGGGTCCTCCCCGGGAAGGGCGCCGCGGACGGCGCGGGTGATCGGCTGATCGGTGGTGCGCCCGTTCATCGTAGGCGGCGGGGGCGGGTCCGCGCCGGGTCGTACCATGACCGGATCGGTGACGGAGGGGGCGGACGATGTCCGAGGAGCGACGGGACGCGGGACGGGAACCGGGGGAGCCGGGTGACCGGCCGGTCGGGCCCGCCCCGGGCGACGCCGGGGACCCGGACGGTACGACGTCCGGTGCCGCCCCCGCCGACCCCTGGGTGCTTGCCCGGGACCGCCGGTCCCCCGCGGACCGGCTGCCCCCGGGCACACCGGCCGCGCAGCCCCCCGAGCACACCGGCCCGGCGGCGGACCCCTTCGCGACCCCGCCCCCGGCGCAGGACACCGTCCACGCGTTTGTGCCCGTGTCGTACGCCCCGCTGCCGGCCCACGGCACGCCGCACTCCGGCCCCGTGACGAGACCCGTGCCGCCCCCGCCGCTGGGCCCCGAAGGCCCGGGCGCACCGCCGGCGCCGTATCCGTTCCCCGGCGCCCATCCGCCGCCCGTGCACCCCTACGCCCCGGGGCCGGGGTGGCGTGCCTTCCCACCGCCCCCGAACAACAGCTTCGGACTGACGGCACAGATCCTCGGCATCGTCTCGCTGGGCGTGTGGCTCTGGCCGGTGACCCTGGTGACGGGCGTCCTGGCGCTGGTCTACGGGGGTCTCGCCCGGTCGCGGGTGGCCAAGGGCCTGTCCACCAACCCGGGGCAGGCGCGGGCCGGGATGATCTGCGGAGCGGTCGGCCTGCTCCTCGCCGTCGGCCTCACCGTCGCGATCGTCCTCGTCGAGGGCCGCTGACCCCGCCCGACCCGTCCGGGCCCGATCCGTCCCCGTCCGACCTGCCGGCTCGGCCCGCCCCGGCGGCTCGGCGCAGTTCCGTGCGGGCACGCATCAGGGCGAAGCCCAGCAGGTTGAGCCCCGGCCACTGCCGGGGGTCGCTCGCGCGTGCCTCGTCCGCGGTGAGGCCGATGCCCCAGATCCGGTCGTGCGGGCTCGCCTCCACCAGCACCCGCGAGCCCGTGGCGAGCAGGAACCGGCTCAGGGCCGGGTGCTGACCGAACTTGTGGACGTTGCCCTCCACCACCAGGGCGAGCCGCTGCCCGACCCAGAGCGCCTCGTCGAAGTTCCGCACCCGCCGGCCGGCTGCCTTCGCCCCGCCGGGATGCGTTGCCGTCAGGGCCGCCCGCTCGGCTTCCGGGTCGTCGAACAACCGGGCCTTCGCGGCCATCATCCAGTGCTCCGCGGTGGCGTAGGTGACGCCCTCCACCGAGAACGGCGACGGATACCACTGACTCAGACAACTCCGGTCCGCTCCGTTCGCCACGGAGGGTCGGTGGCCCCAGAAATACAGGTACTCCACGGGAATTCCGGAGGCCGTCGCCGCTCGTAGTTCCTCCCGGTCCCGAAGGTCGGGCAGGGACGTCATCGGTCGGCGGTCGGATCTCTGCTGACCTGCGCGCATCTCGTGTTCCCCCATGCACGCCACCCTCCCACGCACCACGGACAATCCGTCCTGGGTTTTTCCGCTGGACTCGACAGGTGGTCGACAGATTCCGTCGCGTAACCAAAAGGCAACAACGGAATCACTTGTTGGCGTTCGGGGCCCATGTCAGGATCGGCACTCAAATCGAGCCGAAGCTACGCCGGGCCCCGGTTAACGGGCGACGGCGGAGGAGAGTGCCATGCACCACCCGGGCCACCGCTTCGAGGCACAGGACCGTTTCGCCGAGGGCGCCCAGCACATCGGGGGCCGTCCGACGAAGGGCACCTCAGGGCGTACCCACACCGTCGTCGACCCCGCCACGGGGGACGCGGTGTACACGTACGAACTGGCGGGCGCCGCGGACGTCGACGCCGCCGTCGAAGCGGCCGGGCGGGCCTTCCCCGCCTGGGCGGGCGCCACCCCCGGTGAGCGTTCCGACGCCCTGCACCGCTTCTCCTCCGTCCTCGCCGAGCGCGCCGACGAACTCGCCCGGGCCGAGTCCCTCCAGTGCGGCAAACCGATCAAGCTGACCCGGGAGTTCGACGTCCCCGGCACGATCGACAACGCCGCCTTCTTCGCGGGCGCCGCCCGGCACCTCCAGGGGCAGTCGGCGGGCGAGTACTCCAGCGACCACACCTCGTACGTGCGCCGGGAGCCCATCGGCGTCGTCGGCTCCATCGCGCCCTGGAACTATCCGCTCCAGATGGCCGCCTGGAAGGTGCTCCCGGCGATCGCCGCGGGCAACACCATCGTGCTGAAGCCCGCCGAACTCACCCCGCTGACCTCGCTGATGTTCGCCGAGGCGGCCGTCGAGGCCGGCCTCCCCGACGGCGTCGTCAACGTCGTCACCGGATCGGGTCGCGAGGCGGGCGAGCACCTGGTGGGCCATCCGGGCGTGGCGATGACCTCGTTCACCGGCTCCACCGCGGTCGGCAAGCGGGTCGCGGAGATCGCCACGAGCACCGTCAAGCGCCTCCATCTGGAGCTGGGCGGCAAGGCGCCCTTCGTGGTCTTCGACGACGCCGACCTGGAAGCCGCCGTGCACGGAGCGGTCGCCGGGGCGCTGATCAACAGCGGACAGGACTGCACGGCCGCCACCCGCGCCTACGTGCAACGCCCGCTGTACGAGGCGTTCATCGCCGGGGTCGCCGACCTGATGGTCACCGTCCGGCTCGGCGACCCGTTCGACCGGGCCACCGACATGGGCCCCCTGGTGTCGCACGCGCACCGCGACCGGGTCGCCGGGTTCGTCACCCGGGCCCGCGGTTACGCCCGGGTGGTGACCGGCGGCGAGGCCCCCGGCGACGACCTGTCGAGCGGCGCCTTCTACCGGCCGACCCTGATCGCGGACGCCCCCCAGGACAGCGAGATCGTCCAGGCGGAGATCTTCGGACCGGTCCTGGTCGTCGTCCCGTTCGACGAGGACGACGAGGGCATCCGACTCGCCAACGACACCCCGTACGGGCTCGCCGCCTCCGCGTGGAGCCGGGACGTGTACCGGACCCACCGCGCGACCCGCGAGATCCAGGCGGGCTGCGTCTGGATCAACGACCACATCCCGATCATCAGCGAGATGCCGCACGGCGGGTACCGGGCGTCCGGCTTCGGCAAGGACATGTCCGCGTACTCCTTCGAGGAGTACACCCAGATCAAGCACGTCATGTTCGACAACACCGCGGTGGCCAGGAAGGACTGGCACCGCACGGTCTTCGGAGACCGGTAAGTCCATCGGCACCGCCGGGGCCGGCCGCTCGGCGCGACCGGCCCCACCCCTGACGAAAGGGGCACCACGCGCATGCAGTACGAGCCAGAATCCCTCTCCCCGGCGCAGGTGGCCGCCATGCGCCGCAGCCTGCGGGGCGGCAGGGCCGCCCTCTCGCGCCGCACCCTGCTGCGCGCCTCGACCGGGGGAGCGCTCGCCGCGGGCGGCGTCGCCGCGCTGAGCGGCTGCGGCATCCCCCCGGCGGCCAAGCCGCAGGGGATCAGCTCCGAGGACCACTCGGACCGGGAGAAGCGGGTCGTCTTCTCCAACTGGACCGAGTACATGGACGTCGACGAGAGCGGCAAACGGCGGCCCACCCTGGACGCGTTCCGCGAGCGCACCGGGATATCCGTCAAGTACACCGAGGACATCAACGACAACGTCGAGTTCTTCGGCAAGGTCAAGCCGCAGCTCGCCGCCGGGCAGGACATCGGGCGGGACCTGATCAACGTCACCGACTGGCTGGCCGCCCGGCTGATCCGCTTCGGCTGGGTGCAGAAGCTCGACCCCGCCAACCTGCCGCACGCGTACGCCAACCTCTCCCAGCAGTTCCGCAGCCCCGACTGGGACCCCGGGCGGGCCTACTCGTACCCGTGGACGGGCATCCCGGCGGTCATCGCGTACAACAAGAAGGCGCTCGACGGGCTGGAGGTGCGGTCCCTGAGCGACCTGCTGGACCAGCCGAAGCTCAAGGGCCGCATCTCGCTGCTGTCGGAGATGCGGGACACGATGGGGCTCGCGCTGCTCGACCTGGGCAAGGACCCCGGCAAGGTCACCGACGACGACTTCGACGCGGCGATCGCCCGGGTGCAGAAGGCCGTCGACAAGGGCCAGGTCCGCCGGTTCACCGGCAACGACTACACGTCCGACCTGTCGAAGGGGGACATCGCCGCGTGCGTGGCCTGGGCGGGTGACGTCGTCCAGCTCCAGGCCGACAACCCGGACATCGACTTCGTCATCCCCGACAGCGGCTACATGATCGCCACCGACAACCTGCTGATCCCCAACAAGGCACGCCACAAGCGCAACGCCGAGCGGCTGATCGACTACTACTACGAGCCGGGGCCCGCCGCCCGACTGGCCGCGTACATCAACTACGTGTGCCCCGTCGACGGCGTCAAGGCCGAGCTGGCGAAGATCGACCAGGGCGCGGCCGACAACCCGCTGATCATCCCCGACCGGGAGATGGCGTCGAAGTCGCACTCCTTCCGGTCGCTGTCCTCCAAGGAGGAGACGGCGTACGAGGAGAAGTTCGCCAAGTTGACCGGCGCCTGACCGCCGTACGGCACACGTGTCACCCGGGCGGCCCGCCCGGTCCCACCCCGGTACCCCGCCTCCTGGCCCCCTCGTCCCTCGACCCCCGGGATCCACCATGACGACCGAACACGGCGGCGACGTCCGCCTCACCGGGATCAGCAAGTCGTACGGCTCCTCCATCGCCGTGCACCCCCTCGACCTCACGGTGCCGCAGGGCTCCTTCTTCGCGCTGCTCGGCGCCTCCGGCTGCGGCAAGACCACCACCCTGCGGATGATCGCGGGGCTGGAGGAGCCCACGACCGGCACCGTCCTCCTCGGCGACCAGGACGTGACCGCGCTGCCGCCCTACAAGCGGCCGGTGAACACGGTCTTCCAGTCGTACGCGCTCTTCCCGCACCTCGACATCTTCGAGAACGTGGCCTTCGGGCTGCGCCGGCGGGGCGTCCGATCGGTACGGGGGCAGGTCGAGGAGATGCTCGACCTGGTGCAGCTGGGGGACTTCGCCCGCCGCAAGCCGCACCAGCTCTCCGGCGGGCAGCAGCAGCGCGTCGCCGTGGCCCGGGCGCTCATCAACCACCCCAAGGTGCTGTTGCTCGACGAGCCGCTGGGCGCCCTCGACCTGAAGCTGCGCCGGCAGATGCAGCTCGAACTCAAGCGCATCCAGACCGAGGTCGGCATCACCTTCGTGCACGTCACCCACGACCAGGAGGAGGCCATGACGATGGCCGACACCGTCGCGGTGATGAACCAGGGCCGGGTGGAGCAGCTCGGCGCCCCCGCCGACCTGTACGACCTGCCGCGGACGCCGTTCGTCGCCAACTTCCTCGGCACCTCCAACCTCATCGGGGCGTCCGTCGAGGCCCGTGACGGCGACGACCTCGTGGTCCGGGCGGCGGAGGGCACGCTGCGGCTGCCGGCGGCGCGCTGTCCGGACCGGGTCGCCCCGGGCCGGAAGGTGCTGGTCGGCATCCGGCCGGAGAAGATATCCCTCACGCACGCCGAGGACGCCGACAGCACGGCCGGGGCCGGGGTCGCGGCCGGTCGCAACCGGGTCACCGGGACGATCGCCGCGACCAGCTTCATCGGGGTGTCCACCCAGTACCTGGTCGACAGCCCCGACGCGCCCGCCGGTTCGCGCCTGGAGGTGTACGTCCAGAACGTGGAGCGGGACGCGCGGCTGGTGCCCGGCGCGCGGGTCGTCCTGCACTGGAACCCGGCGCACACCTTCGGACTGGACGCCGACGAGGGTGCCGCGAGCGCGGGCGCGGGCGTCGAAGGTGTCGAGGGCGGCGCTCCGGCGGGGGAGGCAGCGTGACCGCCGTCGCCGACACCACCGAGGAGCCCACCGCGCCCGAGGCGTCCGTGGAGACCGGGGCCGGAGCTCCGCCGCCCCGGCGCCGCAGGCGCGGGCGGCTGGTCCCGTACTGGCTGCTGCTGCCCGGCGTCCTGTGGCTGCTGGTGTTCTTCGTGCTGCCGCTGGTCTACCAGGCGTCGACCTCCGTGCAGACGGGCTCCCTCGAAGAGGGCTTCGAGGTCACCTGGCACTTCGCGACCTACTGGGACGCGCTCACCGAGTACGGTCCGCAGTTCCTGCGCTCGGTGCTGTACGCGGGCTCGGCGACGGTGCTGTGCCTCCTGCTCGGCTACCCGCTGGCGTACCTGATCGCCTTCCGCGCCGGCCGCTGGCGCAACGTGGTCCTCGTCCTGGTGATCGCCCCCTTCTTCACCAGCTTCCTGATCCGCACCCTGGCCTGGAAGACGATCCTCGCCGACAGCGGACCCCTGGTCGAACTCCTGGGCACCCTGCACGTCCTGGACGTCACCAGCTGGCTGGGGATGACGGACGGCGACCGGGTGCTGGCCACGCCGCTCGCGGTGATCTGCGGGCTGACCTACAACTTCCTCCCGTTCATGATCCTCCCGCTGTACACCTCCCTGGAACGGATCGACGGGCGGCTCCACGAGGCGGCGGGCGACCTGTACGCGCGGCCGTTCACCACCTTCCGCAAGGTGACGTTCCCGCTGTCGATGCCGGGCGTGGTCTCCGGCACGCTCCTCACCTTCATCCCGGCGTCCGGCGACTACGTCAACGCCGACCTCCTCGGTTCCACCGACACCCGGATGATCGGCAACGTCATCCAGACCCAGTTCCTGCGCGTGCTCGACTACCCGACGGCCGCCGCACTGTCGTTCCTGCTGATGGCCGCGATCCTCGTCGTGGTCACCCTCTACATCCGCAAGTCCGGGACGGAGGACCTGGTCTGATGAGCCTCCTGCGTTGGATCCGCCGCCACCTCGTCGTCCTCGCCGGACTGCTGACCCTCGGCTACCTGCTGCTGCCGAACGTCATCGTCACGGTGTTCTCCTTCAACCAGCCGAAGGGCCGCTACAACTACGAGTGGCAGAACTTCTCCACCGAGGCGTGGCAGGACCCCTGCGGGGTCGCCGACCTGTGCGGCTCGCTGTCGCTCAGCCTCCAGATCGCCGCCTGGTCGACCCTCGCCGCCACCGCACTGGGCACGATGATCGCGTTCGCGCTGGTCAGGTACCGGTTCCGGGCGCGGGGCGCGATCAGCTCGCTGATCTTCATGCCGATGGCGATGCCCGAGGTCGTCATGGCCGCCTCGCTGCTGACGCTCTTCCTGAACATGGGGGCCGAGCTCGGTTTCCGGACGGTGCTCATCGCGCACATCATGTTCTGCCTGAGCTTCGTGGTGACCGCCGTCAAGGCCCGGGTCATGTCCATGGACCCCCGCCTCGAACAGGCCGCGCAGGACCTGTACGCCGGCCCCGTCCAGACCTTCCTGCGGGTGACGCTGCCGATCGCCGCCCCCGGCATCGCGGCGGGCGCGCTGCTCGCCTTCGCCCTGTCCTTCGACGACTTCATCATCACCAACTTCACCGCGGGCTCCACCGTCACGTTCCCGATGTTCGTCTGGGGCTCGGCACAACGCGGAACGCCCGTTCAGATCAATGTCATCGGCACGGCCATGTTCCTGATCGCCGTACTGTTCGTGCTGATCGGCATGGTGATCAGCAATCGCCGCCGCAAGCGGCTGTCATGACCGGTACCACCCTGGTAGGGAGTTGACATCATGGCCGCAGGCGCCATGAACCGCTGGACCGCGTCGCTCGCCGACGCCCGCCCCGTGTCCTTCTGGCTCGACGACCCGGGCCGCCCCCCGGCGCTGCCCGCGCTCACCGGCACCGAACAGTGCGACCTGCTCGTGGTCGGCGGCGGCTACAGCGGTCTGTGGACCGCACTGCTCGCCAAGGAACGCGACCCCGACCGGGACGTCGTCCTGATCGAGGGCCGCGAGGTGGGCTGGGCCGCGTCCGGCCGCAACGGCGGCTTCTGCGCCGCCTCGCTCACCCACGGCCTGGACAACGGACTGAGCCGCTGGCCCCACGAGATCGGCACCCTGGAGAAGCTCGGCGCCCGCAACCTCGACGAGATCGAGGCGGCCGTCGCCCGCTACGGCATCGACTGCGAGTTCGAGCGGACCGGTGAGATCGACGTCGCCACCGAGCCGTACCAGGCCGAGGAACTGCGCACCTGGCACCAGGACGTGCGGCGCCAGGGCCTCGGGGACGGCATCGAGTTCCTGGACGAGGAGGCCGTGCGCGCCCAGGTCGACTCGCCGCTCCTGCGCGCCGGGGTCTGGGACCGCGACGGGGTGGCGATGCTGCACCCCGCGAAACTGGTGTGGGGCCTCAAGGCGGCCTGTCTGTCCCTGGGCGTGCGCATCCACGAGCGCACCCCCGCCCTGTCCCTGGTGCGCCGGGGCGCCGGCATGGGCGTGCGCACCCCGTACGGCAGGATCCTCGCCCGCCAGGTGGCCCTGGGCACCAACGTGTTCCCGTCGCTGGTCAAGCGGGTGCGCCCGTACGTCGTACCGGTGTACGACTACGCGCTGATGACCGAGCCGCTGACCCCGGAGCAACGCGCCTCGATCGGTTGGCAGGGCCGGCAGGGGCTCGGCGACACCGCCAACCAGTTCCACTACTTCCGGTTGACCGCCGACGACCGCATCCTGTGGGGCGGCTACGACGCGATCTACCCGTACGGCGGACGGGTGCGCACCGAGTACGACGAACGGCCCGAGACGTACGCCCGGCTCGCCCAACACTTCTTCGGCTACTTCCCGCAGCTCGAAGGGGTGCGCTTCAGCCATGCCTGGGGCGGGGCGATCGACACCTGCTCCCGGTTCTCCGCCTTCTTCGGCACCGCCCACGAAGGACGGGTCGCCTACGCGGCCGGGTACACCGGGCTCGGCGTCGGCGCCACCCGCTTCGGCGCCGACGTGATGCTCGACCTGCTCTCCGGCGAACGCACCGAGCGTACCGAACTGGAGATGGTCCGCAAGAAGCCGCTGCCGTTCCCGCCCGAACCCTTCGCCTGGACGGGCATCGCCCTCACCAAGTGGTCCCTGGCCCACGCCGACCGCAACGAGGGCCACCGCAACCTGTGGCTGCGGACCCTGGACCGACTGGGACTCGGGTTCGACAGCTGAACCGGACCCCCGCGCCCCCGCCCCCACCCCGGGGCGGGGGTGCTGTGACACAGCTCACTACCAGCAAGTAGCGTCGACTCGCGTAATGCGCGCGCCCCCTCCTCCTCTCCTCACCGGCCGCACCGTGCGGCCCCGTGAGGACAACGGAGGACACGACTATGACCGGGCCCTTGCCCAAGTCCGCTGTGGAATGGCTGGTGTCGGCGGCGCCCGCCCCCGACGACTGCCGCCGGGAGTGGGAACGCAACCCCCTCGGGGTCACCCTGCTCCCGGCGGGGCGCCTGTGGGACGTGCTCATCCTGCCGGGCGAACTCGGCTATCCCACCCTCGACGTGCTCACCCGCGTCCTCGACCGTCCGGGACCCGTGCTCGCCGACTTCGGCGACCTGCGCACCGGCTTCTTCGTCCCGCCCGGCACGGCCACCCGTTGGCTCGGCACGGGGGTGCGCGGCGCCGGCAGGGGCACCTGGATCGTCGTGCCCTACCCGGGGCGGGCCACCGGCAAGGTGCGCTGGCTGATCCCCCCGGACGGCCGCGGCACCCTCACCGACCCCACGCTGCTCGAACTCGCCATGCACGAGGCGGCGGCGATCCGCGCCCGCGGGGCCGGCGACTGAGGTCGGCGCGCCGCCCGGCGCGGACGAAGGGCACCCGTGACGGCACCGGCGGCGGCGTCGGAAGCGTCCGGGGAGCCCGGTGAACGCGACGGATCGTCGCGAGAGGTCTTGACAACGGAATTGGTCTGAACCAAGTTGAGCGCGCTCCACGACACACTTCCTGCTTCACCTTCCCCCATATCCGGAGGATGTAGTGGAACGCACCAGACGACGCGTACGTCCCCCCGTACGCGGATTCCGTCCCAGACTCCTCGCCGTGCTCGCGGCCCTCGTCCTGGCCGTCCTGCCCGGCATCACCATCACGTCATCGGTCGCCCGTGCGGCCGATGCCGACCTCGCCCGCAACGGCGGCTTCGAAACCGGCCTCGACGGCTGGAACTGCTCCGCGGGCAGCGGAGCCACCGTCACCACCCCCGTCCGCACCGGGGCCTCAGCACTGCGCGCCACCCCGTCGGGCGGCGACAACGCCCGCTGCTCCCAGACCGTCACCGTGAAGCCCGACTCCCAGTACACGCTCGGCGGCTACGTCCGGGGCAGCTACGTCTACCTCGGCGTCACGGGCACCGGCGGCCCCTCGGGCGATGGCTTCAGCTGGACGCAGTCCGCCACCGACTGGCACCCCCTCGGCCACACCTTCCGCACCGGACCCACCACCAACAAGATCACCATCTACACCCACGGCTGGTACGGAACGCCCGCCTACCACGCCGACGACATCACCCTCGTCGGTCCCGCCGTCGACCCGGGCCTGCCGCCGCCCACCCCCACGGGCCTGACGGCCGCTTCGGTCAGCGCCCAGTCGGCCACCATGACCTGGAACGCCGTCCCGGGCGCCACCAGCTACCACCTCTACGTCAACGGCCAACGGGCCCAGACCGTCACCGGCACGACCACGCGCACCACCCTCGGCGGGCTCACCCCCAACACCACCTACCTCGTCACCGTCACCTCGGCCAACGACGCCGGGGAGTCACCGCGGGCGGTGGCGGTCACGGTGAACACCACCGTCGGCGAACCCGACGCCCTGCCGGCCAAGGCCCTGGTCGGCTACCTCCACGCGAGCTTCGCCAACGGCGCCGGATACGTCCGCATGGCCGACGTCCCCGACAGCTGGGACGTCATCCACCTCGCCTTCGGCGAACCCACCTCCGTCACCTCCGGCGACATCCGCTTCAACCGCTGCCCGGTGGCCCAGTGCCCGAACGTCGAGAGCGACGCCGAGTTCAAGGCCGCCATCAAGGCCAAGCAGGCCCAGGGCAAGAAGGTCCTCATCTCCATCGGCGGCCAGAACGGCCAGGTCCAGCTGAACTCCACGTCCGCGCGGCACGCGTTCGTCACCTCCGTCTCGAAGATCATCGACGAGTACGGCCTCGACGGACTCGACATCGACTTCGAGGGCCACTCGCTGTCCCTGAACGCCAACGACACCGACTTCAAGAACCCCACCACCCCGGTGATCGTCAACCTGATCCAGGCCATCAAGACCCTCAAGGCCAAGTACGGCGCCAAGTTCGTGCTCACCATGGCCCCCGAGACGTTCTTCGTGCAGCTCGGCTACCAGTACTACGGCACCGGGCGCTGGGGCGGTCAGGACCCGCGGGCGGGCTCCTACCTGCCCGTGATCCACGCCCTGCGCGAGGACCTCACCCTGCTCCACGTCCAGGACTACAACTCCGGCTCGATCATGGGCCTGGACAACCAGTACCACTCGATGGGCGGCGCGGACTTCCACATCGCCATGACGGACATGCTGCTCACCGGCTTCCCGGTCGCGGGTGACACGGCCAACGTGTTCCCGGCCCTGCGCCCCGAGCAGATCGCCATTGGCATGCCCGCCTCGGTCAACGCGGGCAACGGCCACGTCTCGTCGGCGGAGGTCAACAAGGCCCTCGACTGCCTCACCAAGGGCGCCAGCTGCGGCACCTACCGGACGCACGGCGTCTGGCCGAAGCTCCGCGGCCTGATGAGCTGGTCCATCAACTGGGACCGGCACAACAACACCGATTTCTCCCGCAACTTCGACACCTGGCGCCGCTGATCGCCCGGCCCGCCGGACCTCATCCGTCCGGCGGGCCACCCCGCCCGCGCCACCACAGCGCGAGCCCCGCCAGCAGCGCACCGCACAGCGCCCAGCTCCCGACCACGTCCAGCGGCCAGTGGTAGCCGCGGCGCACCAGCCCGTACCCCACCCCCGCGTTCAGGACGAGACAGCCGACCACCAGCCACCGCCGCGGCCACGCACCGCGCACCCGGGGCAGCAGGAGCAGCACCGCCGCCCCGTACCCGACCACCGCCGTCGCGGTGTGCCCCGACGGGTAGAAGCCGGTACCGGCCATCGAGGGCGGGCCGGGCCGCGCGATCCACGCCTTCAACGGCAGCACCAGCAGCGGCACCAACGCCAACAGCACCAGCGCCGACGCGGGCCCCGCCCACCAGCGCACCACCCCCGCGGTGCGCGCCCGCCACCCCGCCCACCCGGCGACCAGCACCAGCACGGGCAGCACGACGGCCACCGACCCGAGGTCGGCGAGGAGCTCGGCGGCCCCGGCCGGCAGTCCGCCGGACCTCAGCCGGGCGGCCAGCGCCACGTCCCGGGCGAGCAGCGGCCCCCGTGCGGCGACCTGCCAGGTGACGAGGGCGAAGAGGACGACCAGCGCCGCACCCGGCGCGCCCACGGCGATCGGGAACGCACTCGGCCGCCTCGGAACACGGGGGGTGATTCCGAGGCGGCCGACAGGACCGGCAGGCCGGGCGCCCCGGGGGGTGTGGGGCGGACGGCCGTCCGATCGGTGAGGAGTCCCGGGGCCCGAAGCCCCGGTGGAGTGCGCGAGACCACCACCTGCACGTGACTGGGGAGGCCGCGTACCGGATTCGCCCGGGGACCGCCCCGGGCACGGTGGTTCACTCATCCCGTCCGAACCTACGCCAGGGGGTGCCGTCGCGACAGCGCGAACGGCACCCCGTCATGGGCCCCGCACACCTTCTTCACAGCCTCTGCCGTTCGGGGCGGTGCGGGGGTGGGCGGCGGTGCGCCCCGCTCGGGCGCACCGTGATCCGCATCAGATGCGGGTGAACGCACCCTCAAGGATGTCCAGGCCCTCGTTCAGCAGGTCCTCGCCGATCACCAGCGGCGGCAGGAAGCGCAGGACGTTGCCGTACGTGCCGCAGGTCAGCACGAGCAGGCCCTCCGCGTGGCACGCCTTGGCCAGGGCGCCCGCCGCCTCGGCGTGCGGCTCCTTCGTGGTGCGGTCCTTGACCAGCTCGATCGCGATCATCGCGCCGCGACCGCGGATGTCCCCGATGATGTCGAACTTCTCGGCCATCGCGGCGAGGCGGGCCTTCATGACCTCCTCGATGCGCCGGGCGCGGGCGTTGAGGTCCAGCTCCTTCATCGTCTCGATCGCGCCGAGCGCACCCGCGCAGGCCACCGGGTTGCCGCCGTAGGTGCCGCCGAGGCCGCCCGCGTGCGCGGCGTCCATGATCTCGGCACGGCCCGTCACCGCGGCCAGCGGCAGACCACCCGCGATGCCCTTCGCGGTGGTGATGAGGTCCGGGACGATGCCCTCGTCCTCACAGGCGAACCACTGCCCCGTCCGGCAGAAGCCGGACTGGATCTCGTCCGCCACGAACACGATGCCGTTCTCCGAAGCGAACGAGCTGATCGCCGGGAGGAAGCCCTTCGCGGGCTCGATGAAGCCGCCCTCGCCGAGCACCGGCTCGATGATGATCGCCGCGACGTTGTCCGCGCCGATCTGCTTGGTGATCCGGTCGATCGCCTCGGCAGCGGCCTCCCGGCCGGCGTTCTCCGGCCCGGTCGGCCAGCGGTACGCGTACGCCACCGGCACCCGGTACACCTCGGGCGCGAACGGGCCGAAGCCGTTCTTGTACGGCATGTTCTTCGCGGTCAGCGCCATCGTCAGGTTGGTCCGGCCGTGGTAGCCGTGGTCGAACACGACGACCGCCTGGCGCTTGGTGTGGGCACGGGCGATCTTGACGGCGTTCTCGACGGCCTCGGCACCCGAGTTGAACAGGGCGGACTTCTTCGCGTGGTCACCCGGGGTCAGCTCGGCGAGCGCCTCGGCGACGGCCACGTACCCCTCGTACGGGGTGACCATGAAACAGGTGTGGGTGAAGTCCGCGAGCTGTGCGGACGCCCGCCGCACCACGGCCTCGGCGGAGGCGCCGACACTGGTCACGGCGATGCCGGAACCGAAGTCGATCAGCCGGTTGCCGTCGACGTCCTCGATGATGCCGCCACCCGCGCGGGCCGTGAAGACCGGGAGCGTGGAGCCCACACCCGCCGCGACCACGGCGTTGCGCCGGGCCTGGAGTTCCTGGGACTTCGGGCCGGGAATGGCGGTGACGACGCGGCGCTCCTGCGGCAGTGCGGTCATGGCGGGCTCCTGGGGTGTCACGGGCGCGCGGGGCGCGAATGCGGTCGGGACCGGGGGCCCCGGCCGGTCCGCAGGCTCGCGCGGTACCGGTGGGCGGGGCTCCGGCGTCTCACCGGGTGTCCCGGTGTTCTTCGGTGTGCTCGGGGGTTCCTCCGCAGGCTAGGGCCGGTGCACGGGGGCCGGCATGCTCCATGCGGGAGTTGTTCGGACGGGCGATTGTCCGCCATGGACATACTCCCCCGGGGAGCACCCGCGGGCGCGTCGAACGGCGCCGTCCCGGCCCGGCAGGCGCGTAACCGGTGAAGTACCCCCTCAGGGGCACTAGATTGACGCCCGGAACGCACGGGACCGGCAGGTCAGGGGGCAGAGGTCCAATGGAACGCGACGGACACGACGGCGGCGAGGGAACCCGGGACGCGCGCGGCACGCACGCGACGCCCCTGCCACGTCCGGCACAGCCGCCCTCCGTACCGCCGGGCGCGGCTCCGGGGGCGGTACCGGGGGCGCACTCCGGCGACGCGGGCACGGCACCGGTTCCGCCCACGGGACCCTCCGTGGGCGGTGGCCCGGACCCGCACGGGCCGTACCCCGGCGCGCACGGCCCGTACCCCGGCGTGCAGGGTCCGTACCAGGGAGCGCAGGGCACGTACTCCAGCGCCCCTCAGCCCGGTGAGCCCCCGCACGGCGGACCCCCGCGCCTCGGCGTCCCCCCGGTGCCGCCCCGCCCGGCCACGGTGCCCGGCGAGGTCCCGCACCCCACCGGACCAGCGCCGCAGCCCGACGGCCACGGCTTCCTCCGGTGGCTCAGGACCCCCCGTCCCGAGGCCGCGCCCGGCGTCTGGCGCTTCGACCACACCCCGCGCCCCGACGAGGAACCCGAGCTGACACCGGCCCGCCAACTGTTCAGCGGGGCGCTCATCGCCCTCCTGGTCGGCTGGCTCCTCTGGTCACTGCTGTGGAACAACTACCTCGGCGGCTACTGGATGTGGCCCTACTACCTGCTCACCCCCGAGGAATGGACCGGGTCGTCGAACAGCCCCGCCGAGGGGCAAGCCGTGTTCATCACCTCCACCCTCTACTACCTGCTAGTCGGGGGCGGCATCCTGGCCACCGCCGCCCGGATGGGGCGCTGGGCCGAGATCTGGCGCCGCTACCTCGCCCCCCGACTGCGCCGCACCGCCCCCGAACCGGGCGCCCCGGCCACCGCCGAGGAGGACCCCGCCGAGTGGCCCCAGCTGCGGGCCGCCGGCCTCACCGCCGCCGCCGACCGGCTCGCCGCCGACGCCCGCACCGGACTGATGCGCGACGTCGACCACACCCGGATCGCCCGTGCCTGGCAGGGCGTCCGCGGCGGTCGGCACAGCATGGCCGACTTCACCGCCGCCGTGACCCGGCAGGGCGCCGCCGCCTGTCTGCACCCGTCCGGCGAACGCGACCTGCCGGGCCGCGCGGCCCGGCACGACCTGCTCACCGGACAGGTCCGCATCGGCACCACCGCCGACGACCCCCGCAACCCCTACCGGTTCCGGGGCGTCGGCCTCGGGCTCGGCCCCGACCTGCTGGGCACCTCGCTGCTCGCCGTCGGCCCGGCGGGCTCCGGCAAGACCGGCCACCTCGTGTGGCCCGTCGCCGAGTCGCTGTGCCTCCAGGCACTCACCGGGCGCGCCGCCGTCGTCGTCATCGGGGCCGCCGGCACCGGACTCGGCGCCGCCGACGGATACGACGTCGTCATCCGCATTGGCCAGCCCGACTCCGTCTACGACCTCGACCTGTACGGGGGCACCACCGACCCCGACGAGGCCGCCGCGGTCCTCGCCGAGGCCCTGGTCGGCGACCTCGCCGAACCGCACGCCGGCGCCGACACCCGCCGCTCCACCACCGTCCTCGCCCAACTCCTCGGCCCCTTCCAGGCCGTCCACGGCCGGTTCCCCGCCGTCCCCGAACTGCGCGGCCTCCTCGACGGGGCACCCGGCCCGCTCGGGGAACTGCGCCGCGCCCTGACCGACGCCGGACAGCAGGCCATGCTGCGCGAGCTGGACGCCCGGGAACGGCAACTCGCCCACCCCGGTGACGTCGGGGGCGTCCTCGCCGACCGGATCGCCCTCCTCGACCGTCCCGCGTTCGCGTCGTTCTTCGACACCAAGGGCGCCGGCCGGCCCTTCTCGCTGCGCGCGCTCGACCATCCCGTGCGGGTCCGGATCGACCTGCCGCGCCGCGGCCACGCCGACGCCTCGAAGATCATCGCCAGGCTGGTCCTCGCCCAGTTCACCGCGTCCGTCGCCGCCCGCGAGGACCGCTCCCTCTTCGCCTGCCTGGTCCTCGACGACGCCACCGGGGTGATCACCCCCGAGGCCGTGCGCGGACTCCAACGACTGCGCTCCGGGCACGCGGGGGTCGTCCTCACCCTGCGCACCCTCGACGACGTGCCCCGCCCGCTGCGCGGCCCGCTGCTCGGCGCGATCGGCTGCCGGATGGCGCTGTCCGGACTGACCCCCTGGGACGGCCAGGACTTCGCCGAGGTCTGGGGCAAGGAGTGGACCGAGGCCCGTGACGTCACCGACCGGCAGATCATCGCGGAGACCCCGCTCGGCAAGACCGCCCACGCCCTGCGCCGGGTGATCACCGGGCGCGCCCCCACCGCGCGGGCCGTCACCGTGCGGCAGGTCGAACGCGAGCGCTGGTCCGCCTCCGAACTCGCCCACGGGGTGCCGCCCGGGCACGCGGTGCTCTCCTTGACGACCGTCCGCGGCGAGCACGCGCCACCCCTCCTGGTGGACCTGCGCGGGTGAACCCTTCGCTACGGTGAGGCAGAATCGACAGGGACCGTTCCCCCGGAGCGGCCAACCACCCGCTCCGCGGCCCCGCCGCCCCCGTCCGCCCCGCTGACCGGCCCGGACGGTGACGCCGCCCGCCCTCCGGCCGCCTGAAGGTCCCATGCCCCCGACGCTCGCCTCCCTCGTCCAGCACTCCGCGCTCAAGCTCACGGTCCGGGCGGGCGAGGAGCGGCTGGACACCCCCGTCCGCTGGGCGCACGTCAGCGAACTGGCCGACCCCGTGCCGTACCTGGAGGGCGGCGAGCTGCTGCTGATCACCGCGCTGAAGCTCGACGCGGAGGACCCCGAGGAGATGCGCCGGTACGTACGCCGGCTCACCCGCGCCGGAGTCGTCGGCCTGGGCTTCGCGGTGGGCGTCCACTACGACGACGTCCCCGAAGCCCTGCTCGACGCCGCCCGAGCCGAGCACCTGCCGCTGCTCGCGGTACCCCGCCGCACCCCGTTCATCGCCATCAGCAAGGCCGTCTCCGAGGCCATCGCCCGCGAGCAGTACCGCGCCGTCACCGCCGGCTTCGCCGCCCAACGCGAACTGACCCGGCGGGCCCTCACCGACGGGCCAGAGGGCGTCCTCGCCGGCCTCGCCGCGCAGGTCGACGGCTGGGCCGCGCTCTACGACGCGACCGGCGCCGTGGTCGCCGCGGCACCCGGCTGGGCCAGCCGCCGGGCCGCCCGGCTCACCCCCGACGTGGAGCGGCTGCGCCAGGGCGCCGCCACCGCCAGTGCGGTCGTCGGCGCTGCCGAGGACCGGGTCGAACTCCACGCCCTGGGCACCGGACGCGGACCCCGTACGGCCCTCGCCGTGGGCACCGCGTCGCCGCTCGGCACCGCCGACCGGTACGCCGTGCACTCCGCCATCGCCCTGCTCACCCTCACCACCGAACGCTCCCGCGCCCTGCACGCCGCCGAGCAGCGCATCGGCGCCGCGGTCCTGCGGATGCTCCTCGCCGGCGAACCCGGCCACGCCCGGGCCGTCGCCGGGGACCTGTACGGGGCGCTGCTCGACGTCCCGTTCCGCTTCGTCGTCGCCGAACCGGCCTCCACGAGCGCCCCGGCCGATCCGGAGACAGCCGCGGCGGGGGAGGGCGCATCCGGGCAGGGCGCACCGGGGCAGGGCGCACCGGCGGAGGCCGACCCGCTCGCCGAACTCGCCGAAGCGGTGGAGTCCGCGGCGGCCCGGGCCGGCGAAACGGTGCTGGTCGTCCCGGAGGCGGCCCCCGACCCCACCCCCGACGGTCCGCTGCGCCGGCTGGTCATGGTCCTCGCGGACGGCGGAGCAGCCGAGGCCGAGTGCACCGCGCACACCGCCGGGGCGCCCCCCGGCGACGGCGAGGCCGGTGGCGACCGCGACCCGACCCGTCCCGTCGCCGGGGTGTCCGCACCCACCGGGCCCGAAGGCGCGGTCGGCGCCCACCAGCAGGCCCGACGGGCCCTGTCCGTCGCCCGGCGGCTAGGCCGCGGCCACATCGCGTTCGACGAGGTCGCCGCCGGGTCCCTGGTGACCCTGCTCTCGGACGACGCGGTGCAGGCGTTCGCCGACGGGCTGCTGCGCGGACTGCGCGAACACGACGCCACCGGACGCGGGGACCTCGTGGCCTCGCTGCGCGCCTGGCTGTCCCGCCACGGACAGTGGGACGCCGCCGCGGCCGACCTCGGGGTGCACCGCCACACCCTGCGGTACCGGATGCGCCGGGTCGAGGAGATCCTGGGCCGCTCGCTCGACGACCCGGACGTTCGCATGGAGCTGTGGCTCGCCCTGAAGACCGCCGAATCACCCGACTGAGCCGGCCCCGCGAGCACCACGGCCCCTGCGACGAAGTGGTGCACGCGTTCGGAGATTCCGTACGCGGCGGACAAAGGCCGCGCCGGCCGGTGCGCCCTACCGTGGGTGAGGACACCGCACCGCGACAGGGAAGGGCCGGACTCCGGACATGACCTCCACCCACGCCTTCTGGCTGGCCGGCCGCCAGGCCACCGGCGACACCACGTTCGACGTCACCTCCCCGTGGGACAACCGCGTGGTGGGCACGGTATCCGTCCCCACCGACGCCCAGGTCGAAGAGGCCGTGGCCCGTGCGCACGCGTCCCTGGAGGACTTCGCCGCCACCCCCGCCCACACCAGGGCCGCGGCGCTCCTCCACGTCTCCCAGCGGTTGACCGAGCGCACCGAGGAGATCGCCCAGCTGATCTCCGCCGAGAACGGCAAGCCCATCAAGTGGGCCCGCGGCGAGGTCGGCCGCGCCGTCTCCGTCTTCCGCTTCGCCGCCGAGGAGGCCCGCCGCTTCAACGGGGGCGAGGCCCAGCGCCTGGACACCGACGCCGGCGGCCAGGGCCGACTGGCCCTCACCCGTCGCTTCCCCAAGGGCGTCGTCCTCGGGATCGCCCCGTTCAACTTCCCGCTGAACCTCTGCGCCCACAAGGTCGCCCCCGCGATCGCCGCCGGCGTCCCGATCATCCTCAAGCCCGCCCCGGCGACCCCGCTGTCCGGCCTGGTCCTGGGCGAGCTGCTCGCCGAGACCGAGCTGCCCGAGGGCTCCTGGTCGATCCTCCCGGTCACCAACGACCGCATGCCCGCCCTGGTGCAGGACGAGCGGCTGCCCGTGATCTCCTTCACCGGCTCCGAGACCGTCGGCTACGCGATCATGGACTCCGTGCCGCGCAAGCACTGCACCCTGGAGCTGGGCGGCAACGGCGCCGCCGTCGTCCTCGCGGACTGGTCCAGCGACGCGGACCTCGACTGGGCCGCCCAGCGCATCGCGACCTTCTCGAACTACCAGGGCGGCCAGTCCTGCATCTCGGTGCAGCGCGTGATCGCCGACGCCGCGGTGTACGACCGGCTCGTCCCGCGCATCGTCGCCGCGGTCGAGGCCCAGGTCACCGGCGACCCCTCCGACGCCGGCACCGACGTCGGCCCGCTGGTCAGCGAGGACGCCGCCAAGCGCGTGGAGTCCTGGGTCGACGAGGCCGCCGCCGCGGGCGCCGAGGTCCTCACCGGCGGTGGGCGCGACGCCGCGTCCTACGCCCCGACCGTCCTCGCCTCCCTGCCCGACCAGGTCACCCTCGCCCGCGAAGAGGTCTTCGGACCCGTCCTCGTGGTGCAGAAGGTCGACGGCGAGGCCGCGGCGTTCGCCGCCGTCAACTCCTCCAAGTACGGGCTCCAGGCCGGCGTCTTCACGCACGACGTGCAGGCCGCGTTCCGCGCGCACCGCGCCCTGGAGGTGGGCGGCGTGATCATCGGCGACGTGCCCTCCTACCGTGCGGACCAGATGCCGTACGGCGGCGCCAAGCTCTCCGGCGTCGGCCGTGAGGGCGTCCGCTACGCGATGGACGACTACACCTACGAGCGGGTCCTCGTCCTCACCGGACTCGCCCTCTGACCCCGGGGCGGCCCACCCCGGCCGTCCCGCCCCCACCGGACCCCCTGGTCGGCGGACCAGGAACACCGGTGAGCCCGTCCCGGAGCCCTCTGTGCGGAGGCTCCGGGACGGGCTTTTTCTGCTCGCCCGCGCCGCTCGCCCGCCGGGGCGGGGGCTCCGAAGCGGACGCGGACGTGCTTGGTCCGAACGGCGGCGGCACGCCTGGCTGACCGTGGGGGACCGGGGTACATACGGAGTAGCAGCACCACGGCCCCGGACGGGTCCGCCCCCGTGCCCCACCGAACAGCGGCGAGGTGTCCCTCATGACCGCATCACCCCCCAAGCAGGCCGTCACCGCCCGTGAGGCACGCCAGGTCGCCGAGGCCGCGCGCGAGCAGGACTGGCGGGGGCCCAGCTTCGCCAAGGAACTGTTCCTCGGCCGCTTCCGGCTGGACCTGATCCACCCGCACCCGGTGCCCGGTGACGACGCCGTCCGACGCGGTGAGCAGTTCCTCGCCAAGCTCCGCGACTTCTGCGAGGACGAGGTCGACTCCGCCCGCATCGAACGCGAGGCCCGCATCCCGGACGAGACGGTGACCCGCCTGCGGGAACTGGGCGCCTTCGGCATGAAGATCGACACCCGGTACGGGGGCCTCGGCCTCACCCAGGTGTACTACAACAAGGCCCTCGCCCTCGTCGGCTCCGCGAACCCCGCGATCGGCGCGCTGCTCTCCGCCCACCAGTCGATCGGCGTACCGCAGCCCCTGAAGCTGTTCGGCACCCAGGAGCAGCGCGACCGCTACCTGCCGCGCTGCGCCCGCGGGGACATCTCCGCGTTCCTGCTCACCGAACCGGACGTCGGCTCGGACCCGGCCCGGCTCGCCACGGCCGCCGTCCCGGACGGGGACGACTACGTCCTCGACGGGGTGAAGCTGTGGACCACCAACGGGGTGGTCGCCGACCTGCTCGTGGTGATGGCCCGGGTCCCGGAGAGCGAGGGCCACCCGGGCGGCATCACCGCGTTCGTGGTCGAGGCGGACTCCGAGGGCATCACCGTGGAGCACCGCAACGCCTTCATGGGGCTGCGCGGCATCGAGAACGGCGTCACCCGCTTCCACGGGGTGCGGGTGCCCGCCGGGAACCGGATCGGCCCCGAGGGCGCCGGCCTCAAGATCGCCCTGACCACGCTCAACACCGGCCGGCTCTCGCTGCCCGCGATGTGCGTCGGCGCCGGCAAGTGGTGCCTGAAGATCGCCCGCGAATGGTCGGGCGTCCGGGAACAGTGGGGCCGGCCCATCGGTCGGCACGAGGCCGTCGGCGGGAAGGTCGCCTTCATCGCGGCGACCACCTTCGCCCTGGAGGCCGTCCTCGACCTGTCCTCGCAGCTGGCGGACGACCATCGCAACGACATCCGGATCGAGGCGGCCCTCGCCAAGTTGTACGGGTCCGAGATGGCGTGGCGGATGGCCGACGACCTCGTCCAGATCCGCGGGGGACGGGGCTTCGAGACGGCCGAGTCGCTGGCCGCCCGCGGCGAGCGGGCGGTCCCCGCCGAGCAGCTGCTGCGCGATCTGCGGATCAACCGGATCTTCGAGGGGTCCACCGAGATCATGCACCTGCTGATCGCCCGCGAGGCCGTCGACGCCCACCTCTCCGTCGCCGGCGACCTGATCGACCCGGACACCTCGCTCCAGGACAAGGCGCGGGCCGGGGCGCGGGCCGGCGGCTTCTACGCCCGTTGGCTGCCGAAACTGGTCACCGGCCCCGGACAGCTCCCCACCTCGTACGGCGCCTTCCACCCCACCGGGCACGCGGACCTCGCCGGTCACCTGCGGTACGTCGAACGGACCTCGCGCCGGCTCGCCCGGTCCGTGTTCTACGGGATGTCCCGCTGGCAGGGCCGGTTGGAGACCAAACAGGGCTTCCTGGGCCGCATCGTGGACATCGGCGCGGAACTGTTCGCGATGAGCGCGGCGTGCGTACGGGCCGAGCACCTGAGGCAGCGCGGCGACCACGGCCGGGAGGCCTACCAGCTCGCCGACGCGTTCTGCCGGCAGGCCCGGGTCCGCGCCGACGAACTCTTCGGCCGGCTGTGGACCAACGCCGACGCGTCCGACCGCACCCTGGTCGCGGCGGTGCTCGACGGCTCCCACACCTGGCTCGAACACGGGATCGTGGACCCCAGCGGCGACGGCCCCTGGATCGCCGACGTCGCCCCCGGCCCCGCCGCCGGACCCGACCGGCACCGCCCCGTGCCCTGACCGCGCCGTCAGGCCCGTACCCGCCCGCGCACCCGGCTCGGGCGGGGTCCCTCCGGCCCTCGGCGCGCCCGCGTTCGGCGTCCGCGGGAGCCCGGGGGCGCCGAACAGCCCCGGGGTCGCTGCCGGTCGGCGCGGCGACCCGTAAGAATGGGGGAATGACCGACAGCCCCGCCCCCCTCGCAGACCCGCACGTCGTCTTCGACCCCCGTCCGGCCGGAGACCGCAGGGACATCGTGATCCTCGGCTCCACGGGGTCGATCGGCACCCAGGCCATCGACCTCGTCCGGCGCAACCCCGACCGATTCCGGGTCACCGCCCTGTCCGCCGCGGGCGGCAACGTCGACCTCCTTGCCGAGCAGGCGCACACCCTCGACGTGGAGACCGTGGCGGTCGCCCGCGAGGACGCCGTTCCCGCGCTGCGTGCGGCGCTGACCGCGCGGTACGGCACCGGGCGGGCCCTGCCGACGCTCCTCGCCGGACCGTCGGCCGCCGCGGAGCTGGCCGCCTCCGACTGCCACACCGTGCTCAACGGCATCACCGGCTCCATCGGGCTCGCCCCGACCCTGGCGGCCCTGGAGGCGGGGCGCAGCCTGGCGCTCGCCAACAAGGAGTCGCTGATCGTGGGCGGCCCCCTGGTCAAGGCGGTGGCGCAACCGGGGCAGATCATCCCCGTGGACTCCGAACACGCGGCCCTGTTCCAGGCGCTCGCCGCGGGCACCCGCGCCGACGTCCGCAAACTGGTCGTCACCGCGTCCGGCGGACCCTTCCGCGGCCGGACCAAGGCCGAGCTCGCCGACGTCACCCCGGCGGACGCCCTCGCGCACCCCACCTGGGCCATGGGCCCGGTGATCAGCATCAACTCCGCGACCCTCGTCAACAAGGGCCTGGAGGTGATCGAGGCCCATCTGCTGTACGACATCCCCTTCGACCGCATCGAGGTCGTCGTCCACCCGCAGTCCTACGTGCACTCGATGGTCGAGTTCACCGACGGCTCCACGCTGGCCCAGGCCACCCCGCCCGACATGGGCGGACCCATCGCCATCGGCCTGGGGTGGCCGGCCCGGGTGCCGGACGCCGCCCCCGCCTTCGACTGGAGCGGCGCCTCCACGTGGGAGTTCTTCCCCCTGGACACCGAGGCCTTCCCCTCCGTCGGCCTCGCCCGGCACGTGGGGGCGCTCGCGGGAACGGCTCCGGCAGTGTTCAATGCCGCCAACGAGGAGTGCGTTGACGCGTTCCTGAACGGCGCCCTGCCGTTCAACGGCATCATGGAGACCGTCACCGAGGTCGTCACCGAACACGGCACCCCGCGCACGGGAACTTCCCTGACCGTGCAGGACGTCCTCGAAGCGGAGACCTGGGCACGTGCCCGGGCCCGTGAACTGACGGCACAGGCGACCAGGACAGCGAAGAAGACCGCGGAGGCGCGTGCATGACACTCCTGATGACCATCCTCGGGATAGTGGTCTTCGCCATCGGCCTGATGTTCTCGATCGCGTGGCACGAACTCGGCCACCTGTCGACCGCCAAGCTCTTCGGCATCCGCGTCCCGCAGTACATGGTCGGCTTCGGGCCGACCCTGTGGTCGCGCAAGAAGGGCGAGACGGAGTACGGCATCAAGGCGATCCCGCTCGGCGGCTACATCCGCATGATCGGGATGTTCCCGCCCGGCGCCGACGGCCGGGTGGAGGCCCGCTCCACCTCCCCGTGGCGCGGCATGATCGAGGACGCCCGCACCGCGGCCTACGAGGAACTGGAACCGGGCGACGAGAAGCGGCTCTTCTACACCCGCAAGCCCTGGAAACGCGTCATCGTCATGTTCGCCGGGCCGTTCATGAACCTGGTCCTGGCCGTGGCGATCTTCCTCGGCGTGCTGATGACCTTCGGCATCGAGCAGCAGACGACCTCGGTCGGGGCGGTCTCCGACTGCGTGATCCAGCAGAGCGAGAACCGGACCAAGTGCGAGACGGGTGACCAGGCGGCCCCCGCCAAGCAGGCCGGGCTCCGGGCCGGGGACAAGATCGTGGCCTTCAATGGCGAGTCGGTCGGCGACTGGTCCGCCCTCCAGTCCCGCATCCGCGACACCGTCGGACCGGCCACCCTCACCGTCGAGCGGGACGGCCGGCGCGAGGAACTCCAGGCCACCCTGATCAAGAACCAGGTCGGCAAGACCGACGGCAAGGGCGGTTACGTCGAGGGGGAGTACGTCACCGCGGGCTTCCTCGGCTTCACCCCGGCCACCGGGATCGTCGAACAGTCCTTCGGTCAGTCCGTGGACCGGATGGGCGACATGATGGTCGGCGGCGTCGAGTCGCTGATAGCGCTGCCCTCCAAGGTCCCCGCCCTGTGGGACGCGGCCTTCGGTGACGGTCCGCGCGAGGCCGACTCGCCGATGGGCGTCGTCGGGGCGGCCCGGGTCGGCGGTGAGGTGCTGAACCTTGACATCCCGCCGGAGAACCAGGTCGCGATGATGCTGTTCCTGGTCGCGGGCTTCAACCTCTCGCTGTTCCTGTTCAACATGCTGCCCCTGCTCCCGCTCGACGGCGGGCACATCGCGGGCGCCGCGTGGGAGTCCGTACGGCGGGCCGTCGCACGGGTGTTCAAGCGGCCCGACCCGGGACCCTTCGACGTGGCCAAACTGATGCCCGTCGCCTACGTCGTCGCCGGAGTGTTCGTCTGCTTCACGCTCCTCGTCCTCATCGCTGACCTCGTGAATCCGGTCCGAATCTCCTGACGACCCCCGGCGCGCAGCCGTTCACGGCGGCCGGACAGTACGTCTGTCCGGCCGCCCACCCGTGAGGTGCACGGGGCGGCGCGATGTGCCCCGGGCGGTACCGGTGCCGTAATCTGAGGGATCGGAGCCCGCTGATGACGGGACCTCGATCCACACCTTGGGGTTGCACACCAGATGACTGCGATTTCGCTCGGCATGCCGTCCGTTCCGACCAAGCTCGCCGAACGCCGCAAGAGCCGGCAGATCCAGGTCGGGTCCGTCGCGGTGGGTGGCGACGCGCCGGTCTCGGTCCAGTCGATGACGACCACGCGCACCTCCGACATCGGGGCGACGCTCCAGCAGATCGCCGAGCTGACGGCCTCCGGCTGCCAGATCGTCCGGGTGGCCTGCCCCACCCAGGACGACGCCGACGCCCTCTCGATCATCGCCCGCAAGTCTCAGATTCCGGTCATCGCGGACATCCACTTCCAGCCGAAGTACGTCTTCGCGGCGATCGACGCGGGCTGCGCCGCGGTCCGGGTCAACCCCGGCAACATCAAGCAGTTCGACGACAAGGTGCGCGAGATCGCGAAGGCCGCGGGCGAGACGGGCACCCCCATCCGCATCGGCGTGAACGCGGGCTCGCTGGACCGCCGACTGCTCCAGAAGTACGGCAAGGCGACCCCCGAGGCCCTCGTCGAGTCGGCGCTGTGGGAGGCCTCGCTGTTCGAGGAGCACGGGTTCCGCGACATCAAGATCTCCGTCAAGCACAACGACCCGGTGATCATGGTGAACGCGTACCGCCAGCTCGCCGCCCAGTCCGACTACCCGCTGCACCTGGGCGTCACCGAGGCCGGCCCGGCCTTCCAGGGCACCATCAAGTCGGCCGTCGCGTTCGGCGCCCTGCTCGCCGAGGGCATCGGCGACACCATCCGGGTCTCCCTCTCGGCCCCGCCGGCCGAGGAGATCAAGGTCGGCATCCAGATCCTGGAGTCGCTCAACCTGCGCCAGCGCCGCCTGGAGATCGTGTCGTGCCCCTCGTGCGGCCGCGCCCAGGTGGACGTCTACAAGCTCGCCGAGGAGGTCACCGCCGGCCTGGAGGGCATGGAGGTGCCGCTGCGGGTCGCCGTGATGGGCTGCGTGGTGAACGGCCCCGGCGAGGCCCGCGAGGCGGACCTCGGCGTCGCCTCCGGCAACGGCAAGGGCCAGATCTTCGTGAAGGGCGAGGTCATCAAGACCGTCCCCGAGTCCAAGATCGTGGAGACCCTGATCGACGAGGCCATGAAGATCGCCGAGCAGATGGAGAAGGACGGCGTCGCCTCCGGCGAACCCACCATCTCCGTCGCCGGCTGACCCGTACCGCTCCGGGCCTGCCCCCACCCGGGCCGCACCCCCGTGACGACACCCGTCGCGGGCACCGGCGACCCGCCCGGGACGGGCCCCACGGTCCGCCCCCGCACGGGCAGCGCACGGCTCCTCACCGGCAGGTACAGTGCCAGGACCAGCAGCCCACCCGGTGAGGCCCCCGCACCCGTGTTGACCCAGACCACCACCAGGGTCCTCGAACCGAGCGACCTAGCAGCCGCCCTCACGGTCCTCGACCGCGACCCGGTGGCCAACGCCTTCGTGACCTCACGGGTCCAGGTCGCCGGCCTGGACCCCTGGCGCCTCGGCGGCGAGATGTGGGGCTGGTACGAGGACGGCGCCCTGGCGTCCCTCTGCTACGCGGGCGCCAACCTGGTCCCCCTCTGCGCCACCCCGCGGGCCGTCCGCGGCTTCGCCGACCGCGCCCGCCGCGCCGGCCGCCGCTGCTCCTCCATCGTGGGCCCCGCCGAGACCACCGCCGAACTGTGGCGACTCCTCGAACCGTCCTGGGGCCCCGCCCGCGAGGTCCGGCCCAACCAACCCCTGATGGTCACCGACCGACTCTCCGACACCGTCACCCCCGACCCGTACGTCCGCCGCGTCCGCAAGGACGAAATGGAAACGATCATGCCTGCGTGCGTGGCCATGTTCACCGAGGAGGTCGGGGTCTCCCCGCTCGCCGGCGACGGCGGACTGCTCTACCAGGCGAGGGTCGCCGAACTGGTCGGCGCGGGACGGTCCTTCGCCCGGGTCGACCGGGACGGCAAGGTCGTCTTCAAGGCGGAGATCGGCGCCGCCACCCCGCGGGCCTGCCAGATCCAGGGCGTCTGGGTCGCCCCCGAGTACCGGGGACAGGGCTTCGCGGCCCCCGGCATGGCGGCCGTGCTGCGCTACGCCCTCGCCGACGTCGCCCCCGTGGTGAGCCTCTACGTGAACGACTACAACACCGCGGCCCGCGCCGCCTACCGCAGGGTCGGTTTCCGTGAGACCGGCGCGTTCATGAGCGTCCTGTTCTGACCTCCCCGCGCCGAGCGTCGCTCCCCGGCCCGCTCCCCGTACCGGCTGGTCGGCCCCGGGGTACGCTCCCCGCATGTTGCGGATTCCCGGGTTCGGCTCGCGCACGCCCGACGACTTCACGATCGGGCCCCTGGACCTCGCGGCCCGGGTCGACGAGGCCCTGGCCGTGCAGGCCGACGCGTTCGGCCTGGGCCGGGACGAGGTCAACGTGCGCCGTCAGATCGTCCTGCGACACATGAACCAGCCCGGCGCCCGCGCGTTCGGCGCCACCCTCGGGGACGACCGGCTCGTCGGATTCGTGTACGGCATGCCCAACGACCGCACCCACTGGTGGTCGACCGTGGTCCAGCCCTACCTCAGGCTCCAGGGCAACGACGGCTGGCTCGACGACGCCTTCGTCATCACCGAACTCCACGTGCGCACCCGGCACCAGAACCGGGGCATCGGCCGTTCCCTGATCACCACGATCACGGACGACGCGCCGCACCCCCGCTCGATCCTGTCGGCGATCGACACCGAGAGCCCGGCCCGGGCGCTGTACCGCGCCCTCGGCTACCGCGACCTCGCCCGACAGGTCCACTTCCCCAGCGCCCCACGGCCGTACGTGATCATGGGCGCGCCGTTGCCGCTGCTGCGCGGGGAGCCCGCCCGACCCGCCCGCCGGGCCCCCTGACCCCCCTGGCGCCGCGTAACCGATTTCCGCCCGCCCGGCGGGCCCGGCTAACCTCCTGCCCATCACCCTTTCCACGCAGGAGTTCACCATGGCCCAGGTCCAGCGCATGTCCCGATTGATGGTCAAGACACTGCGCGACGACCCGGCGGACGCCGAGACGCTCAGCCACAAGCTGCTGGTCCGCGCCGGATACGTGCGCCGCAACGCGGCGGGCATCTGGACCTGGCTCCCGCTCGGCAAGAAGGTCCTCGACAACATCTCGCGCGTGGTCCGCGAGGAGATGGACGCCATCGGCGCCCAGGAGGTCCTGCTGCCCGCCCTGCTGCCCAAGGAGCCCTACGAGGCTTCGGCGCGCTGGGAGGAGTACGGCGACCTGCTGTTCCGGCTCAAGGACCGCAAGGGCGGCGAGTACCTGCTCGGCCCCACCCACGAAGAGATCTTCACGCTCGTCGTCAAGGACCAGGTGGCGTCCTACAAGGACCTTCCGGTCATGCTGTACCAGATCCAGACGAAGTACCGCGACGAGGCCCGTCCCCGCTCCGGCGTGCTGCGCGGACGCGAGTTCCAGATGAAGGACTCGTACTCCTTCGACACCACCGACGAGGGGCTCGCCGAGTCCTACCGGCTGCACCGCGGGGCCTACCAGAAGATCTTCCAGCGCCTCGGCCTCGACTACCGGATCGTGTCGGCCGTCTCCGGTGCGATGGGCGGCTCCGCCTCCGAGGAGTTCCTGGCCCCCGCAGCCGCCGGCGAGGACACCTTCGTGGACTGTCCCGCCTGTGACTACGCCGCCAACACCGAGGCCGTCACCTTCGCGCTGACCCCCGTCGACGGCGCCGAGCACGGGCCCGTCGAGGAGCTGGACACCCCCGACACCCCGACCATCGAGACCCTCGCCGAGCACCTGGGCGTCCCCGCCTCGGCCACCCTGAAGAACCTCCTGGTGAAGGTCGACGGCGAGATCGTCGCCGTCGGCGTGCCCGGCGACCGCGAGGTGGACCTGGGCAAGCTCGGCGAGCACCTCGCCCCGGCCGTGGTGGAACTGGTCACCGCCGAGGACTTCGAGGGCCGCCCCGACCTCGTCCGCGGCTACGTCGGCCCGCAGGGACTGGAGAAGGTCCGTTACGTCGCGGACCCGCGGATCGCGCCCGGCACCGCCTGGATCACCGGCGCCAACAAGCCCGACACCCACGCCCGCAACGTCGTCTGCGGCCGTGACTTCACCGTGGACGACTACCTCGACGTCGTCGTGGTCGAGGAGGGCGACCCCTGCCCGAAGTGCGGCACCGGCCTCAAGCTGGGCCGCGCGATCGAGATCGGCCACATCTTCCAGCTCGGCCGCAAGTACGCCGACACCTTCCAGCTCGACGTGCTCGGCCAGCAGGGCAAGCCCGTCCGGGTGACCATGGGCTCCTACGGCATCGGCGTCTCCCGCGCGGTGGCCGCGCTGGCCGAGCAGTCCGCCGACGAGCAGGGGCTCTGCTGGCCGCGGGAGATCGCCCCCGCCGACGTGCACGTCGTCGCCGCGGGCAAGGCCGCGCAGACGGAGCTGGCGCTCGACGTCTCCGAGCAGCTGGCCGCGGCGGGTCTGCGGGTGCTCGTGGACGAGCGTGCGGGGGTGTCGCCCGGGGTCAAGTTCACCGACGCGGAGCTGATCGGGGTGCCGACCATCGTCGTCGCGGGGCGGCGGACCGCCGAGGGCGTCGTCGAGGTGAAGGACCGGCGGACCGGTGAGCGCGAGGAACTGACCGTTGCGGAAGCGGTGGCCCGCTTGACCGCGTAGCGGTTCGTGGTTCAGCGCGGGTGCGTCGTGCTTGCCCGCGCAGTTCCCCGCGCCCCTCAGGGGGCGCCTGCGGCGGTGCGTCGTCGGGTGCGGGTCCGCTGCGGTTGCTCGCGCAGTTCCCCGCGCCCCTGCCGGGGCCCGGCCCGGTCCGCCCCGCAGAGAGCCCCGCACCCCTGACGGGCCCGGACCGGCCCGGCCCACAGAGCGCCCCGCGACCCGGACGGGCTGAACCGGCCCGGCCCACGGAACGCCCCGCGCCCCTGACGGGCCCGGACCGGCCCGGCCCACAGAGCGCCCCGATAGGGGCGCGGGGAACTGCGCGAGGCTGGGGCGTACGCCGACGGAACAGCGCACCCGCGGCGGGTCGCACCCGATCAGGGGCGCGGGGAACTGCGCGAAGCTGGGGCGTACGCCGACGGAACAGCGCAGGCGCAGCGGGTCGCACCTGGTCAGGGGCGCGGGGAACTGCGCGAAACTGCGTCGCACCGCGCGGAACAGCGCACGCGCAGCGGGCCGCACCGAAGGGGCGCGG
This sequence comes from Streptomyces sp. NPDC059816, assembly GCF_042732055.1. Classification (NCBI taxonomy): domain Bacteria; kingdom Bacillati; phylum Actinomycetota; class Actinomycetes; order Kitasatosporales; family Streptomycetaceae; genus Streptomyces; species Streptomyces sp. NPDC059816. The sequence goes on from NZ_JBHWIQ010000011.1 coordinate 205,807, forward strand.
ACCACCACAGCACCGCTACAACCACGTGGCGTACTCCAGAAGAAGCTCCGCGTCCCCGGGGCGCCCCGAGCCCCGGGACCGCACCGCGGACTCGACCGCCCGGAACAGCGCCCACCCCCGCACCCGCTCCGGGTCCACCTCCAGCGACTCCGCCAGCCGGCGAACCCGCCGCCGAGCCACCCCCGCCCCGGACGACGTGGCGACCAGGTCCTCCACCCGGTCCCGCACCAGCCGCGCGAGGTCGTACGCGGGGTCGCCCACCAGCGGCTCGGGCCCCACCGCCAGCCACGGCGTCCGCTCCCCGGCCAGCACCTTGCTCTGCCGGAACGTCCCGTGCAGCAGCCGCTCGTCCACGGGCACCGCCAACAGCTCGTCGCGTGCGTCGAGCGCCGCCGTCACGAGCTCGGCGACCTCCGGGTCGGTGGCCGACTTCACCACGGCGGCCTGCCGCCCGGTCAGTTCGGCGACCGTCCCGAACCCGTGGTCCACCGGCGGCTGGACCCACAGCCGCCGCAGCACGCCCGCGGCCTCCAACATCGCCTTGGCCTCCGGCAGCGACCGCACGGACACGTCCGGCTGCAACCGTTCCAGCAGCATCCCGCCCGCGACGGGAGCACCGGGCAGCACCCGTACGGCCCCCAGGCCGCCCCAGTGCTCCAGCGCCGCCCGCTCCTGCTCCGGGTGCGCACCGGGCGGCGCCAGCTTCAGCGCGGCGGACGTCCCGTCCGACCGGCCCACCAGTACGACCAGCCCACTGCGCCCCCCGGGCACCGGCACCCGTTCCACCGTCAGCCCGGCACCGGCCACCGCCTGGTCCAGGAGCCGGGGCAGGGCGTCGAGCCACGCCCCGTCGGGCCCCGTCTCGCGGGTGGTGTCCGCGCGTGCCTCGGCCAGCGCCCGGACCAGGCGTTCCGGCGCTTCGAAAACCATGAGCGGGGGGTGTCCTTCCTGAACGTGTCGCGGGCCGCGCCCGAACTAGCGGGATGCCCGCGGGGCCGGCGAACCACCCGGGCCCGCGGACCGCTCGGCGAGCCCAGGGAAGGCTACGCTGCCGCCCCGCCAGCGCGCCGCGCGGACCGCCGCCTCCCGCAGCGCGTCCACCGCCGACCGCCGCCGCGCCCCCTGCGAGGCCCGGACCAGGTCGGCGTACACCCCGGCGAGCCGGTCCTCCAACTGGGCGGCCAGCCGGACCGCACTGCCGGTGTCCGCCACCGGGAACGGCAGCGCGTAGCCGGGCGCCGCCGGCACCGGGTCCCCGCCGAGGTCCCGCACCGCGCGCTGCCAGGCGTCACGGCGGGCCCGGTGCGCGTCGTGCGCGGCGCGGGCCTCGCCCCGCCGGTCCTCGTGCACCTTGCCGCCGACCACCCCGTAGCCGTACACGGCGGCGTGTTCGGCGTCCAGGGCCGCGCGCAACGCCGTCAGCTCGGCGGCCTTCGCCCGCTCCCGGGCACTGGGCTCGTCGGTCACTTGTCGCCCTCCGTCAACAGGTACGCGTGCGCGGCGCCGGCCGCCGCGACCGAGGCGAGCAGCCGCGCCAGCTCGCCGGGGACCTCCAGGGCCCGTGCGGTCCGGGCGCCGGACAGCTTCCGCTCCTGCCCGGCGAGCCAGCCGAGCGCCTCGCGGGGCGCGCCCGGTACGGGCTCCGGGGCGGCGCCGGTGGCGGGGGAGGCGGGGGAGACCGAGCCGGTCGCGCCGGCGGACGCCTCGGGGGAGGCCGAGCGACCGGTCCGGTCGAACGCCTTCTCGTGGCTGGCGACCTCGGCCCGCAGCGGCGTCAGCCGTTTCGCGAGCGAGGGGTGCGCGGCGAGCACCCGGTCGTAGCGTTCGCCCAACTCCCGGCTCTCGTCGGCCGTGCGGACCCGGGCGCGTTCGGCGGCGGACGCCTGCTTCTTCGTCGTCCCCGACGGGTCGTCGGCGTCCGAGGTGCAGCCGGTGGTGACCGTGGCGGCCAGGCTGACGCCCGCGACACCCGCGAGCAGAGTCCTTCGGCGCGGCCCGGACCGGGCACGCGGCGGCAGGGGGAACGGCATGGCGGACGTCCTCGGGAACTCGCGGTGGCAGGACGGGAGACACGGGCTGTACGCCCGTGATCACCGTACCCGCACGGCCACCGGCCGCGGACGGCAACACCCTCCGGGAGCGGATACCCTTTGACCGGACACAGGACCTTCCCACAACAGCACACGCGGCCGAGGAGTCACCCGGATGAGCACCACCCAGAGCGAGAGGCTGCGCGAGCTGCTGGAACCGCTCGTGACCGCCCAGGAACTCGATCTCGAAGAGGTCAGCGTGTCTCCGGCGGGCAAGCGGCGCGTGCTGCGCGTGGTGGTGGACTCCGACGAGGGCGTGCTCCTTGACACCTGCGCGGAGCTGAGCCGGACGATCTCGGACGAACTCGACGCCACCGACGTGATGGGCTCCGGCGAGTACGTCCTGGAGGTCACCTCCCCCGGCGCCGACCGACCGCTCACCCTGCACCGCCACTACGTGCGGGCCACCGGCCGTCTGGTCCGCTTCCAGCTGGTCGCCGGCGGCGAGTTGACCGCCCGGATCAACCAAGTGGACGAGGACGGTCTCGACCTCGAAGTCCCCGGCGTCAAGGGCCGCAAGCCCACCGCCCGCAGGCTCGTGCTCGACGAGATCGCCAAGGCGCGGGTGGAGATCGAGTTCAACCGCAAGCAGACCACCGGCCCGGCCGGTGACGACACCGACCTGACCGACGACACGGAAGAAGAGGAGGCGTAGTCGTGGACATCGACATGAGTGCCCTGCGGGGCTTGGTGCGGGAGAAGGAGATCTCCTTCTCCCTGCTGGTCGAGGCGATCGAATCGGCCCTCCTCATCGCCTACCACCGCACCGAGGGAAGCCGGCGTCACGCGCGGGTGGAACTCAACCGCGAGACCGGTCACGTGACCGTCTGGGCGAAGGAGGACCCCGAGGACCTGGAGGAGGGGCAGGAGGCGCGCGAGTTCGACGACACCCCGTCGGACTTCGGCCGGATCGCCGCGACCACCGCCAAGCAGGTGATCCTCCAGCGACTGCGGGACGCCGAGGACGACGTGACGCTCGGCGAGTACGCGGGCCGCGAGGGCGACATCGTCACCGGTGTCGTCCAGCAGGGCCGCGACCCGCGCAACGTGCTCGTGGACATCGGCAAGCTGGAAGCCATCCTGCCCGTGCAGGAGCAGGTGCCCGGCGAGGAGTACCCGCACGGCATGCGGCTGCGGACGTACGTCGTCCGGGTGGCCAAGGGCGTGCGCGGTCCCTCCGTCACCCTTTCGCGCACCCACCCCAGCCTGGTGAAGAAGCTCTTCGCGCTGGAGGTGCCGGAGATCGCCGACGGGTCCGTCGAGATCGCGGCGATCGCGCGCGAGGCCGGACACCGTTCGAAGATCGCGGTCCGTTCGATGCGTTCCGGACTGAACGCCAAGGGCGCCTGCATCGGCCCGATGGGCGGTCGGGTCCGCAACGTCATGGCGGAACTGAACGGCGAGAAGATCGACATCGTCGACTGGTCCGACGACCCCGCGGACATGGTCGCCAACGCCCTGTCCCCCGCTCGGGTGACCAAGGTGGAGGTCGTGGACCTCGCGGCCCGCTCCGCCCGGGTGATCGTGCCCGACTACCAGCTGTCACTGGCGATCGGCAAGGAGGGCCAGAACGCCCGCCTCGCCGCCCGCCTCACCGGCTGGCGCATCGACATCCGCCCGGACACCGAGCAGGAGTCGGACCACTCTGACCGGTCTGACCGGTCTGAGTATCGGCGCCCCTGAGACGAGGGGCGGCTCCGCGGGCCAACCGCCCGCCCGCGGAGCCCCGCCGGATGCGTCGGCGGGAGAACCATCAGGTGAGTGGCCCGCCCCCGCAGGAATGGGGTCCGTACGGGGAGGTAGACTAGAACGTGTCTGGCCGGACGCAAGCCCGCGCACGCCCTGAACGCACCTGTGTGGGGTGTCGGGAGCGAGCGGCCAAGAACGAACTGCTGCGTATCGTGCAGAAGGGGGACGCATGCGTACCCGACCTTCGCGGTACGCTGCCCGGCCGGGGTGCGTACGTGCATCCCGTCCCGGTCTGTCTCGATCTGGCGGTGCGCCGTCGCGCTCTCGTCCGAGCCCTGAGGGCCCGGACACAGCTCGACACCCAGGCGCTGACCCAGGTGGTCACGGGTGACACCACGTAATACGTAACAGGTGCCGTGCGAAGTCCCGTGCGGCCCAGTACCTCGCGAGTTGGAAGTAGGTCGAGATTGCGATGAGCACTCGATGAGTACGCGATGAGTACGCCCATGAAGTAGCGACGGTCCGGCGTAACCCGGACCTCAAAGGAGCGAAGTGGCTAAGGTCCGGGTATACGAGCTCGCCAAGGAGTTCGGAGTAGAGAGCAAGGTCGTCATGGCCAAGCTCCAAGAACTCGGTGAATTCGTACGTTCGGCGTCCTCGACGATCGAGGCGCCCGTCGTACGCAAACTGACTGACGCATTCCAGGGTGGTGGCTCCGGCAGGTCCGGCGCGAAGCCCTCGGCCCCCAGGAAGGCAACGCCGCGGCCCCCGATGCCGCCGGCGCCTTCGTCGACTCCGGCTCCGACGGGTCAGACGACCCCCGGTGCCGCGCCGGCCGCACGTCCGGGTCCGCCGCGCCCGGCGGCCCCCAAGCCGCCCGCCGCGGAGCGTCCCGCCCCCCCGGCCCCCGGCCCGCGGCCCGCCCCGGCCCAGAAGCCGGCCCCGCGCCCCGCACCGGCCGCTCCGGCCGCGCCCGCGCCGGGAGTCCCCGAGTTCACGGCGCCCCCGGCGGCGCCCGCACGTCCCGCCGACGCTCCCCGCCAGGGCAACCGCCCCGGTGACGGTCCGCGTCCCGGCGGTCGCCCCGCCGGCCAGGGCGGACAGGGTGGCCAGGGCGGACAGCCGCGCGGCGGCGACCGTTCCGGTGCCCCGCGTCCCGGCGGCCAGGGCGCACGCCCCGGTGGCCAGGCCCCGCGTCCCGGTGCCCGCCCCGCGGGCCCGCGTCCGGGCAACAACCCGTTCACGTCCGGTGGTTCCACCGGCATGGCGCGTCCCCAGACGCCCCGTCCCGGTGGCGCCCCGCGTCCCGGTGGCGGTGCTCCCGGTGGCGCCCCGCGTCCCCAGGGCGCCGGTCAGGGCGGTCCCCGTCCGCAGGCCGGTCCCGGCGGTGCGCGTCCCACTCCGGGCGGCATGCCCCGTCCGCAGGCCCCGCGTCCCGGCGGCGGCCCCGGCGGCAACCGTCCGAACCCCGGCATGATGCCGCAGCGTCCGGCTGCCGGTCCCCGCCCCGGCGGTGGCCCGGGTGGCGGTCGCGGTCCCGGTGCCGGTGCCCGTCCGGGTGGCGGCGGCGGTCGTCCCGGTGGCGGCGGCGGCTTCGCCGGTCGTCCCGGCGGTGGCGGCGGCGGTGCCCGTCCCGGTGGTGGCGGCGGTTTCGCCGGTCGCCCCGGTGGCGGCGGTGGCGGCGGCTTCGGTGGCGGCGGTGGCCGTCCCGGCTTCGCCGGTCGTCCCGGCGGTCCCGGTGGCCGTGGTGGAACGCAGGGAGCCTTCGGTCGTCCCGGCGGTCCGGCCCGACGAGGTCGCAAGTCGAAGCGGCAGCGGCGCCAGGAGTACGAGGCCATGCAGGCCCCGTCGGTCGGCGGCGTGATGCTGCCCCGTGGCAACGGCGAGACCATTCGCCTGTCGCGCGGTGCGTCCCTCACCGACTTCGCGGAGAAGATCAACGCCAACCCGGCGTCGCTCGTCGCGGTCATGATGAACCTCGGTGAAATGGTCACCGCGACCCAGTCGGTCTCCGACGACACCTTGGTCATGCTGGCCGAGGAGATGAACTACGTCGTCCAGGTCGTCAGCCCCGAGGAGGAGGACCGCGAGCTCCTGGAGTCCTTCGACCTGGAGTTCGGCGAGGACGAGGGCGGCGAGGAGCACCTCGTCTCGCGTCCGCCGGTCGTCACCGTCATGGGTCACGTCGACCACGGAAAGACCCGACTGCTCGACGCCATCCGCAAGACGAACGTCATTGCGGGCGAGGCCGGTGGCATCACCCAGCACATCGGTGCCTACCAGGTCGCGACCGAGGTCAACGGCGACGACCGTCGCATCACCTTCATCGACACCCCGGGTCACGAGGCGTTCACCGCCATGCGTGCCCGCGGTGCCAAGTCGACCGACATCGCGATCCTCGTGGTGGCGGCCAACGACGGTGTGATGCCCCAGACGATCGAGGCGTTGAACCACGCCAAGGCGGCCGAGGTGCCGATCGTGGTCGCGGTCAACAAGATCGACGTCGAGGGTGCCGACCCGACCAAGGTGCGCGGCCAGCTCACCGAGTTCGGTCTGGTGGCCGAGGAGTACGGCGGCGACACCATGTTCGTCGACATCTCCGCCAAGCAGGGCCTGAACATCGACAGCCTGCTGGAGGCCGTCGTCCTCACCGCCGACGCCTCGCTCGACCTGCGGGCCAACCCGGAGCAGGACGCACAGGGCATCGCGATCGAGGCCCGTCTCGACCGGGGCCGCGGTGCCACCGCGACCGTCCTGGTCCAGCGCGGAACGCTGCGGGTCGGCGACACCATGGTCGTCGGTGACGCCTACGGTCGTGTCCGTGCCATGCACGACGACCAGGGCAACACCCTCGACGAGGCCGGTCCCTCCACCCCGGTGCAGGTCCTGGGTCTCACCAACGTCCCCGGCGCCGGCGACAACTTCATCGTCGTCGACGAGGACCGCACGGCCCGCCAGATCGCGGAGAAGCGTGCGGCGCGCGAGCGCAACGCGGCCTTCGCCAAGCGGGTGCGTCGCGTCTCCCTCGAGGACCTGGACAAGGTGCTCAAGGCCGGCGAGATCCAGCAGCTCAACCTCATCATCAAGGGCGACGCGTCCGGTTCGGTGGAGGCCCTCGAGTCCTCGCTGCTCCAGCTCGACGTCGGCGAAGAGGTCGACATCCGGGTGCTGCACCGCGGCGTCGGTGCGGTCACGGAGTCCGACATCGACCTGGCGATGGGCTCGGACGCCATCGTGATCGGCTTCAACGTGCGCGCCGCCGGGCGGGCACAGCAGATGGCCGAGCGCGAAGGCGTGGACGTCCGCTACTACTCGGTCATCTACCAGGCGATCGAAGAGATCGAAGCGGCCCTCAAGGGCATGCTCAAGCCGGAGTTCGAAGAGGTCGAGCTGGGCACGGCGGAGATCCGCGAGGTCTTCCGCTCGTCCAAGCTGGGCAACATCGCGGGTGTTCTCATCCGGTCCGGCGAGGTCAAGCGCAACACCAAGGCCCGCCTGCTCCGCGACGGCAAGGTCATCGCGGAGAGCCTCAACATCGAGGGCCTGCGCCGCTTCAAGGACGACGTCACCGAGATCCGCGAAGGGTTCGAGGGCGGTATCAACCTCGGCAACTTCAACGACATCAAGGTCGACGACGTCATCGCGACGTACGAGATGCGCGAGAAGCCGCGCGCCTAGTGCGCCCGGTGGTCGCCCGGCTTCCCGCCGGGCGGCCCGTGCGGTCCGGACCGGGGCCGGTCGACGGGGAAATATCCCGTCGATCGGCCCCGGCCGTCGCGTGTACGGTTCAGGTGTCCCCGCCGTGCGATCGGCGGGGCCGCCGGGCCCGCCGCACGGGCGGCACGGCCCTTGAACCCGAACCGGCGGGACATCCGGGCACACATGTACGTGGGGACCCTGTCCTTCGATCTGCTCCTCGGCGACGTCCACTCGCTCAAGGAGAAGCGTTCACTGGTACGGCCGATCGTCGCGGAACTCCGACGCAAGTACGCGGTGAGCGTCGCGGAGACCGGCAACCAGCACCTCCACCGCAGGGCCGAGATCGGTCTCGCGGCGGTGTCCGGGGACACCGGGCACCTGGCCGAGCTCCTCGACAGCTGCGAAAGGCTGGTTGCGGGACGGCCGGAAGTGGAACTCCTGTCCGTACGGCGCAGGCTCCACCGGGACGACGACTGACGCAGCCGCGTCCCCGCGACACGGCCGGCCCCACGCGGACCGGCCCACCCAGGACAAGCAGCACACGCAAGGCTTTCAAGAAGGAGACGGACCAGTGGCCGACAACGCGCGGGCTAAGAGGCTGGCGGACCTCATCCGGGAGGTGGTGGCCCAGAAGCTCCAGCGTGGGATCAAGGACCCCCGGCTGGGCACCCATGTCACCATCACCGACACCCGGGTCACCGGTGACCTGCGGGAAGCGACCGTCTTCTACACCGTGTACGGGGACGACGAGGAGCGGGCCGCCGCCGCGGCCGGACTGGAGAGCGCCAAGGGCGTGCTCCGCTCCGAGGTGGGCCGCGCCGCGGGCGTGAAGTTCACCCCGACCCTCACCTTCGTCGCCGACGCACTCCCCGACACCGCCCGCACCATCGAGGGCCTCCTCGACCGGGCCCGGGCGTCCGACGCGAAGGTCCGCGAGACCTCTGCGGGCGCCACCTACGCGGGCGGGGCCGACCCCTACCGCAAGCCCGCCGACGAGGACGCGGCGCCCGACGCCCCCGAGGCTTCCGAGGCTTCTGAGGCCTCCGCCGACGGGGACGACGAGCAGAACGGCGGCGTCTCCCGAGCATGACCAGCAAGCCCCCCGTGCCCGACGGCCTCGTCATCGTGGACAAACCGTCGGGCTTCACTTCGCACGACGTGGTCGCCAAGATGCGCGGCATCGCCCGCACCCGGCGGGTCGGCCACGCCGGAACCCTCGACCCCATGGCCACCGGCGTCCTCGTCCTCGGCATCGAGCGCGCGACCAAGCTCCTCGGTCACCTCGCGCTCACCGAGAAGGAGTACCTCGGCACCATCCGCCTCGGGCAGGACACCGTCACCGACGACGCCGAGGGCGACGTCCTGACCTCCACCCCGGCCTCCGAGGTGACCCGCGAGGCCATCGACGCCGAGGTCGCGGTGCTGACCGGGAACATCATGCAGGTCCCGTCCAAGGTCAGCGCCATCAAGATCGACGGCAAGCGCTCCTACAAGCGGGCCCGGGAGGGCGAGGACTTCGAGATCCCCGCCCGCCCCGTCACCGTGTCGTCGTTCGCCGTGTACGACGTCCGACCGGCCGTCGCCGAGGACGGCACGCCCGTGCTGGACCTCGTCGTTTCCGTGGTGTGCTCCTCCGGGACGTACATCAGGGCGCTCGCCCGGGACCTCGGGGCCGCGCTGGGCGTCGGCGGACACCTCACCGCGCTGCGCCGCACCCGGGTCGGCCCCTACAAGCTGGACTCCGCCCGGACCCTCGACGACCTCCAGCGCGAACTCACCGTGATGCCGGTCGCCGAGGCCGCCGCCGCCGCGTTCCCCCGCTGGGACGTCGACACCCGGCGCGCCAAGCTGCTGCTCAACGGGGTGCGGCTGGAGATGCCCGACGAGTACGCCGGAGCGGGCGCGGTCGGGGTGTACGACTCCGACGGCCGGTTCATCGTGCTGGTGGAGGAATCCCGGGGCAAGGCGAAGAGCCTGGCCGTCTTCGCCTGACGGCGCAGACGCCCCCTCCGTCCGGACCGCCGGGGCGCGGACCGACCCGCCCGGGTCGCCCCGCCCGCGGCGGATGCCGGTGCCGACTGCGCGTGAGGGGCATGGCACTCTTAGACCTGCGGATCCGACGCGTGCGCGGATCCGGCCAGGACCGCGGTCGCCGGACCGCCACTGGTGAGACCAGGAATGCGACAAGGAGCGGCACAGTGCAGCGCTGGCGTGGCTTGGAGGACATCCCCGAGGACTGGGGGCGCAGCGTCGTCACGATCGGGTCCTACGACGGGGTCCACCGCGGGCATCAGCTGATCATCGGCCGTACCGTGGCCCGCGCCCGGGAGCTGGGCGTCCCCTCCGTCGTCGTCACCTTCGACCCGCACCCCAGCGAGGTCGTCCGACCCGGTAGCCACCCCCCGCTGCTCGCCCCGCACCACCGCCGCGCCGAACTGATGGCGGAGCTGGGCGTCGACGCCCTGCTGATCCTGCCGTTCACCACCGAGTTCTCCCGGCTGTCGCCCGCGGACTTCGTGGTGAAGGTGCTCGTCGACAAGCTGCACGCACGGGCCGTCGTCGAGGGCCCCAACTTCCGGTTCGGCCACCGGGCCGCCGGGAACGTCGCCCTCCTGTCCGAGCTGGGCGGGACGTACGACTACGCCGTCGAGGTCATCGACCTGTGCGTCACCGGGGAGGCGGGCGGCGGCGAACCCTTCTCGTCCACCCTCACCCGGCGTCTGGTCGCCGAGGGCGACGTGGCGGGCGCGGCGGAGATCCTCGGCCGTCCGCACCGCGTCGAGGGCGTCGTCGTCCGCGGCGCCCAGCGCGGCCGTGAGCTGGGCTACCCCACCGCGAACGTCGAGACGCTGCCGCACACCGCGATCCCCGCGGACGGGGTGTACGCGGGGTGGCTCCAGGTCGGGGACGAGTCGATGCCCGCGGCGATCTCGGTGGGCACCAACCCCACCTTCGACGGCACCGCCCGCACGGTGGAGGCGTACGCCATCGACCGGGTCGACCTGGACCTGTACGGGCTGCACGTCGCCGTCGACTTCCTGGCGTACGTGCGCGGCATGGTCAAGTTCGAGAGCATCGACGACCTGCTCGTCGCGATGGCGGAGGACGTGCGGCAGTCGAAGACGCTGATCGCCGAGGCGTCCTAGCCGAGCCGGCCCGTCCTAGCCGGGGCGGGCGCCCGCCCAGTGGCACGCGGTACGGGTCGCCGTAGCGGTCAGTACCGGGAGGTCACGGGTCCGGCAGGCCCGGGACACGCCCGCGTGTTCGGCCCGGCCGTCCGCGAGGACCGGACAGCGCACGTGGAACCGGCAACCCGCGGGGACGCGGGCCGGGTCCGGCGGCTCACCGGACAGCACGACCGCCGCCCCGGGCGTCTCCGGCAGCACCGACAACAGGGCCTGGGTGTACGGGTGCTGAGGTGCCGTCAGCACCTGCTCCACGGGTCCCGTCTCGATGATCCGGCCCAGATACATCACCGCCACCCGGTCGGCGATGTTCCACGCCAGACCCAGGTCATGCGTCACCACCAGCGCGGACAGTCCGAGTTCGGACCGCAGTCGCAGCAGCAGGGCCAGGATCTCCCCGCGCACGGAGGCGTCCAGGGAGGCCACCGGCTCGTCGGCGACGAGGAGTTCGGGTTCCAGGACCAGGGCCCCCGCGATCACCACGCGCTGCCGCTGGCCGCCCGAGAGTTCGTGCGGGTAGCGCAGGAGGAAGCGTTCCGGCGGTCGGAGCCCGGCCCGGGACAGGGCTCCCGTCACCGCCGCCCGCTCGTCGCCCCCGTACCGGTGGATGCGCAGCCCCTCGGCCACCGCTTCGTACACCGTGTGCCGGGGGTTCAGCGAGCCGCTGGGGTCCTGGAGCACCAACTGGGCCCGCGCACGGTACGCCTTGAGGGCCCGTCCGCCGTACGCCAGCGGCGCCCCGGCGTAGTGGACGGTGCCTGAGGTGGGGCGCACCAGGCCGAGCAGGGTCCGGGCGAGCGTCGACTTGCCGCAGCCGGACTCGCCGACCAGGGCCACGATCTCGCCACGGTGGACGTCGAGGTCCACCCCGTCGACGGCGCGGGCCCCGGCCGCGCCCGGGCGGCCGGGGAAGACCACGTGCAGACCCCGGGCGCTGAGCAGGGCGCCGCTCACGGGCTGGTCGTTCATGGGGTGGTCGTTCACGGGCTGGTCGTTCATGGGGTGGTTCCGCTCCTCACTCCGCCCTCGGGCTCGGGTCCCGGTGCGTCCGGCCCGCCCATCAGCGGCCCGGCACCGGTGACCCCGTCCGCACCGTCCGCCACGTTCGCGACGACCGTTCCGTCCTCCAGCGCGGGGACCGCCCCCGGGCCCGGCACCCCGCCGACCCCGATCAGCACACAGGCCGCCCGGCGCGCCCCAACGTCGAGGTCCGGCGCGCCGTCGGCCTCCCGCAGCGCGGGGTCGTCCCGTTCGCAGACGTCGAGGGCGACCGGGCACCGGGGCCGGAACGCACAGCCGGACGGCAGCGCCGCCGGATCGGGAGGATCACCCGGCAGACCCCGGGGCGCGAACCGGGAGGCCGGATCGCCGATCCGCGGGAACGATCCCGACAACGCCCTCCCGTAGGGGTGCAACGGGTCCTCGTAGACCCGGCGCGCCGGGCCCTCCTCGACGATGCGGCCCGCGTACATCACGGCGAGCCGGTCGCAGCGGTCCGCGAGCACCGCCAGATCATGGCTGATCATGATCAGCCCGAGTCCGCGGTCCGTGACGAGACCGTCCAACAGGTCGAGGACCTGGGCCTGCACCATCACGTCCAGCGCGGTCGTCGGCTCGTCCGCCACGATCAGCCGTGGATCGCAGGCCAGCGCCATCGCGATCATGACCCGTTGACGCCCGCCACCGGACAGTTCGTGCGGGTAGGCGTGCGCCCGGCCGGCCGGCAGACCGACCTGTTCGAGGAGTTCCCCCGCTCGTCGCCGCGCCTGCGCGGGGCTCGCCCGGTGGTGCAGCAGGACCGGTTCGGCGATCTGGTCGCCGATCCGACGCACCGCGTTCAACGAGTGCATCGCCCCCTGGAAGACGATCGACGCCCCCGCCCAGCGCACCGCGCGCAGCCGCCCCCACCGCATGGTCAGCACGTCCTCCCCGTCGAGCAGGACCGTGCCGCGCGTGACCGTCCCGGTCGGCAGCAGCCGCAGCAGGGCCAGCGCCAGCGTCGACTTGCCGCACCCCGACTCACCGGCGATCCCGAGCCGCCTGCCCGCCGCCAGCGAGAGGTCCACCCCGCGCACGGCCGTCGCCCCGCCCGGGTAGCTCACCGTCAGGTCCCGCACCTGGAGCAGGGGTGCGCTCATCGTGCCGCTCCCGACCTCGGGTTCAGTACCGACTCGACGGCCCGCCCGCACAGCGTGAACGCCAGCGCCACCGCCGCGATGGCCAGGCCCGGCGGCACCAGGTACCACCAGTGGCCCGCGCTGACCGCCCCCGCCTCGCGCGCGTCCTGGAGCATCCCGCCCCAGGACGTGACCGTCGGATCGCCGAGTCCCAGGAACGCCAGCGTGGCCTCGGCGAGGATCGCCCCCGAGATGCCGAGCGTGGTCTGCGCCAGCACCAGCGGCAGCACGTTCGGCACCACGTGCCGCAGCATGACGTGCCGGTGCCCGCCGCCGAGCGCCCGGGCCCGCTCGATGTACGGGCGGGACTCCACGGCCATCGTCTGCGCCCGCACCAACCGGGCCGTGGTCGGCCAGGTCGTCACCCCGATCGCCAGCACGACGGTGCCCAGCGAACGGGAGAGCACGGTGGCCAGCGCGATCGCCAGGACCAGCGTCGGCATCACCAGGAACCAGTCGGTGACCCGCATGGCCACCGTCCCGTACCAGCCCCGGAAGTGCCCCGCCGTGATCCCCACCAGCGCACCGATCGCCACCGACAGCACCGCCGCCAGCAGCCCCACCATCAACGACACCCGCGCACCCCACACCAGCAACCCGAACAGGTCCCGCCCGAACTGGTCGGTGCCCAGCCAGAACGCGCTGCTCGGCCCTTCCATCGGCCCGCCCGTCGCCCGCGTCACACTGCGCACCTCGTCCCCCACCGTCCACGGGGCGGTCAGCGCGAGCAGTCCGCACAGCACCAGGGCGAGGAGCCCCAACACCCCCGAGCGGTGGGCGCGGTAGCGGCGCCAGAACCGGGCGGCACTCGCGCGCCGCCGTCTCCGGGCGAGGGCCCGCGGGCCGGGTGTGCGTCCCGGGGGCGGCAGGACGGTGTCGGTGCGCGCGGTCATCGGCCCACCCGGGGATCGAGGAACGGACAGATCAGGTCGGCCACCGTGTTCATCAGGATCACGGCCGCCGCGAACACCAGGAACAGCCCCTGAACCAGCGGGAGGTCGGGCACGCTGAGCGCCTGGTAGAACAGTCCGCCCAGACCCGGCCAGGAGAACACCGTCTCCACCAGGATGGTGCCCGCGACGACCCGCCCCAGGTTGACGAAGACCAGGGTGACCGTCGGCAGAGCCGCGTTCGGCACCGCGTGCCGCCGGCGGACGTGCACGTCCCGCAGTCCCTTGGCGCGGGCCGTGGTCAGGTAGTCGGCGTCCACCTCGTCCAGCAGCGCCGACCGGGTCACCAGCAGGGTCTGCCCGTACTCCACCGCGACCAGGGTCACCACCGGCAGCACCAGGTGGTGCGCGACGTCCAGCACGTACCCGACGCCCTGTGAGGTGCCCGACTCCATCCCGCCCGTGGGGAACAGCCCCGGCACCGGCCCGGCGCCCACCGAGAAGACCACGATCAGCAGCAGCCCCAGCCAGAACGACGGCACCGAGTACAGGGTCAGCGCCAGCCCGGTGTGGAACCGGTCGCCGGGCCCGCCCCGGCGCCAGGCCGCACGCGTGCCCAGGAACACCCCGAGGGCCGTGTACAGGGCGAACGCCGTACCCGTCAGCAGCAGGGTGTTCGGTAGTGCCTCCACGATCTTGTCGATCACTGGCGTGCGGAACTGGTACGACGAGCCGAGGTCCCCCGTCAGCGCCCGTCCGCAGTAGTCCGTGAACTGTTGCCACCACGGCAGGTCGAGTCCGAACTCGTGCCGGTAGGCGGCCAGTTGTTCTGCCGAAACCGGACGGCCCCCGGTCATGAACTTCACCGGGTCGCCGGGGATCAGCCGGAAGAGGAAGAACCCGGTCACCAGCACGGCCAGCAGCGACACCGCCGCGCCCGCCAGCCGGCCCGCCGCGTACCGGGCGTATCCGGAGGCCGCCGCCCCCGGACGCCCCGTACGGGACCGCCCCGCCGCCCCGAGCAGTTCCGGTGCGCTACTCACGGTCGTCCACCGTGGCCCGGCGGCGCAGCGCCACCGCTCCCGCGCCGCAGGCGAGGACCGCACCCGTCGCCGCGAGCCCGACCAGCACCCGGCCCCCAGCCGCGCCCCCGTCCGGCCGGTAGGGCCGCGCCGGGGTCGCCGACCACCAACTCCAGTAACCGTCCTGACCGTAGATGTTGCCCGCGGCGGCGGGCATCGTCGTGATCGAACCGATCCGGTCCGACCGGTACGCCTCCACGGCGTTCGGGTACGCCAGCACGTTCATGTACCCGGTGTCGTACAGCCGCGACTGCATCTGCCGCACCAGCTCGGCGCGCCGGTCGGGCTCGTACTCGGCGAGTTGGCGTGCGTACAACGCGTCGTAGCGCCGGTCGCAGATGAAGTTGTCCGTGGCGCCCGGAACCCCCGGGGACTCGGGGAGCGCGGCACACGTGTGCAGGGCCAGGACGAAGTCGGGGTCGGGGTTGACCGACCAGCCGTCGAAGGCCAGGTCGTACTCGCCGGCCGTCCAGGGGTCGGTGACGTTGTCCAGGCACTCGACCTCCACCCCGATCCCCAACCCGGCGTACCACTCCTGGAGGTAGCGGCCGATCGCCTTGTCGTTGGGGTCGGTGGCGTGGCACAGCACGCGGTACGTGATGGGCTCCCCGTCCGCCCCGATCCGCTGCCCGTCGGCGTTCTTGCGGTACCCGGCCCGGTCCAGCAGTCGGGCCGCCCCCGCCGGGTCGTGGGGCACGCGCTGCGCCCCGGACGGCCGCCAGTGGTACGCGGAGAATCGCGGCGGGAGGTAGCCTTCGCCGCGGACCGCGTGTCCCTGGAACACCCGGTCGACCAGCGCCTTGCGGTCCACCGCCATGAACAGGGCCCGCCGCACCCGCGGGTCCAGCAGCGAGGGGTGCCCGTCGCCGAAGCGCCGCCCGTCCCGGGTGCGGGCCCCCGGGTTGGTGGCCAGTGCGTAGAAGCGACGGCCCGGTGCGTCGTTCACTGTGATGTGCGGTTCGTCGGCCAGCGACCTCGCCTGGGCCGGCGTCAGGCCCTGGACGAACGAGACCTCACCCTTGCGCAGTGCGGCCACCGCCGCGTCACCGTCCTTGTAGTAGGTCAGCAGCAGCTCGTCGAATCCGGGTGCGCCGCGCCAGAAGTCGGGGTTGGCCCGTAGCCGTACGTAGCTGTCGGGCTCGTAGTCGACCAGGACGAACGGTCCGCTGCCGACGATCGGGAAGCCGTCGTCGTTGGTGACGCCCACGACGTCACCCGTCTTCTCCCAGACGTGCCGGGGCACGATCGGCACGTCCAGGGCGGTCATCGTCGCCTGGGGGGTGCGCAGTTTGATCACCAGGACGGTGGGGCTCCGCGCGGTGACCTCGCGGAAGTTGCCGACGTAACTGCCGTTCGCGGCGCCCGCCGCCTCGTCGGTCATCATCGTCCGGAACGTCCACGCCACGTCCTCGGCGGTCACCGGCACCCCGTCCGACCAGCGGGCGCCGGAACGGATCGTGTACGTCCAGGTGAGCTTGTCGGCGGACGGCCGCCACGAGGTCGCGAGCCCGGGCACGGTGCGGTTGTCCACCGGGTCGTAGTTGGTGAGGTACTCGTACATCAGCCGGTGCACGCTGGTGCTGATGAGTCGTGAGGCGAGGAACGGGTTCAGCGAGTCGACGCTCTGCGACACGGCGACCTTCAGCGTCCGGGGCGTCCCCCCGCTTCTCGACCCGGGGGCGGTGGCAGCGTCCGTCGTCACCGCGGCCGTCGACGGGGCCGGGGCGACCGTCGCGGACAGCAGGGCGAGCGAGGCGGCCGCGGCGGCGGCGCGGAAGGCGAAACGGACGGGGACCTGAAGCGTCCGACGGGTGGCGGGGGGCGTGGGGGAGGGGGCTGGTCCGGGCGACTCGGGCTCCATGGTTCGTGACCTCGCGTCAGGGCTCGCGGGGGAACGGAGGATCGCAGGGAGGTTCGAGGAAGGAAGCAGAAGGAGGAAGCAGACAGGAGCAGCAGGAGCAGCAGGAGAGGACGAAGGCTGTGGAGTGATGATGTGACAGCGGGCGGGGGGCCAGGCGTGTCTATCAGCGCCCGGACCCCGGGTCAACGACCGCCATCCCTGCGTACCCCCCATGGCCTGCGCAAACGTGTACCGGGGCGCATCGGGGTGAAGAGCGCGCACGGAGCCGACCGGGCGGCGCGTGGCACGTCGTACGCGCCCTGTGGGTGGATGCGCGCCGGGGGCGACGGTGGCCCCGGCGCGCCGGAGGTCCCGCTCCGGAACGTCGGAGCGGGACCTCGGGGCGGTGCGTGCGTGCCGTTCGTCGTGCGCGGGTCGGGCCCTACTGGCCGGAGCCCGCGGGGGGCGCCGGGGGCGGGCCGTCCGGAGCGCCCGGGAGGTTCGGCCGTTCGTCGGCCGGGCCGTTCGTCGACTGCTGCTCCGGGAGCGGCGCGGCGGCCGGGTGCCCCGGCCACGGTCCGGGCACCTGTGCCGCTGCCGGCGCGCCTGGTGGGGTCCCCGCGGGCTGCCCCGGCGGGAATCCGTACCCGCCGGGCTGACCCGGTGCCGGGTACGGCTGCCCCGCGACCGGCGGCTGCTGTCCGGGCGCGGGCTGCTGCGGCCAGCCGTACGCGGCACCGGGCGCGCCGGGAGCCTGCTGCGGATACGGCTGACCGGGGAAGCCCTGCTGCACGGGAGGGGGTGCAGGGTGGCCCGGCGCGGGCTGCTGCCCGGGGAAGCCCGGCTGCTCCGGGACGGACGGCTGGCCGGGAACGGCAGGCTGGCCCGGACCCGGCATGGGCGGGGCGAGCTGCGGCGGGGGGTTCCCGTCCGAGGTCCACAGCCCCTGGACCTGCTGGGCGCGCGCGAAGTCCTCCGCGACGAGCGCCGACAGGTTGAAGTACGCCTCACGGACCTTGGGGCGCATCATGTCGAGGTCGACCTCGGCCCCCGCCGCGAGGTGCTCGTCGAAGGGCACGACGACGACACCCCGGCAGCGCGTCTGGAAGTGGCTGACGATGTCCTCCACCTTGATCATCTTCCCGGTCTCCCGCACCCCGGAGATCACGGTCACCGAACGGGCCACCAACTCCGCGTACCCGTGCGCGGAGAGCCAGTCCAGCGTGGTGCTCGCACTGCTCGCCCCGTCCACCGACGGCGTCGAGACGATGATGAGCTGGTCGGCGAGGTCCAGCACCCCGCGCATCGCGCTGTACAGCAGGCCCGTACCGGAGTCCGTCAGCACGATCGGGTACTGCCGGCCGAGCACGTCGATCGCCCGCCGGTAGTCCTCGTCGTTGAACGTCGTGGACACCGCCGGGTCCACGTCGTTGGCGATGATCTCCAACCCGGAGGACGCCTGCGAGGTGAACCGCCGGATGTCCATGTACGAGTGCAGGTACGGGATCGCCTGCACCAGGTCACGGATGGTCGCACCGGTCTCCCGCCGGACCCGGCGCCCGAGGGTGCCTGCGTCCGGGTTGGCGTCGATCGCCAGGATCTTGTCCTGCCGCTCACTGGCCAGCGTCGATCCGAGCGCGGTCGTCGTGGTCGTCTTCCCGACACCACCCTTCAGACTGATGACGGCGATGCGGTAGCAGGACAGCACGGGCGTGCGGATGAGTTGGAGCTTGCGCTGGCGCTCCGCCTCCTCCTTCTTGCCGCCCAGCCGGAACCGTGAACCGCCGCCGGTCGGCCTGCTGCTCTTCGCCCGTTGCTTCTTGCTGTTGAGCAGTCGGTCGGAGGACAACTCCACCGCGGCCGTGTACCCGAGCGGGGCGCCGGGCGAGGTCCGCTCACGCTGGTCGTGCTGGAGCGGCTGGGGCCACGCTGCGCCGGCCCGCGGGTCGACCGGCTGTTGACCGTACGGGGACGGCGGAACCTGCGGGTTCTCCTGGGGCAACGGTTGCGGGTACGAGGCCGCCGGTGCGCCGGGTCCGGGCTGCTGGACACCGGGGTGGGCGGGCGGCTGTTGAGGGAAGCCGTAACCGCCGGCCGGCGGCTGCGGAGCGTCCTGGACGTACGGCTGCGGGTACCCCTGCTGGGGGAATCCCGGTGCTTGCGGGCCGGGCTGCTGGTGCGGTCCGGGTTGGCTCGGTCCGGGCAGGGCGGGGCCCGGTTGCTGCTGGGGCGCCGGTAGTGCCTGGGGCGGCTGGGCCGTCTGCGGAGCCTGGGGCGCGGAGGTGGGCGGCGCGGGGGGCACGTGGGGTACGGGTACGTGGGGAACGGGTACGGGGGGCTGGGGGAATCCGTAGCCCCCGGGTACCTGCTGGCCACCCACGGCTCCCGGCGTTCCCTGCGCATCCGGTGTGCCCGGCGCTGCGGGACCGCCCCACACCCCCGGTGCGCCCTGCGGGGCGACGGCGGGCGGTTGCACCGGTGCCGGAGTGAGCGCGGCGGGCGCGGCTGCCGGTGGCGAGGTGGGCGCAGCGGCCGGCGGCGTCGGGACTGCCGGGACGTCCGGCGTGGGCCACGGTCCGGACGGGTCGCCGGGGGTGGCCGCCCGGAACGCCGGCGGCAGCGGGGGAAGCGCCCCCTGCTGAGCGGGTGGTGACGTCCACTGGGGCGGTAGGCCCGCGGCCGGAGCCGCTTGCGGGTCTGCGGGCGCATCGCCGGGCGTGCCGTCCTGCGGCACCACGTCGTGCACGGCCGCGGGGCCGGTGCCGTCCGTGCCGGCGGCGGCGTCGCTCACCGCACCGGCGTCCTCGGGCCGGGTCTCTGCCGCGGACCCGGTCTCTGCCGCGGACGCGGTCTCGGAGCCGGTCTCGGGCCGTGCGTCGTCGGGGGCCTCCTCCGGCGCCGAAACGTCCTCCGTGCCGCCGGACCCCCCGGCCGTGGTGGCCGTGGCGGACACGTCGTCGGACGGAGCGGCGTCCGGCCCGTCAGCCAGGTCGGCCCGGTCGGTGCGGTCGGTGCGGTCCGTCAGTTCCCGCTTCAACGCGGTGACGGAGATCCGCATCGTCGCCCCGCTCTCCAGGTCACCGTCACCGCCGGCGTCGGCCCGGCTGCCTTCGGCTTCGGCGGAGGGAGCTCCGGCAGGCTCGGAGGAGGCCACGGGCACCGCGGCGGCAGGTGTCGCCGGCTGGAACCCCGAGCCGAGCGGCAACCCCGGCACGAGGGCGCCGGTGGACGCCCCGATGCCCGGCGGGGGCGGCAAGGGCAGGGCCGAACCGGTGGGCGGCGGCGGTGCGTAGGCCCCGGAGGACGGCTCCCGCGGCGTCTGGGACGGCAGCACGGGCGACTCGGCGACCGGGGGAACAGGGGGAACCACGGGGGGCGCGGCGGGCACGGGCGGCGTCGTGCCCGGGGAGGGCGAAGGAGTCTCACCCGCACTCCCCGAGGAGTTCTGCGTGTACCAGGCGGGAGGGGCGTAGTCGATGGTGAACTCACCCGTCGCCTCGACGGCGGACTCGGCGTCGGACTGGTCATCGTCGGGTGCGGCCCAGCCCCCGCGCTTCCCGTCCCGATCGCTGTTCACAATTCCTCCTGGTGTGGTCGAGCGCCCTGCTTGCCGCGATGGCGGGCGTCGTTCCCGGGTCCGGACCTCGCCGCCGGTCCGCCGGGCCTTCCCCGGGCCGCTCTCGACCGCTCAAGGGGATGCGAAGACGCGCCCGGTCCCAGCCTAATCACCCAAAGCCTCGGTACGGCAGGCCCGTCCACTGCCCCACCACGACCCGTGCCCCCGCCGCTGATCGGCAACCGCCACCCCACCCACCCGGTATGCGGGCAAACCGGGTCAAGTCCCGGTCCGGTCGGGCGCGTCGGACGTGGCACATTCGTCACGGTCCCGAAAGAAGCCCCGGAGTGTCCGCCCGATCGCGTCAGCCGGAGAACACCAGTACCGGTCCCCGCACCGACAGCCTTCCCACGCCGACCACCGTTCTCACGCCCGACCAGCGAGACGTCCGACCGCCGGGCGCCGTCACGCGGTCAACACGCCGTCAACATGACGTGAATCCGTACCCGATCGGTCCATGCACGATCAATCCATACGGCGGGCCAAACCGAGCAGACCCTCCTCGATGTCCGTCGGGCGCGTCATCACGTAGTGACGGCTCCGGTCCGCGCACCACAGCGTCACCCCGTCCGCGAGGTTCGGCAGCGACGCCACGTCCTCGCGGGGCAGCGCCAGGACCCGCCCGATCTCCGCCGCCTCGTCCGGCGACACCCGCTGCACCCCCACCAGCCGGGCCTGCCGCATCAACCGCGGGGCCACCGGGCTCAGATACGGCAGCAACGTCACCACCGACTGCCACGGCGCCGACACCACCCGTCCGCGGGGCGGGCGCATCCCGCAGTCCCGGACCACCACCACGGGTTGGCCCGCCGCCGCGCCCTGAGGAGGGACCTTGCCCACCCCGTGCAGCGCCACGCACTGCACCGCCCCGCCGGCCGCCTGCGCGAGCCCCGCCCACATCTGCGCCCGACCCGTCTCGACCGCCAACCGGACACCCGTCGCCGCGATGCGCAGCGCCAACACCTGCGCGGTCCACAACCCGCCGATGAGCACCACGTCGTACGGCGTCGGCCGGTTCACGCTCAGCACCGCGGGCTGGTCCTGCGCATCCACCCCGATCACCACCCCGTCGTCGCCCACCGGCAGCGCCAACGCGTCGAACTTCTCCACGGACAGCGCATGCCGCTGGTGACGGGGACCCAGCAGACCGAGCCCCGACCTCAACCACGCACGCGACCCCCGCGCGACCCGCTCCGGCGTCACCGCACCCATCAGCGCACACCCCCCAACGGCAATGTGGCCAACACGCCAGGCAACTGCTCCCGGTCCAACCGCGCCAGCCCCACCCGGGCCTCGCGCGCCGTCCGCTCCAACGCCCGGCGGGCCGTCGTCAACTCGCTCTCCGTACGGCCCGTGACCCTGAGGTGCCCCCGCACCCCGACGTCCCGGCCGCCCCCGTCCAACGTCAGACTGAACGTGGTCGCCAGCGCGGGCACCGCCGTGAGCCGCGCCACCACCGCCGTCAACGGCTCACCCGCACCGCCCAACTGCGGCCAACGGCGTATCCAGTACGCCGTGTGGCGGCCGTTGTCACACCGCCAACTACGACTCGACTCCTCGGTGCGCCGCTGCGGCACCTCCGTACGCCCCGCCTGAGCCGTCACCAACGGGTTCGCACCCGCCGAGGTCGCCACCGCGGCCGTCAACTCCTCGTCCGTCAACACCGACACCCGGAAACCCGCACCCGTCAGCCGGCTCGCGAGGTGCTGCGCCGAACGTGCCACGCACTTCTGCGCCCCCAACAGGCCGCCCCCGCGCGCCGCCACCGCCTCAGGACACAACTCCGGGTCCAACTTCAGTGCCACCCAGGTGAGTCGTACCGCCGGAGCGGTCACCCCGACGTGCAACCGGGCGTAGTTGGTGACCGCTATCGCGTCCTGCGGCAGGTGCGGCGCCGGCGCGGGCTGCGTGTGCACCACCACCTGCGCCGACTCCAGCCTGATCCCGTCCACCACCAGGGCGTCCCGGACCAGGCCCAACGGCAACGGCCGCCGCTCCCGCTCGGCGCGCAGGGCCGTCGTGTCCGACTCGACCTGGAGCACCACCGTCAGGAACCCGCCGTCGCCGACCATCCCCACCGGCCGTCGATCCCGGTTGCCCCCCGGCGTGAACCGGTACGTCCGAAGCGCCGGCGCGCACTCCACCGCCGGCGCCAACCCCGGTTCCGTACCGGGCGGCACCGTCCACGACCGGGCCCGACGCACCCGGGACCGGAAACTCCACACCGTCGCCAACCACTCGGGCAACGAGCGCCCCCGCCGGCGCACCAACGCCAGCGACAACAGGACCAACGCCACCGGTGCCACGACCGCCAGCACGAGCGGATCGACCACCCACCCGACGAGCACCAGCGCAGCCGCCACCTCGACCAACGCGAGCCGTTGCCAACGGAACGACCCGCGCCCCCCGCCGCCCCCCGCCCGCCCCGAACGAGCAGCGAGCCGCGGCGCCACGACGGCGACGGAGGACCGCGCGGAACCGGCATCGGAACCGGCGGCCGGAGCCGTCCCCGACGACCCCGAGCGGGACCGCGAACGGGTCCGCGTGGCGGAAACCATCACTCCATGACCCCCGATGTCCTGCTGGCCCCGTATTACCCGCACTCTTCCGAAATCCGCTGGCCAGTAAGGCGGTTAAGGGCCGCTCACCCTACCCGCCCCCCGTACCCGACCACGTACCAGGCATAGTAGGTGCCCGGTCTGACAACACGTCGGACACCGCCCGCACCCCCCGGGGACCCACCGCGCCGGACACACCGCCCGTCGAGCGGTAGCGTGCCGTTCGAGGCGCGCGCCCGGAGCACGTGGACCACCCCGTCCGCGGCGGTGCCCGACCGGACGACGAGGACCGTGCGCGACGGTACGCGACGAGCAGGGACGCCGGGGGCTCCGGCGATCCCGCGAACTACGCGAACTTCGGCGACACACGGGGACACACGGGGGAGACGCACACACCGATGGCATCACGGCGCGACGAACTGAACGCCTACACCTTCGCGAAGCGCCGCACCCTGGCGGCCTACCTACGGCCCTACCCGGGCGGCACCGAGGAGGACGCCCCGCGCCCGCTCCGCGGCATCGTGCCCGGGATCGTCGTCGGCGTGCTGGTCCTCGCCGTGTTCGGCGCCTGGGGCATGTTCAAACCCTCCGCCCCGCCCGGCTGGTCGGAGCCCTACAAGAACGTCATCATCGCCAGCGACTCCACCACCCGGTACGTCGTCCTGAAGACCGACGGCGAACGCCAACTGCACCCCGTCCTCAACATGGCCTCCGCCAAACTCCTCCTCGAACCCGGCCAGGGCAAGGTCATCAGCGTCGACGAGTCCGTCATCGACAAGGGCGAGATCCCGCACGGCGCCAGCCTCGGCATCCCCTACGCACCCGACCGGCTCCCCCCGGCCGAGGAAGCCGACGCGGCCAAGCGCTGGGCCGTCTGCGAACGCCCCGGACAGGGCGGCCGGACCATCCAGACGGCCGCGTTCGTCCTCGCCCCCCGCGAGGAGAACCTGACCGACGGCCGGGAACGACTGCGCGGCGGCGACCTGATGTACGTCACCGGACCCGACCGGTCCCACCACGTCGTCGACGCCCACGGCACCAAGTACCGCGTACCCGCCGACGACGAACTCCTCCTGCGCACCCTCGACACCAACGGCCGCGCCCCGCAGCGCGTCTCCCGCGAATGGCTCGCCACCCTGCGCACCGGGGACCCCGTCGACTTCCCCGAGGTCGACGGCACCGTCGGAGACCCCGCCCAGGCCCCCGGCAGCCTCGCCCCCGGCGCCAACAAGATCGGCACCGTGCTGCGCGCCCCCCACGGCGACCGCACCCAGCACTACGTCGTCCTGCCCGGCAAGGTCGCCCCCGTCTCCGACTTCACCGCCAAACTCCTGCTCAGCAGCCGCGACCTCAACGTCCTCGGCCAGGCCGGCCGCCCCCGCGACGTCGGCCCCGCCTCGTTCACCCCCGAGGGCCGCGCCTTCGCCGGCGACCGCGACTGGCCCGCCCACGAGCCGCGCACCGTCAACGACCCCGGGCGACCAGGCGGCCGGGACACCGTCTGCAACGTCCTGCGCAAGGTCGACCCCGACACCGGCGCCACCACCCTCAGCACCTGGGCCGGCACCGACTACCCCGCCCCCCTGCCCAGCGGCTCCTCCAGCGCCTACGTCACCCCCGGATCCGGCCAACTCTTCCGCCAGGTCACCGGAGCCCAGACCAAGACCGGCGGCATCTTCCTCGTCACCGACACCGGACTGCGCTACGCCCTCCAGTCCAACAGCGACAGCGCCTCCGACGACGCGGGCATCGGCATGTCCGAAGCCCGGCGCAAGGAACAACTCCAGGAAGCCCAACGCGCCCAGGCGTGCCTCGGCTACGCCAAGGCCGAACCCACCCCCGTACCCACCGCGTGGTCCGCCCTGCTGCCCACCGGCCCCCGTCTGTCCACCGCCGCGGCCCGCCAGCCGCAGGGCTCGTAACGGGAGCCGCCCCGTGCCGTCACTCGCCCCGACCGCCTCCGCCCGCCGCAGGGCCTCCTTGACCACGGCCCTCGTCGTCGCCGCCACGGCACTCACCCTGCCCGTCGCACCGAATGCGGCCGCCGACACCGGCCAGTGCACCTTCCCCGCCGAGCCCTACCAAGGACGGCCCTGGGCCCTGCAACGCGTCCTCCTCGACGAACTGTGGGACGAGTCCACCGGCAAGGGCGTCGAGGTCGCCGTCATCGACACCGGCGTCGACGTCAAGCACCCCCAACTCACCCGCGCGGTGGACACCTCCAAGGGCCTCAACTCCCTGCCCGCCAAACCCGAGGACGACAACGGCGACCCCGTGCCCCGCGGCAAGGCCGACGGCACCGGAGACACCGTCGGCCACGGCACCCGCGTCGCCGGTCTCATCGCCGCCCGCCCCGCCAAGGGCACCGGCTTCGTCGGCCTGGCCCCCGACGCCCGGATCATCCCCATCCACCAGAACGACGCCCACGGCAACGGCACCGCCGCGAGCCTCGCCACCTCGATCCGACACGCCATCGACGAGGGCGCCGACGTCATCAACATCTCCCAGGACACCGCGAACGCCGTCGAGTCGTCACCGGACCTCAAACAGCAGATCAACGCCGCGCTCGACGCGGAGATCGTCGTCGTCGCATCGGCCGGCAACGACGGACTCGGCGGCAACGTCAAGAACACCTACCCCGCGTCCGAACCCGGAGTCCTCGCCGTCGCGGCGTCCGACCGCAACAACGAACGCGCCCCCTTCTCCCAGTCCGGCGAGTTCGTCGGCGTCGCCGCGCCGGGCGTCGACATGGTCTCCACAGTTCCCGGCGGCGGCCACTGCGCCGACAACGGCACCAGCTTCGCCGCCCCCTACGTTGCCGCGGTCGCCGCCCTGCTGCGTGCCAAACACCCCGACTGGCCCGCGCGCCGGATCGTCGCCCAGATCCAACAGACCGCGGAACGCTCGGTGGCCGGCCCCGACCGCCTCGTCGGCTGGGGCGTCGTCGACCCCGTGCGCGCCCTCACAGAGGACGACCGCCCCGTCGACGCGCCCGTCGCCGACGAAGGCGTCAACCGTGCCGAGGCCCCCACGGCACCGCGGGTCGACCTCGGCGAATCCGCCGCCGACCGGGACGCCCGCCTCGCCACGTACGTGACCGTTGCCGCCACGGTCCTGGCCGCGGTACTCGCGGGCATCGCCGTCACCGTCCGCGACAGGTCCCGACGTCGTGACGGTCACTCCCGCGCATGACGCTCCGACCGCGCCGGTGGCCGTCTGAGTATCCGTGCTCAGGTGGCTGTCAGTGATGGTCGCTATGCTGCTGGTGACAGCGCGACGCGGCCCGTTGCCGCACCGCCACGCCCATCGGGCAACCGACCGACTTCGCAACTGCGCCTCCCAAAAGTCCAGTTGGAGCGGAATCGCGTGGTGGTTACAGTGGCGGGGCGGGATCGCGCCCGCGCGCACGCCCCTTCTCCTCAGCGTGCCGGCGCGCCCGAACGGTGCGCCGGAGCAGGGCCCGTGGGGATCCACGGGGCGCGGGCTCCGGTGAACGAGCAAACGGGGAACGGGGAAACGGGGAAGGACACGGACATGGGGCTTCCAGACAGCACGGGCCGTGCCTCGTACGTGAGCGGGGCTGACCTACGGCGCGGTGTCGCCGCGCTGAAGACCTTCAAGAAGAGCATCGACAAGGTCCTGTCGGACTTCGAGGGGTCGGCGGGCGGCGCGACCAAGGTCGGTTCACAACAGGTGTCCCGGGCCTCGTTCAGCAGCGCGAGCAGCCCCTTCGGCGAGGCGGACGGCCTGTTCACCCAGTACGCACGGGTCCACCAACGCCTGACCTCCCTCTCCAAGGCGCTCGGCCAGCAGATCGAGGCCATGGGCATCGCCGTCCACGGGGCGGACGTCGGCTTCGACAACCTCGACGAAGAGGTGCGACGACGGTTCTGGGCGATTCAGACCAAGATCGACGCACAGTACGAGCGCGACCGTGCGGGTGACGGCAGGCGCAACCAGGACAACCAGACCGATGCGGGGTGGTAGGCATGGCCGGCCAGAACGACCAGAACACCCCCGACCCGTCCGACCTGCAACGGGTCGCAGGACAGAACAGCGTCACCGACATGGCCGTGGCCGTGTCCGGCCTGCTGGAAGGCACTGTCTTCTTCAACGCGCCGAGCGTCAGCCCCGGTCGCACCAGTTTCGAGGCACACCGACTCAACGACATGATCAACCTGGTGCAGAACACCAAACCGGACGACCTCGAAGAGGCAGGCACTGCACTGTGGAGCGCCCGCGACGCCATCAACAAGGCCGCCGACGAACTGAAGAGCCATGTGGCCCAGCCCGATTGGGAGGGCGAGTCGGGTGAGGCGTTCCGCAAGTGGGGCGAGGCGCTCGTCTCGGACACCTTGAAGCTCGCGGACTTCGCCGACGCCGCCGGCACTCAGATCACCGCCGCCGGGACCGGGCTCGCCTCCGTCCGCAGCTCCATGCCTCCTCGCGACGCACGAGCCGATCCCAAGGCCGTCGAGGACTTCCCCGCGGACAAGCGTGGGGCGGACAACGCGGAGTACGCGGCCGCGGTGAAGGCGGAGAAGCACCGCCAAGAGGCGATCAACCAGATGAACCGACTGGCGTCGTTCTACGCGGTCTCCGAGGGCGCCCTGGCCCAGCAGGAGGGTCCTACGTTCACTCGAATGCCTGACGTGGGGGTTCCTCGACCGAATCGAGGCTGGGACGGGGCCGAACCGATCATTGACGGCAGCGTCCCGCTTTCCGCATCCCCGGGACACGACGGGGCAGTCGCTTCATCTGCGTCAGAGTCATCCACTCGTGGAGTGACAGCCCCGGACGACGTCTCCGGAGGAGTGAATGTGCCAGGGGGCGCGCACGGGACGTCTCCGGTGATGAACCGCGATCCTGCGACCGAGATCGCGAGTGTCGGCACTGTTCCTACCGCGACAGGTCCAGTGAGTAGCGGTCCGGGTCTGATCCCAGCCCAGGCGCCTCCCGGTGAGTCCGCCACGGTCACGCCCCCGGCTCCAGCGTCTCGCGACCGTATCCCGAAGGGTGAGCCAACGGGTGGCACGTCAGTACAGCCGAGGCGGGCGGCACCTGGGAACAATTTGTCGGATTCCGCGAGGGCTGGGGCTCGAGGGGCAGCAGGAAGGGCGGCGAATCCCGGAGGGGGATGGGGCGCCGGAGTCCAGGGAGGCTCAAGGCACACAGGGGTGCCTCAGGGGCAAGGCATCCCAGGCCGAGTTCCGCCCGGGGGTTCCGTGTCTGCAGTCGGCGGTTCACCTCAGCACCGTGCAGCTCCCAGCAACGTGCCTGTCGGTGGCTCCAGCGGCATCGTTGGCGGACGCCCGGCGCCTGCAACGCCGCCGCCGATGGGCCCACGCCCCGGGCAGGCACCCGTTGTCGGAGGTGTCGGTAGGACTGCGTCCACTGCTGGGCCTGCTGTTGCCCCCGGTGCCCGGGGTGTGATTGGCGCATCCTCAGAACCGCAGCGCCAGCAACGCACTACGCGTCGGGCCGCAACTCCTACCAGCAATTCCAACGTCGTGGGAGGCGCGAGGAGCAGCAACCTGAATCGGAGTGGTCAGGGCTTCTCCGTAGGCGGGACTGGACTAGTGCGAGGTGCGAAGGGTTCCCAGCGGCGTAGAGACGCGGAAGAGGAGCAGCAATCGGACGATGACATCGGGCAGCAGGGTTCATCGACTGAGCTAGACGAGGACAGGCACAGGAATGATGTCAGTTGAGGCCCGTCGCGGCAGGGCGACTCCAGTATCGGTGGGGCACCTTGGGCGATCAGTCGTCTCCGTAGCTAGTTCTTGTGCCGTCATGACCGCGTTACTGATTGGGTTGGCGCCTCCTGTCGCAGCCGACGACGTTCATTCGCAGCAGTGGTATATGGAACCCATGCAAGCGGAAAGAATGTGGAAGATCAGTACAGGGAAAGGAGTGAAGGTGGCTGTGGTTGACTCTGGCGTCAACCCTCAGACGCCGTCACTCAGAGGCAAGGTCCTCGTCAATGAAGTGCCCGATGACGCTGCTTACGGTGCCACCAAGGACTACGGAGGGCACGGTACGACGATGGCCGAGCTGATCGCCGGGAGCGGGGCTGACGCGAGCCTCCGCGGACTTGCGCCGGATGCGCGAATCATTCCGATTCGAGTGGTACTGAAGCAGCTCAAGAGTAAGGATGAAATCAGGAAGACCGCTTCAATTCCGGATGGAATCCGAGCTGCTGCTGATACCGATGCTCGGATCATTAACCTGTCGCTCGGAGGAGAGTTCACCGATCCTGAACTTGAAGATTCCGTGAAGTATGCGGCCTCCAAGGGAAAGCTCATCTTTGCTTCCGTCGGAAACGAGGGGCCAAAGGCAGAGTTCAGGGCCTACCCAGCGGCCTACATTGAAGCGATCGGAGTCAGCGCCGCTGACAAATCTGGTAAGGTCGGCGATTTTTCCCAGAAGGGCGACTACGTTGACCTTGCGTCCCCAGGCGTGAACGTTCCGATGTGGTGCGACGAGACGTTCACCCGGTATTGCCCCTCCCGAGGAACCAGCCAGGCCACGGCGATCGCGTCGGCGTCCGCAGCCCTCATCTGGTCCGTCCATCCGGAGTGGACCGCCCATCAGGTGCTCCGTACCCTCATCGACACCGCGGGGCGCGACTGGGCGAGGAACAATCCAAGCAACTACCTCGGCTACGGCCTGATCCGCCCCCGCCTGGTTCTGGAGGATCCCGACATCGACCCGGGACCGGCGGACGTCAACCCGATCACGAACGAGAAGACTCCGATCGAGGGCGCCGAGCCCTCCGCTGACGAGTCCCCCAGCGCTCCGTCGAGCAAGCCCACGGACTCCGAAGTCGGTCAGGCCCCGAAGGGTTCACCGAGCGAAGGATCGCCAGCAGACGGTGACAACGCCCCCAACGGTCCCACCGCGTCTGCCGACAAGGACAACGACGGCATCAACCTCGTCCCCGTCCTCGGCGCCGCAGCGGGGCTCGCCGTGCTCGGCGGTGGCACCTACGTTTTCCTCCGCAAGCGCCGCAACGCCTGACCACCCGCACCACCAGCACCGTCCGAACCCGTCCCTCGCCCCCAACACAGAAGGGAACCGCAGCCATGTCTCAGGGCCAGCGGCTATCGAATTCAGAACTCATCAAGCTCGAACAGGACATCGCCACCCGCTTCGAGAACCTCAAGGGCCAGCTCCACCGCCTCCAGGCCACGATCGACAGCCTGGAAGGCCAGTGGAAGGGTATCGGCGCCGGTGCGTTCAACAGTAAGCAGCACGAGATCAACACCTCGATGGTGCGCATCGGCAACATCCTCGTGAAGTTCCTCGACGCCATGAGCGCGAGCCGCAAGATCAAGGACGGCACCGAGGAAGAGGTCCGCGCGGCCGTGCAGAGCATCAACGTGTACGACGGCGCACCGAAGTCCAGCCTCAGCGGCTACTAGAGCCGCCCGCTGACCGTCCACCGCGAGCACATCACTCTACGAGGGGAATCCGCACCCATGTCCACGGGCAACTACGACGAACTGGTCGTCCGGTACGGCGGCCTGGACGCCACCGCGACCGAGCTGGCCAACCAGGCGAAGAAGCTGGAAGAGGACCTCGCGAGCCTGAAGCGGGCCGTGGCGACCGTCGCCGCGGGCTGGGAGGGCGAGGCCCACACGATGTACACCCAGGAGCAGGCCAAGTGGGACAAGGAGGCCGAGGACATCCACCAGGCGCTGGTCGCCATCGCGGGGGTCGTCGGCCGGGCCGGCGGTGACTACATGGGCGGCGACAAGAAGGCCGCCAGCTACTTCCTGTAGAGCGGGCGAGCGGTGGCAGGGGTCGGGGTGGGCACGCACGGGAGGTGCCCACCCCGGCCCCTGTTGTAGCTCCGGCTGCCGTCCCGCTACCGCGGAGGCCCGCCCTCGGTTCCGGCAGCAGTCTCGCTCTCGCTCTCGTCCTCGACCGGTGTCAGGTCGAACTCCCCGTCGCGCGCGCCGAGTACGAACGCCCGCCACTCGGCTTCGGTGTACCTCAGCACCGTTTCCTTGTCGAGCGAGGACCGCATGGCCACGCCGCCGCCGGGCAGGTACGCGATCTCCACGCGCTCCTCGTCCTCCTCGGTGCCCGGAGCGCCCACCCACTCGACGCCGGAGATGTCCAGCGAGTACAGCTCGTCCTTCTCCCGCTCCTTGCGGGCCCGCACTTCTTCCTCGGACTCCGCTACTCCCAGGCCCTGTTCCTCGGCCATGCCCCGACCCCTTTCTCCGTGGTTTCTCGTCAAGTGTTTTGCCGTGCCTCACCCTACGCCCTGGCAATACGGTGCAGTTCCCTAGAGTTTCGAGGGGAGCTCACACTTGGCGTCTTTGTGTGCATACTCCGCCGCACTTCGAACGATATCGATCAGTGCCTGGCGAGTATCTTTGTCGCTGGCCTCGCCTGCCTCGCGGAGGAAGACGTTGACGCCGAGATTGCTATGCATCCCGGTGTTCCGTCCCTCGGGGTGGCAAGGTACTTGTACGGCCGCCCTGGAGATAGATGCGGTAGCCATTACTCCAGCCTTGAAGTCTTCGAGTGGATTGCCGTCCGTATAGTCATTGAGTTGCTTGCTTATCCAATCCTCACGATTCATCGGCTGCATCGCCCGACTCCAGAGGACAATTGCGGTTGCCACATCTTTGATTCGAGCCGCGCAGTGCACCAAGTATCCGTCCCCGTGCCCAGCGATCGGGGTGTCAACGAAGATGTAATTTCGCCCGGTTGGCAGCGCGGTTCTCAATGCTGGAACGAGGTTCTTCGATTTCCCTAGTGCCGGGCATGTGTCGCTCTTATTGATCCTAGGTTTCGCGCTTTCGTCGAATGGAGGGATCCTATTCAGATACACAACCCCTGCTGTCACGAATAGTAGTATCGTGATAGTGAGGGATATCGTGAGCGGATTTCTCTGGATGATGATTTCCTCCTCTACTTACTTTCAAGGATGCCAGGGATGCCCTGTCCATACAGGCTGTCGCTGACCCTCGTGTGGGCTGTATCGAAACCCTTCTCCGCTGCCTCGGCCACGATCGCCGCAATGTGTGGAGACGGGTTCCCTGACAGCTTCCCCGCTTCTTCGGCAGCCATTTCCACCGCTTTGAAGGTGGATTCTATTGTGTTGCCGATTTCTTCACCGTTGCGGTAGATGACCTGGTTTGCGCCGTCTTGTAGGGAACCTGCCACGATTCCGTTGAGGATTTCGTTCGATGCTGTTCCCGCAATGCCGCCGGCAGCGATGCCCCAGGGGCCGGCAATGCTGGCTGCGCCGATTCCGACAGCGATGCCGATCCCGGCGCTGGTCCACACCTTGGACTTCTCTAGAGCGGTGTTGTACTCGGTGTTCCTTGCCCCCTCCTCGACCTCGCCCTCGTGCGCGCGACCCGCACCGATCGTGCCTTGGATCTCGCCCGCGATGTTTGCGATTCCCTCGATGCTTGCCTTCAAATTCTCCGGCTTGGAGAAGAGTGGATCGCTCACGAGCGCGTCAGGATTCCGGAAGTGGTATTCCATGATGTTCCCGGTGTAGCCGTGCTGCCCTATGGTTACGGCCGCATATCCGTCCGGATCGCGCCCCACAGAGTAGAGGACCCGTGTGAGGTCGTGGTGGTTGAAAACAGCTGCCGTTCCTGCAATGGGGAAGAGCGATTCTTCGCTCCACTTCGCCGGGTGCAACCCCCGATGAACGTCCGGCATGTACTCCGCGGTCATCTGGCCGATGCTGTCCGCCATGTAACGGTGGCCCAGCAGCCGGTCAGGGTTCTCGGAGATGGAGCCGATGACCCGTTCCATGAGGTGTGCCTGTTCGGCGTTGTGCGCGGGCGTGTTCGCCGTCGGTAGCTCGCCGGCGGGGTGGCCCGTCACCGCGGCCTCCAGCGCCTGCGCCATCATGTCGCGCCCGATGCGGCTGGCCTGCTCTTCACTGTCGAGGTCCGGCGGCCAGTCACGCTGCTCGAAGAAGTACGTGAAGTTGTCCACGCTGCTTCCATCACCCGCTTCGGAGGCCGTCCGGAAGGTCTCGCCGAAGAAGGTGGTGGCCGCGTCGGGGCTGTTCGCGAGGGCCTTCATGAAACCGGTGAACGGGTCCGAACCACCATCGGGCCCCACGTGGTTGAGGTGGGGGTCCATGCCCAGGTTGTGCCACGCGACGGGCGCCTTGGCGTCACCGTCGCCGTGCTGCTTCTCGGCCTTGACGAGCGCATCCCCGTACTGCTTGAGGAACCCGTCGTCGTAGTCGCCGTGGCGTATCAGGTTGCTCATGACCTGGAAGCCCTGGTGCATGCCGCTCGGCCCGATCGGTTGGTCGCCGAGCCGGGTCATTTCCCGCTTCCAGTCGGTCATCGCGGCGCTGTCGCTCTGGGTGGCGTTGGCGAGGGTCAGGCCCAGGTGGCGCTGGAGGTCGTCGAAGTGTTTGAGGCGCTCGCGCATCAGCTCGTTCCCTCCCCGGGAGGACGCCTCGATGCCGTGCTCCGGATCGTTGATCCCGGCCCAGAACTCCAGCGTTCCCTCAGCGCCCAGTTCCGAGGCGAAGCGCTCGGCGAACAGTGCGTCGTCCCCGTACCGTTTGAGCCCGGCGAGGAGCCGGTCGAACTCCTTGACGCTGAGGTCACCCGGGTTCTGGCGCGCCAGCCGGGCCAACGCCTCGGCCTCACGGACGGCCCGCACCGCACCGTCCCGGTCCCCGTACGAGGCGCCCGAGAACCCGTGTTCGCTCTGGTCCACCAGGGCCCGCAGCACGTCGCTGGCGGTGTCGTCGCTGCGGGTGGCCGCCTCCAGGATCTCCTGTACCTCGTCGCGCAGGGCCAGGGCGTCGGCCGCCGCGTGATCCGGGGCGTCCGTGCCCTTGCCCGCGCGGTCCGGGTGCACCCGCATGGTGACCGTGAACCCTCCGCCACCCGTCGCGATGACCGTGAGGTTCTTCTTGCTGCCGCGGTCGATTGCCTCTTCCAGCTTGCGCCGGTGCGACCGCAGTTCGTCCCGGGTGTCCCGCAGGATGTTCCGGACCGAGGACGCCTGGGTGTGCGCATCGGTGAACTCGCCGACCGTCTTGCCGACGAACTGCCGCGACACCGTGGCGTTGATCCCCTGCCAGTTCGCCTTCGCAGCCTGGCCCTTGAGGCCGTCCCGCGCGTCCTTCTCCAGGGAATCCAGGTTGCGGACCAACCGCGACCAGTCGGATACAGCGGTGTCGAGCGGCCCGAACTCGGCGTTCCGCAAAGCCTCGAAGTCCATTAGCCCTTCTCCCCTCCGTCGCCCTGGTCGCCCTCGCCGCCCTTGTGTTCCCTGTCGTCCTTGTCGTCCTTGTCGTTGTTCTGAGACTCGTAGACCGGGTTGGCCGTGCCGGGCCCGCCCACCTTCTCGTCGAAGCCCTGGTCGAGGGTGCGGATGCCGCTCAACTCGCCGCGGACGTGCTGCTCGTCGCCCCGGTGGGTCCGCTTGGTGAACTCCAGGTGGTTCGAGATGTGCGCAC
The DNA here is from genome assembly GCF_042732055.1 of Streptomyces sp. NPDC059816. Lineage (NCBI taxonomy): Bacteria > Bacillati > Actinomycetota > Actinomycetes > Kitasatosporales > Streptomycetaceae > Streptomyces > Streptomyces sp. NPDC059816. The sequence continues at coordinate 240,097 of NZ_JBHWIQ010000011.1, forward strand.
AGGCGTCCCGTAACGACGTGAGTTGTTCCTCCCACCGGGTGGAGACGTGGTGGAGGGCTCCACCCAGCGCGAACCCCTGCCCCTTCAGGCTTCCTGCCGCCTTCTCGGTGCTGTCGACCGACACCCTCCCCTCGGTCCACAGCCGTTCGTACAGCCCGAAGGCGTGGTCACCGACCTTCGCCAGGTCGGCCTGGGTGACCTTCAGTACGGCCTGCGGGCTGCCGCCGTCGGCGGGCCCGCCCTCCGGGTCGCCCGGCACCTGGTTCAGCCGCATCGAGTCGGACCCCCGCTCGATGGCCTCCGCCTTCAACTGCTCCCATTCGTTCCAGCCCATGGACCGGTTCCTTCCCCCACGGTCGACGCGACGACGCGACCAGGTCGATCGCACACCCAGTGGCGTGCGGACGGACGTTCCAGGCGCGCGCCCCGCGTGACGCGCCCCCTGGGGACGCGCAGCGCGCCCGAGTGAACACGCAACGTATCGGTCTGCGGGCACGGGCGTGCGCACCCGCCGGCCCGGGGACCACTTCCCTCGCCCTTTCCCGGGAGGCGCCCTGCCGGGCCGCCTCCGACACGCCGAGGGCCTCAGCCCTCCCCGTCCGCCTCCGATTCCAGGAGTCCCGTCTGGACCAACGGCCGGCCCCGCTTGCGGGACACGAACGTGCCGCGGCCCACCGGCATCGACCGGGGCCGCACCCCGCCGAGCAGATCCCCTTCGCCGGGATCACCCGCGAGGACGACGCCCTGTGCGCCCAGCTCCTTCATCCGCTGGATGAACGGTTCGTACGACGCCCGTCCCGCTCCGGCCGTGGCCCGGGCCACGACGAACCGCACCCCCACGTCCCGCGCGAACGGGAGCAACTCGGTCAGCGGGGCCAGCGGGTTGCCGCTGGAGGTCGAGACGAGGTCGTAGTCGTCGATGACCACGTACACCGTCGGCCCCTGCCACCAGCTGCGCTCCCGCAACTGCCGTGCGGTGACCTCGGCGGTGGGGCTGCGGCGGCGGATCAGGTCAGCGAGCGCCTCGACGTGGTGGTCCATCGCGTTGGACATCGGCACGTATTCGGCGAGGTGCGAGGCGGGCGTGGCGTCGAGCAGGGCGCGCCGGTTGTCCACGACGAACAGCTTGCAGTCGTCGGCCGGGTACCGCTCGGCGAGCCGCTTGATGAGCAGCCGGAGCAGGTTCGACTTCCCGGACTCGCTCTCGCCGAAGACCAGGAAGAACGGGTCCTGCTCGAAGTCGAGGAACACGGGTTCGAGGTTGTCCTCGTCCAGGGCCCAGGCCATGCCCCGGTCGGGGAACCGGTCGCCGGCGGGCAGCCGGTCCGCGGGCAGCGTCCGGGGCAGCAGCCGTACCGCGGGTGCGCCCGGCGCGGGCCAGTGCCGCGCGACCTCCGCCGTCAGCGCCTCCGTGGCCGGTGCCAGGGCGGTGTCCGAGGACAGCCCGTCGATGCGGGGGACCGCCGCCATGAAGTGCAGTCGCTGCGGGGACAGGCCCCGGCCGGGCACGCCCGCGGGCACGTTCACCGCCACCTTGCGGTCGATCTCGGAGTCCATGGTGTCGCCGAGCCGCAGTTCGAGCCGGTTCACCAGGTGGTCCTTGAGGTGGGACCTGACCTCCATGGAACGGGACGCGGACAGCACCAGGTGCACTCCGTAGCCGAGGCCGCGGGAGGCGATGTCGAGGACGACCTGTTCCAGGCCCTCGTACTCGCCGCGGAAGTTCCCCCAGCCGTCGATGACGAGGAACACGTCCCCCCACGGCTGGTCGTCGACGGAGACGTCACCGCGTGCGCGGCGGGCCCGGAAGTCCGCGATCGACGCGATTCCCGTCGTCCGGAAGTACTCCTCGCGCCGGGTCAGCACCCCGTACACCTCGGCGACGGTGCGCCGGACCCGCTCCGGGTCGAGACGGGAGGCGATCCCGCCGACGTGCGGCAGCCCGGCGACCGCTGCCAGTCCTCCACCACCGAAGTCGAGGCCGTAGAACTGGACTTCGTGAGGGGTGTGGGTGAGCGCGAACGACGCGATGAGCGTCCGCAGCAGCGTCGACTTGCCGGACTGCGGGCCGCCGAGGAGCTGGAGGTGGCCGGCCGCACCGGAGAAGTCGCACCACAGCGGGTCGCGCCGCTGCTCGTACGGCTTGTCCACGAGTCCCAGGGGCACCACCAGTCGCCCCGCGCCCTCGTAGCCGGGCTGGGTCAGCCCCCGGCCCGGCACCGCGGTCAGCCCCGGCAGCAGGTCGTCCAGCGAGGGCGGGCTGTCGAGCGGCGGCAGCCACACCTGGTGGGCCGCCGGGCCCTGCGCCTCCAGCCGCTGCACGATCACGTCGAGGACCGTGTCGGCCAGTGCGTCGTCCGCGTCCGCGCCCGGTTCCGCACGGGGCGGCGGCGCGTATCCGTACGACACGGGCACCTCCGCCGCGGTGAACAGCACCGGGCGCCGGTCCACCGGCAGCGGACCCCTCGTCCCGGTGGCCCGGGACGCGGTGGACCGGTACGCGCCGGAGACGTACGCCGCCTTGAAGCGGACCATCTCGTCGGTACCGAACTTCAGGAAGCCCGAACCCGGCACGTTCGGCAGTTCGTAGGCGTCCGGTACGCCGAGCGCCGCCCGCGACTCGGCCGCCGAGAAGGTCCGCAGCCCCACCCGGTACGACAGGTACGTCTCCAGTCCGCGCAGCCGCCCTTCCTCCAGCCGCTGGGAAGCCAGCAGGAGGTGCACGCCCAGCGAACGCCCGATCCGACCGATCTGCACGAACATCTCGATGAAGTCCGGTTTGGCCGTGAGGAGTTCGCTGAACTCGTCGATCACCAGGACCAGGGAAGGAACGGGTTGGAGCGGCGCGCCGGCGGCCCGCGCCCGCTCGTAGTCATGGATGTTGGCGTAGTTCCCGGCGTCCCGCAGCATCTCCTGGCGGCGGTTCAGCTCGCCCCGGATCGAGTCGCCCATCCGGTCGACGAGCGTCAGGTCGTCCGCCAGGTTGGTGATCACGGCCGCCACGTGCGGCATCTGCGCCATCCCGGCGAAGGTGGCACCGCCCTTGAAGTCGGCGAGCACGAAGTTCAGCGTCTGCGACGAGTGGGTGACCGCGAGGCCCAGCACCAACGTCCGCAGCAGTTCCGACTTGCCGGAGCCGGTGGCCCCCACGCACAACCCGTGGGGTCCCATGCCCTCCTGCGCGGCTTCCTTGAGGTCCAGCATCACCGGACGGCCGTCCTCGCCGACGCCGATGGGCACCCGCAGCCGCTCCGCCAGCGAACGCGGTCGCCAGGTGCGGCGGGTGTCCACCGACGCCGCGTCCCCGAGCCCCAGCAGGTCCGTGAACTCCAGGTTCGCGAGCAGCGGCTCGTCGTCGTCACCGCCCGACGCCATCCGCAGCGGTGCCAACTGCCGGGCCAGCGCCTCGGCGGACGCGTACGCGAGCACGTCCGGTACGCCCTCGTAGACCTGGCCGCCCGCCGACTCCAAGCGCAGGTGGCCCGGGTGGGCCACCACCGACAGGTCCCCCCGGCCCGCGGAGAGCTCGCCGGGGACGACCTCGACGACGGTCACCCCCTGGAGCCCCTCCACCGACGCCAACGGGGAGTCCGGTGACAGGGACAGGCCGTCCAGCACGATCACGAGGTGCGGCTCGTCCGGTACGGGCGCACCGGCCGGGTGGAACCGCGGTCGGCCCGCGATCCGTTCGGCCAACAGGGTCTCCAGATCGCCCGACCGGTGCACGATCATCCGTCGGGAACCCGCGCCGTCCGGTGCGCCGCCCGCCTGGGTGTGCGGGAGCCACTTCGTCCACTCCCACTCGGCGGCGGCGTCCGTGCCGACGCCGAACACCAGCATCAGGTCGTCGGGGGAGTGCAACGAGGCCAGCGAGCCCGTCAGGGCACGGGCCGTACCGCGCACGGTGGCGGGATCCCCGCTGACCGTCACGTGGTAGAAGGACCGCAGCGACACCGCCATCGGGAGCGCGTCGAGCGTGCCGTGCGCGGCGACGAAGCGGCGCAGCGCATCCTCCGTCAGCGGCTCCAGGCCGTCCGTCGCCCCGATCTCCGGCGCGATCAGCGCGGTGGCCAGCGGCTGCGGCCCCAGACCGATCCGCACCTGTCCGAAGTCCCCGTCACCGGTGCGCCGTTCCCAGACCCGGCTGCCCTCGGCGACCAGCGCCCACAGCTGGTCGGGGGAGGGGTGCAGGAAGTACTGGGCGTCGCGCTGGGCGCGGGCGGTCTCCACCGCGGCCCGCCGCGTCTGGGCCAGGTACCGCAGGTAGTCCCGCCGCAGGTCCGCCAACTGCCCCTGTGCGCCCCGCCGGTAGCGCACCACCATGGCGATCGTCATCGCGAGGGTGGACGCGATCATCACCATGCCCATGACCTTCATGAAGGGGTGGGCGTTGGGCATGAAGAAGAACACCACCGAACCGCCCATGCCCAACATCGGCAGGAGCTGCATCATGGTGCCCTCGTCCTGGCCGCGCGGCAGCTCGGGCGGGGCCTGGAGCGCGATCTCTCCCGTGGGCGTTGCGGACGGCAACGCCCGCGGCGGGCGCTTGACGATGATCTGGCTCATTCGCACCAATTCCCTTGCCGGCCACGTCTCTTCCGTCCGCCGCCCCGTGTCGGGCGGACGTCGGCCGCGCGGCCGATCCTACTGACGGGCCCTCCGGCAGCGGGGCGATAGGCTGCCGTGCGTGTGCGGGCGCACACGGAGAACGAGCCGTACGAATCGGGGTGTTCCGCGCCCACTCGGACCCGATGCGGGCCCGGTACGGCCCGGGGGCGGACCGGTTTCGGTCCGGAACCCGTACGAGTCGGGCCGGAAACGGACCGGAACCCACGGTCACACCGCACCGGTGCCCACGGCCCACGGTCACCGCACCAGCGCCCACGGCCACATCACCCAGAGGGGGAGCAGCAGGTGAGCATGACGGCTTCCGCGGCCACCGGAGGGACCGGCGGCCCCGCCGCACCCGGCGGACCGAACGGTCCCGCGACGGGCCGCGGCCCCGGCACGGGCCTCGGCTTCTGCCGCGTCACGATCGTCGCCCCCGACAGCCGCATCGACATCGCCCTCCCCGATGACGTCCCGGTGGCCGACGTCCACCCCGAGATCCTGCGGCTCTCCCAGCAGAGCCCCACCCCCGGAGCGCCCGTCGGCTACCACCTCGTCCGACGCGACGGCACCGTGCTCGACAGCTCCCGGTCCTTCGCCGCCCAACGCATCCTCGACGGCGAGCTCCTCACCCTGCGCCCCTTCGCCGAGTCGCTGCCGCCCGCCGTCTTCGACGACGTGTCCGAAGCCGTCGCCTCCGCCGTCGGCCGCGACCGCACCCTGTGGACCGGCGAACTGACCCGGGCGGCCGGCCTCACCGGCGGCGGCGTCCTCGCCGCGCTGATCGCCTTCGTCGCCTGGTCCGCCGATCCGCGCCACGACATGCACGGACTGCCCGGCGTCCTCGCCGCCGTCACCGGGCTGCTCCTGCTCGCGCTCGGCGCCGTCCGCGCCCGCGTCTACGAGGACCGGGCCGCCTCGATCGCCCTCGGCCTGGGCGCCCTCCCCAACATCGCCGTCGCCGGCTCCGGCCTGCTGACCCCGGCCGACGGCCAGGGCATCGGCCGGCTCCACTTCCTCCTCGCCTGCGCGGCCGTCCTCCTCGCCGCACTGCTCCTCACCTTCACCTCCCCGCGCGGCGACGGCCCCTTCGTCGCCTTCGCCGTCGCGTCCGGCACCGGCCTGCTCACCACCTTCACCGCTCTGCTCGCGGACCTCACGGCCGTGGAGACCGCCGCGATCTGCGCCCCCCTCGCGGTCGGCGCCCTCGCCTTCCTGCCGGGCCTCTCGCTGCGCTTCGCCCGGCTCCCCATCGGCTTCGACGCGCCCAGCGCCCTGCGCGAGAGCCAGCCGACCACCACTGCGGGGGCGTACGGCGACGAGCCCGCGCCCCCCGAGGCGGTGGACTTCGACCGCATCGCCGCCCGGGCCCGGCGGGGTCACGAACTGCTCGTCGGACTCGTCGGCGGCTGTGCCCTGGTCGCCGTGGGCGCCGCTGCCGTCCTCGGCTTCTCCGACAGCGGATGGGGTCAGCTCCTCGCCCTCGCGACGGGTCTGTCCTTGCTGCTGCGCGCCCAGCTGTTCCGCTACTCGGCCCAGGTCGGCGCCACCCTCGCGGCCGGCCTCGGCTCCCTGGTCCTGCTGGGCCTCGGCCTCGCCCTCAACCCGCCGTCCGGACTCGTCCGCGACGCCCTGCGCGGCGACCCGGCAGGACTGGACGTCCGCACGGTCTGGCTCGTCGCCGCGCTCGCCGTGGCCGCCGCCCTGGTCACGGCGGTCGGACTGATCGCCTCCCGGGGCGGGGTCAGCCCCTTCTGGGGACGCTTCCTGGAGCTCGCGGAGGGATTCTTCCTGCTCACCCTGGTACCGCTGGCCCTCGCCGTCTTCGACGTGTACGCCAAGGCCAGGGCGATGACCAGCTGACGCCCCCACTGCTCGCACACGTCCCGTACCCGTGCCGCATCCGTCGAGGCGTACCCGCTCTGGGCCACGGCGGGCAGCTGATACCCTGGTCGACGGCCGTTTGCGTACGCACCCCCGGATCTCACGAGACCTGGAGGCAGCGCCCAGCGGACCCTGCCTGTCGAGTCTTGGAAGATCCCCTGCGATGTGACAGGGGCACTCGGCGGCCTCATGAAGACGGAAACAAGGAGTACGCGTGTCGCTCGACGCCGCTACGAAGAAGCAGATCATGTCGGAGTTCGCCACCAAGGAAGGCGACACCGGCTCCCCCGAGGTCCAGGTCGCGATGCTGTCGCGCCGGATCTCCGACCTGACCGAGCACCTGAAGACGCACCGCCACGACCACCACTCGCGTCGCGGTCTGCTCATCCTGGTCGGTCAGCGCCGCCGCCTGCTCCAGTACCTGGCCAAGAAGGACATCCAGCGCTTCCGCGCCCTGGTCGACCGCCTCGGCATCCGTCGCGGTGCGGCGGGCGCCAAGTAGTACGCCGTGAAGGGAGCGGTTCCCACCCCAGGGAACCGCTCCCTTCGCCGTTGCCCGGCCGGACCGGCAGCCCCACCGACCACGCGCAGCGAACGGCGGCACACCCGTCGTACCCGCTCTGCGTGCGCAGTGTCACCACGGCTTTGTAGTCTGGACGCAGCACCACCCCGACGTGCCGCGGCGCCGAGCGCCACGGCCACCGTCAGGCCGAGGACGCGAAGGACCGCGCCCCCGGCACCCGCGGCACCGCACGGAGCGGTTCCGCACGACGTGACAACGACGAGGAGAAGCGCCCCCGCCGCGCCGGTCCTCGGTAGTGGCTCCCGGGGCACCCCCCGAGGGCTTCGATCGAAGACCGGCAAGCACCCACGGCGCGCTTCTCCGCCACGGTCCCCCGCCACACGGGCGCGCGGGACACACAAGAGGAGACACCGCTAGTGGAGAACGAGACCCACTACGCCGAGGCCGTCATCGACAACGGCGCCTTCGGTACCCGCACCATCCGCTTCGAGACGGGCCGCCTGGCCCGTCAGGCCGCCGGCTCCGCCGTGGCCTACCTGGACGACGACACCATGGTGCTGTCGGCCACCACCGCGTCCAAGAACCCGAAGGACCAGCTCGACTTCTTCCCCCTCACGGTGGACGTCGAGGAGCGCATGTACGCGGCCGGGAAGATCCCCGGTTCCTTCTTCCGTCGCGAGGGCCGCCCCAGCGAGGACGCGATCCTCACCTGCCGCCTGATCGACCGCCCGCTGCGCCCGTCCTTCAAGAAGGGCCTGCGCAACGAGATCCAGGTCGTCGCGACGATCATGGCGCTCAACCCGGACCACCTGTACGACGTCGTCGCGATCAACGCCGCGTCCGCGTCCACGCAGCTCGCCGGCCTGCCCTTCTCCGGCCCGATCGGCGGCGTCCGCGTCGCGCTGATCCGCGGCCAGTGGGTGGCGTTCCCGACGCACACCGAGCTCGAGGACGCCGTCTTCGACATGGTCGTCGCGGGCCGCACCCTGGACGACGGCGACGTCGCGATCATGATGGTCGAGGCCGAGGCCACCGAGAAGACCATCAAGCTCGTCGAGGGCGGTGCCGACGCCCCCACCGAGGAGGTCGTCGCGGCCGGTCTGGACGCCGCGAAGCCCTTCATCAAGGTCCTGTGCAAGGCCCAGGCCGACCTCGCCTCGAAGGCCGCCAAGCCGACCGGCGAGTTCCCGATCTTCCTCGACCACCAGGACGACGTCCTGGAGGCCCTCACGGCCGCCGTCCGGGACGAGCTCGCCCAGGCCCTCACCATCGCGGGCAAGCAGGAGCGCGAGACCGAGCTGGACCGCGTCAAGGTCCTCGCCGCCGAGAAGCTGCTCCCGCAGTTCGAGGGCCGCGAGAAGGAGATCTCCGCCGCGTACCGTTCGCTGACCAAGTCCCTGGTCCGCGAGCGCGTCATCAAGGAGAAGAAGCGCATCGACGGCCGCGGTGTCACCGACATCCGCACCCTGGCCGCCGAGGTCGAGGCCATCCCGCGGGTCCACGGTTCCGCCCTGTTCGAGCGCGGCGAGACCCAGATCCTCGGCGTGACCACGCTGAACATGCTCCGCATGGAGCAGCAGCTCGACACGCTGTCCCCGGTCACCCGCAAGCGCTACATGCACAACTACAACTTCCCGCCGTACTCCACCGGCGAGACGGGCCGCGTCGGCTCTCCCAAGCGTCGCGAGATCGGTCACGGTGCGCTCGCCGAGCGCGCCCTGGTGCCGGTCCTGCCCACGCGTGAGGAGTTCCCCTACGCGATCCGTCAGGTGTCCGAGGCGCTGAGCTCCAACGGCTCGACGTCCATGGGCTCGGTCTGCGCCTCCACCATGTCCCTGCTGAACGCCGGTGTGCCCCTCAAGGCCCCGGTCGCCGGCATCGCCATGGGCCTGATCTCCCAGGAGATCGACGGCGAGACCCACTACGTCACCCTCACCGACATCCTCGGTGCGGAGGACGCGTTCGGTGACATGGACTTCAAGGTCGCCGGCACCAAGCAGTTCGTCACGGCCCTCCAGCTCGACACCAAGCTCGACGGCATCCCCGCCTCCGTGCTGGCCGCCGCGCTGAAGCAGGCCCGCGACGCACGGCTGCACATCCTCGACGTGATGATGGAAGCCATCGACACGCCGGACGAGATGTCCCCCAACGCCCCGCGGATCATCACCGTGAAGATCCCCGTGGACAAGATCGGCGAGGTCATCGGCCCCAAGGGCAAGATGATCAACCAGATCCAGGAGGACACCGGCGCCGAGATCACGATCGAGGACGACGGCACCATCTACATCGGTGCCGCCGACGGCCCGGCCGCCGAGGCCGCCCGCACCACGATCAACGGCATCGCCAACCCGACCATGCCGGAGGTCGGCGAGCGCTACCTGGGCACGGTCGTCAAGACGACCACCTTCGGTGCGTTCGTGTCGCTGCTCCCGGGCAAGGACGGACTGCTGCACATCTCGCAGATCCGCAAGCTCGCCGGTGGCAAGCGCGTGGAGAACGTCGAGGACGTGCTCGGCGTGGGCCACAAGGTCCAGGTCGAGATCGCCGAGATCGACTCCCGCGGCAAGCTCTCCCTCATCCCCGTGGTCGAGGGCGAAGACGGTGCCGAGGACGCGAAGGACGACGCTGCCAAGTGACGTCCCGTAGTTTCCGCGCGACGGCCCGTGTCTCTTCGGAGACGCGGGCCGTCGCCCGTACCCAAACCCTGCTCAAGGGCAAGGACGGCATCGGCACGGTCCGTCGTACGACCCTGCCGGGCGGCCTGCGGGTCGTCACCGAAACCCTGCCCTCCGTACGATCGGCGACCTTCGGCATCTGGGCCCACGTCGGCTCCCGTGACGAGACGCCGGCCCTGAACGGCGCCACCCACTACCTGGAGCACCTGCTCTTCAAGGGCACCGAGAAGCGCACCGCACTGGACATCTCGTCCGCGATCGACGCGGTCGGCGGCGAGATGAACGCCTTCACGGCGAAGGAGTACACGTGCTACTACGCACGCGTGCTCGACACCGACCTGCCGCTCGCCATCGACGTGGTCTGCGACATGCTCACCGGTTCCCTGATCCGCCAGGAGGACGTCGACGCCGAGCGCGGCGTCATCCTCGAAGAGATCGCGATGACCGAGGACGACCCCGGCGACTGCGTGCACGACCTGTTCGCGCAGACGATGTTCGGGGACAGCCCCCTCGGCCGTCCCGTCCTCGGCACGGTCGACACGGTCAACGCCCTGAGCGCCGACCGCATCCGCCGCTTCTACAAGAAGCACTACGACCCCACCCACCTCGTCGTCGCCGCCGCCGGCAACGTCGACCACCACAAGGTGGTCCGCCAGGTCCGCGCCGCCTTCGAACGGGCCGGCGCACTCGGCCGCGCCGACGCGGTACCCGCCACCCCCCGCGACGGCAGCCGCACCATACGCGCCGCCGGCCGGGTCGAACACATCGGCCGCAGGACCGAGCAGGCGCACCTCGTCCTCGGCATGCCCGGCCTCTCCCGGACCGACGACCGCCGCTGGGCGCTGAGCGTGCTCAACACCGCACTCGGCGGCGGCATGTCGTCCCGGCTGTTCCAGGAGGTCAGGGAGAAGCGCGGCCTGGCCTACAGCGTGTACTCGTACACCTCGGGCTTCGCCGACTGCGGACTCTTCGGCGTCTACGCGGGCTGCCGGCCCAGCCAGGTCGGCGACGTCCTGAAGATCTGCCGCGACGAACTGGACCAGGTCGCCGAGCACGGCCTGTCCGACGACGAGATCGCCCGCGCCATCGGTCAGCTCGCAGGCTCCACGGTCCTCGGCCTGGAGGACACCGGTGCCCTGATGAACCGCATCGGCAAGAGCGAGCTGTGCTGGGGCGAGCAGATGTCCGTGGACGACATGCTCGCCCGGATCGGCGCGGTCACCCCGGACGAGGTCCGCGCGGTCGCCCGCGAGGTACTGGGCCGGCGTCCGTCCCTGTCGGTGATCGGCCCGCTCAAGGACAAGCAGACGGCCGCGCTGCACGCGACGGTCGGCTGACCTCCCGTGTCGTCCCCCCTCCCGTAAGGAACAAGCACATGAGCAAGCTGCGTGTCGCGGTCATCGGCGCCAAGGGCCGCATCGGCTCCGAGGCGGTACGCGCCGTGGAGGCCGCCGAGGACATGGAGCTGGTGGCCGCGCTCGGCCGCGGCGACAAGCTGGAGACCCTGGTCGAGCAGGACGTGCAGGTCGCCGTCGAGCTGACCGACCCCGGTTCGGTCATGGGCAACCTCGACTTCTGCGTGCGCCACGGCATCCACGCCGTCGTCGGCACCACGGGCTGGACGGACGACCGGCTCGCCCAGCTCGGCACCAGCCTGGCCGCGTCCCCGGAGACCGGGGTCCTCATCGCGCCGAACTTCTCCATCGGCGCCGTGCTGACCATGAAGTTCGCGCAGATCGCCGCACCCTACTTCGAGTCCGTCGAGGTCGTGGAGCTGCACCACCCGAACAAGGTCGACGCCCCCAGCGGCACGGCGACCCGCACCGCCCAGCTGATCGCCGCCGCCCGCACCCGCGCGGGCAGCGCCCCCCAGCCGGACGCGACGGTCACCGCACTGGACGGGGCGCGCGGCGCCGACGTCGACGGCGTCCGGGTGCACGCGGTGCGGCTGCGCGGCCTGCTCGCCCACCAGGAGGTGCTGCTCGGCGGCGAGGGGGAGACCCTGACCGTCCGGCACGACTCGCTGCACCACAGCAGCTTCATGCCGGGCATCCTCCTGGGCGTGCGGCGCATCGTGGACGCTCCGGGCCTGACCTTCGGCCTGGAACACTTCCTGGACCTCGGCTGACCTCATGCGCGCCAAGATCACATACGCCATCGTGGCGGCCGTCCTGGTCGTCTACTTCGCCCTGGTCGGCAGCCGCGGGGTGTTCCTCATCCAGACCGGCACCCTGATCACGGTGGCCTTCGGGATCGCGGTCCTGGTCCTGCCCGTGATCGGGATCTGGTTCCTCTGGAAGAACACCCAGTTCGCCCGCAAGGCCAACTCCCTCGCCGCCGAACTCGAACGCGAGGGCGGACTGCCCGTCGACGAACTCGTCCGCACCCCCAGCGGACGCATCGACCGGGACTCCGCCGACGCGGTGTTCCGCAAGCGCAAGGAGGAGACGGAACGGGCCCCGGGGGACTGGCGCTGCTGGTTCCGACTCGCCGTCGCCTACCACGACGCCCGTGACACCCCGCGCGCCCGCAAGGCGATGCAGCGGGCGATCGCCCTCCACGAAGGACGGCAGCTCAGCGCCTGACGGCGGCAGTGCCCGCCCCGGTTGCCGGGGCGGGCACTGCCGTCACCTCGTGACCGAACCGACCGGACGGTTCAGCCGCGGTACTCGTCGGCCCAGACCTCGATGGCGTCCGCGGCCCGGTCGAAGGCGCGCGACCGCGCCAGGAAGTCCGCGTTGTGGGTCGTCAGCAGCGGCAGCGCGGTGTCCGCCCCGCGGACGAGCACCAGCGCCTGGCCCTGGACCGTACGCGGCAGCCCCAGCCAGCGCACCGGCTGCTGCACGGTGCGCACCGCGGCCACCCGACCCCAGGGGACGGTGACCGTCGTCAGGAACCTGACCCGGCGCAGACCCCGTGCACTGACCCAGGCCCCCACGCGCAGCAACCGCAGCGAGGTCCCGATGATGAGCAGCGCCACCGCCATGCACACCCCGGCCGCGGACAGGGAGCCCGCCACCGCCATGATCATGGTGGCGAACAGGACGTACGAGGCCAACAGCAGCAGGAGCGCGGCGGCTCCCACCCGCCAGGGCCCGGGCCGGTAGGGGCGGCGCCAACGGTCGCGGTCGTCGAACGGCAGCGCGATATCGTCCGACGCCTCGTCGAAGGCGCGATCCGCCGTCAGAAAGGGCAGGGGCACGACTGGTCCTCACTCGATCAACGCACGGGTCCGTGCCCGGTGAGGTTATCGATACGTGACCGTGCCGACCACCCTCGGGGGGCCGGATGAGTCACCGCCGGACGACATCGCAGGTCAACGCGGTGCATATCGAAACCACTCGATTCGGTGCGCTCACCGTCCATCACCCACGGTGACCGTCGTCATGGGCGGGTCGCTCAGCGCCCCTCGACCGTCGCCTCGGACTGCTGGGTGCGCGAGGGGGACATGTCGGGAGTCAGGGCCGGCATGCCGAACACCAGGGCCCCCACGAGCCCGGCGACGACCGTGAGGCCGATGAGGCTGCGGCCCACCAGGGCGCCCGCGGACGCCCGCTCCCGGGGCGGGGGAGTGACATTGCTGCGGAAGTCGTCTGCCTCGGCGACGAAGGCGAAGGGAACGGACTCGCGCCGGCGGAACATGGAGGCTCCTCTCCTGGAATCACACGGAAACACCGTCACCCCTACAGACGCAGAACAGCCCCGAATGGTGCCCCGTTTCACCGATTTCGCAGAAGTTCACCGCCCTTCGCCGGGGTTCATCGAACTACGCCACGATTCGGCAACGAAGCGGTCACCGCGTCCCCGCCGCCGGCGGCCCCGCCCCTCCTGCGGGCAGGTGCCGTCCACCCCGCGACGTAGAGTGGTCGCCGCCCGAGCGACGCGATGGGAAGGACCCCCCGAACCGTGACCGACACCCCCGCCGACGACCAGAAGCCGAGCTTCCGCAGCGACGTCACCGTCGAACTCGTGAAGCACACGGCGAGCGACGCCGACGTGCTGTTCGCCGCCCGCGTCTCGACCGTCGGGGAACAGTCCCTGGAAGAGCTGGAGAAGGACCCGGCCCGCTCCAAGGGGCTGATCAACTTCCTGATGCGCGACCGGCACGGCAGCCCGTTCGAGCACAACTCGATGACGTTCTTCATCAGCGCGCCGATCTTCGTGTTCCGCGAGTTCATGCGGCACCGGGTGGGTTGGTCGTACAACGAGGAGTCGGGCCGCTACCGCCAGCTGGAGCCGGTCTTCTACGTCCCGGACGAGTCCCGCAAGCTCGTCCAGCAGGGACGCCCCGGGAAGTACGTCTTCGTGGAGGGCGCCCGGGCCCAGCAGGAACTGGTCGGCCGGGCCATGGAGGACTCCTACCGCCAGGCGTACGCCGCCTACCTGGAGATGCTGGAGGCCGGCGTCGCCCGCGAGGTGGCCCGCTCCGTCCTGCCGGTCGGCATGTTCTCCAGCATGTACGCCACCTGCAACGCCCGCTCCCTGATGCACTTCCTCGGACTGCGCACCCAGCACGAACTCGCCGCGGTGCCCTCGTTCCCGCAGCGCGAGATCGAGATGGTGGGCCAGGCGATGGAGCAGCACTGGGAGCAGCTGATGCCGCTCACGCACGCCGCCTTCAACGCGAACGGCCGAGTGGCGCCGTAGTACCCGCGACGCGACCGCGGGACCGGAGCTGTCCGTGGACCCGCCGCCCGGTACGGGCCCCGCACGCGCCCGGTGGTGCGCGCGGGCACAGATGTGCGGGACGGCCCGGGAAGGTGTCCGTATTGCAGCATTTCGCGAAGTTCATCTAGCCTGATCAAACGGACCCGGCACTGCTTGAACCCCCGAGCAGGCAGTGCCGGGCTCCACCTTCGTCACACACTCCGCGTCCCCCGCATGGGGACCGCGCGCTGAGCAGCGAGTAGCGTGTTACCCATGGCTCCGACCTCCACTCCGCAGACCCCCTTCGGGCGGGTCCTCACCGCCATGGTCACGCCCTTCGCGGCGGACGGCGCACTTGACCTCGACGGCGCTCAGCGGCTCGCCGCCCATCTGGTGGACGCCGGCAACGACGGCCTGGTGGTCAACGGCACCACCGGGGAGTCCCCCACCACCACCGGCGCGGAGAAAAGCGACCTGGTCCGCGCGGTCCTCGACGCCGTCGGTGACCGCGCCCACGTGATCGCGGGCATCGGAACCAACGACACCCGCTCCAGCATCGAACTCGCCCGCGCGGCCGAACGAGCCGGAGCCCACGGCCTGCTCGCCGTCACCCCGTACTACAACAGGCCTCCGCAAGAGGGGTTGTACCAGCACTTCACCGCGATCGCCGACGCCACCGGCCTGCCCGTGATGCTCTACGACATCCCCGGCCGCAGCGGTGTCCCGATCAACACCGAGACGCTGGTCCGCCTCTCCGCGCACCCCCGCATCGTGGCCAACAAGGACGCCAAGGGCGACCTCGGCCGCGCGAGCTGGGCCATCGCCCGCTCGGGACTCGCCTGGTACTCCGGTGACGACATGCTGAACCTCCCGCTGATGTCCGTCGGCGCCATCGGCCTCGTCTCCGTCGTCGGCCATGTCGTGACCCCGGAGCTGCGCGCGCTGGTGGAGGCGCACACCGCCGGTGACGTGCAGAAGGCGACGGAGATCCACCAGCGGCTGCTGCCGGTCTTCACCGGGATGTTCCGCACCCAGGGCGTCATGACCAGCAAGGCGGCACTCGCCCTCCTGGGCCTGCCCGGTGGACCCCTGCGGCTGCCCATGATCGGGCTCACCGCCGAGGAAACCACCCAACTGAAGAAGGACCTCGCCGCGGGCGGGGTGGAGCTCTAGCCCCCACGGGGTATGGCTCACACCACAGACTTCACAACTGAATACGCACGCTGCCGGACCGACCCGGTCCGGCCTACCCACAACTGCTTTTGCACGAACGTCACGCGCGCCACGTGCCACCGGTACGTGGCGCGCGTGGTGAGGAGAGTCTTTTGAGTCATCCGCATCCTGAACTAGGCGCGCCGCCCAAGCTCCCCAAGGGCGGCCTGCGCGTCACTCCCCTGGGCGGTCTCGGTGAGATCGGCCGCAACATGACGGTCTTCGAGTACGGCGGACGCCTGCTGATCGTCGACTGCGGAGTGCTCTTCCCCGAGGAGGAGCAGCCCGGAATCGACCTGATCCTGCCGGACTTCTCGTCCATCAGGGACCGCCTCGACGACATCGAGGGCATCGTCCTCACGCACGGTCACGAGGACCACATCGGCGGTGTCCCCTTCCTCCTGCGCGAGAAGCCGGACATTCCGCTGATCGGCTCCAAGCTGACCCTCGCCCTGATCGAGGCGAAGCTCCAGGAGCACCGCATCCGCCCCTACACCCTGGAGGTGGCGGAGGGGAACCGGGAACGCATCGGCCCCTTCGAGTGCGAGTTCGTCGCCGTCAACCACTCCATCCCGGACGCGCTGGCCGTGGCCATCCGCACCCCCGCCGGGATGGTCGTGCACACCGGTGACTTCAAGATGGACCAGCTCCCGCTGGACGGTCGCCTCACCGACCTGCACGCGTTCGCCCGACTCAGCGAAGAGGGCATCGACCTCCTCCTGTCGGACTCCACGAACGCCGAGGTGCCGGGCTTCGTCCCGCCCGAGCGGGACATCTCGAACGTCCTGCGCCAGGTGTTCGCCGGGGCCCGCAAGCGGATCATCGTGGCCAGCTTCGCCAGCCACGTGCACCGCATCCAGCAGATCCTGGACGCCGCGCACGAGTACGGGCGCCGGGTCGCGTTCGTCGGGCGCTCCATGGTCCGCAACATGGGCATCGCCCGTGACCTCGGCTACCTCAAGGTTCCCCCGGGCCTCGTCGTGGACGTGAAGACCCTCGACGACCTGCCGGACAGCGAGATCGTCCTGGTGTGCACGGGGTCGCAGGGCGAGCCGATGGCCGCGCTGTCCCGCATGGCCAACCGCGATCACCAGATCCGGATCGTCCAGGGCGACACGGTGATCCTCGCGTCGTCCCTCATCCCGGGCAACGAGAACGCGGTCTACCGCGTGATCAACGGCCTGACCCGCTGGGGCGCCAACGTCGTCCACAAGGGCAACGCCAAGGTCCACGTCTCGGGCCACGCCTCGGCCGGCGAGCTGCTGTACTTCTACAACATCTGCAAGCCCCGCAACCTGATGCCGGTCCACGGCGAATGGCGCCATCTGCGGGCCAACGCCGAACTGGGCGCACTCACCGGGGTGCCGCACGACCGCATCGTGATCGCCGAGGACGGGGTCGTCGTCGACCTGGTCGGCGGCAAGGCGAAGATCGTCGGCAAGGTCCAGGCCGGCTACGTCTACGTGGACGGACTGTCGGTCGGCGACGTGGGCGAGCCCGCGCTCAAGGACCGCAAGATCCTCGGTGACGAGGGCATCATCTCCGTCTTCGTCGTCATGGACGCCAGCACCGGGAAGATCACCGGGGGCCCGCACGTCCAGGCCCGCGGCTCCGGCATCGAGGACGCGGCGTTCGGTGACGTCATCCCCAGGGTCATCGAGGTCCTGGAGCGCTCGGCGCAGGACGGCGTGGTCGAACCCCACCAGCTCCAGCAGCTGATCCGCCGCACCCTCGGCAAGTGGGTCTCGGACAACTACCGACGCCGCCCGATGATCCTGCCGGTCGTGGTCGAGGTCTGACCCGACCGAGCGCCAACCTGGGGCGGAGCACCTCGATTTGCATCGGGGCGCTCCGCTCCAGTACGTTTACGGCTCCGCCTGACAGGGAAGCACCGGCGCGCATGCGTGCCGAGGGTCTTCCGGACCGGGCGGGAAATCCGACTCAGAGTCTTCTGATAAAGTCGGGATCGCTGGAAAGGAAAACGCCGAAAAGCGTTCTCCCGGAAAGCACCGAGGAAATCGGATCGGAAAGATCTGATAGAGTCGGAAACACCGAAGGGAAGCGCC